>NZ_CP011058.1:707500-1007500 GCF_000961095.1 Paenibacillus beijingensis | reverse complement strand
CGCGCAGAGCTGCCAGATGCTCAACCGGCTCATGCGTAGGACCGTCTTCGCCGACCGCAATCGAGTCATGCGTGAACACGTACGTAACCGGGAGCTTCGACAGCGCCGCAAGGCGGATCGACGGACGGAGGTAGTCGTTGAACACGAAGAACGTGCTGACGAACGGCTTCACGCCGCCGTGCAGCGCCATGCCGTTGCCGGCCGCGCCCATCGCATGCTCGCGCACGCCGAAGTAGACGTTGCGTCCTGCGAACGACTCGGTAGCGAATACTTTCTCGCCCTTGATATCGGTCATCGTGGAGTGCGACAAATCCGCGCTTCCGCCGAAGATCCCCGGTACTTTTTTCACAAAATGGTTAATCGCTTCGCCGCTGGCGACGCGAGTCGAGATCGACTTGGACGAATCAAACGTCAGCAGGTCCTTCGCTTCGAGCAGCACTTTGCCGCTGATAGCCGCTTCCAGCTCCGCAGCGAGCTCAGGATAAGCCGCTTTGTAAGCTTCGAACGCTTCGTTCCATGCTTGTTCTTTCGCCGCGCCGTCTTGCGCCAGCTTCGCAAAGTGAGCCTTCACTTCCTCCGGCACCGTGAAGTTCTCGTAATGCCAGCCGTAAGCTTCCTTAGTCGCTTTCGCTTCTTCTTCGCCGAGCGGATTGCCGTGCGCTTTGTTCGTGCCGGCGACTTTCGGGCTTCCATAGCCGATAATGGTGCGGATTTCGATCAGCGTCGGCTGATCTTCGTTTTGTTTCGCTTCGCTGATCGCAGCGGTGATCGCTCCGATATCGTTGCCGTCTTCGACGCGCAGGTACTGCCAGTTCGCCGATGCGGCGCGCTGCTGGATATTTTCGGAGAACGAAAGGTCCAGTTCGCCGTCCAGCGAGATGCTGTTCGAATCGTACAGGACAACCAACTTGCCCAGTTTCATATGTCCGGCCATCGACATCGCTTCATAAGCGACGCCTTCCATCAGACAGCCGTCACCGACAAGCGCGTAGGTGTAGTGATCGATGACCGAATGGCCTTCACGGTTAAACTTCGCCGCAAGGTGCGCTTCCGCCATTGCCATGCCGACCGCGTTCGCAACGCCTTGGCCGAGCGGTCCGGTCGTCGCTTCGACGCCGTCGGTGTGGCCGAATTCCGGATGTCCCGGAGTCTTGCTGTTCAGCTTCCGGAAGTTTTTCAGATCGTCGATGGAAACTTGGTAGCCCGTCACGTGAAGCAGGCTGTACAGCAAGCTCGAACCGTGGCCGGCCGACAGCACGAAGCGGTCGCGGTCAAACCATTTGGAATGTCCCGGATTATGTTTCAGATGATTCGCCCAAAGAGCGTACGCCATAGGGGCGGCGCCCATCGGCAGACCCGGGTGTCCGGAGTTTGCGCTGTTAACGGCATCGATTGCCAGAGTGCGGATTGTAGTTACCGCCAATTGTTCAACCGCAGCAGTAGTCGTCGTCATTTGTGTTTTCTCCTTTTTTGGCAATTGTATACCTATGAATCCGATTAAACGGAGAGAGGCTCAGGCAAAGCCGTTTTGTTCTCATCCAGCCACCATTTGAAGCCGTTCTCGGCAAGCAGCTTGTCCGCCGCTTCAGGACCGTTCGAACCGGCAGGGTAGAACTGGAGCGGAACCTGGTTTTCCTGGAATGCTTCCAGTACCGGCTGCACCCATTTCCATGCAAGCTCAACCTCGTTCCAGTGGGCAAAGAAGGTGGAGTCGCCGCGCAGAGCATCGTGAATCAACCGCTCGTACGCTTCCGGAACGTTGCTCAGATTAGCGGAATAATCAACATTGAGCGTTCCGATCTGGCCGTCGTTAAGGGCGTCTTTTCCATTCAAGAAGAACGAAACGCGCTCATTCGGCCCGATTTCGATCACGAGCAGGTTTGGCGTCGTGGATTCATTGCGCGTCATGTACAAGTCTCTCGCGGTGTTTTTGAATTCGACCACAACCCGCGTCGACTTGGCGCCGATTCTTTTTCCGGTGCGGATGTAGAACGGAACGCCTTCCCATTGCGGCTCGTCAATCCAGAGGCGCGCCGCGACAAAGGTATCGTTCAACGAAGAAGCGCCGATTCCGGGCTCGTCCCGGTAAGCGGGAACCTCTTTGCCGCCTACAACACCGGCGCCGTATTGGCCGCGGACGATGCTTCCGGCAACTTCGGATTTCGGCAAGTCGCGCAAGGAAGCGAGCACGCTGCGTTTTTGCTCCCGGATTTCGGTAGCGTTCAGGCGGCTCGGACGGTTCATTGCGGCCATCATCAGAACTTGAAGCATATGGTTTTGGAACATATCACGGATTGCTCCGGATTGGTCGTAATAGCCGGCACGCTCTTCAACGCCGACCGTTTCGCTGGCCGTAATCTGAACGTTGGCGATATGGCGGTTGTTCCACAGCGCCCCGATGACAGGGTTGGCAAAAACGAGCGCTTCGAGGTTCTGAACCATCGGCTTGCCGAGGTAGTGGTCAATGCGGTAAATTTCTTCTTCCTGGAACGCTTTGCTTAATTTCTCGTTCAGCTCCTGTGCGGACTGCAGATCGTGGCCGAACGGCTTCTCGATAATGAGACGTTTCCAGCCGCTGCCGGTGCCAAGTCCGCTTTCATTGATGTTAAGCGAGATCGTATCGAAAAATTCCGGCGCAACCGACAAATAGAACATCCGGTTCTGCGGAATGTTCAGTTCCTGTTCGCGTTTCTCAACAACTTGAAGCAGTTTGCGGTAATCGTCGGGGTTCGTTACATCGAGCGGTACGTAGCGGAATGCGCTGATAAAGGCGGACAGATCAGACGGGTCGAATACCGAACGTCTGGAAAATTCGCGAAGGGACTGTTCCACGTTGCCTTGGAATACTTCATCGCCGAGGGCTCTTCTGCCAAGGCCGATGACGGAGAACGATTGAGGGAGTTTCCGGTCCAGAAAAAGGTTGTACAAAGCGGGGTAAATTTTACGTTTGGCCAAATCGCCCGTAGCCCCAAACAACACAAAAGTCATTGAATCCATTTCGATGGTTCCTCCTAACATCTCCCGTCCTATCCTGACGGTAAAAGAATATATCTATCGGCACACCAAAAGGAGAATGCAGCCGGCGCGCAGGAAACGTTATCCATGCCGCCGTCATTCCGGTCTACGAATAAATCTATGGTTACTATTAGTTACCGATGAATCAACCATTGCAATCTTACACCCGGAATCATTCAGCCGTCAACAATTAAGTGTCTAAATTGTGAATTGGAGCAAAATGATAACGCTTACTGTGATATAATGGATAAAATTATACATTTGGACATAAAAAATAAGAGCAAAATAAAAGTTTTAGAGTCAATCTTTCAGAGGCCATCGGTTACCCAACACCGGGCAAACTGGAAGAGAGGATCCGGTGAAAGAGGCCGATATCCGATATTCCGATATAATGAGACATTTATACGAAGTAGCGGTAATGTTCACCAGTTGACAGGTAAAATCAACCGCCCGCTCTGCTGATGAGGCGATCGGCATGCGGAGAGGATGACGACTTGGTCTGGCGTTGGAAGGGTTCATATTCCGTTAACCAAGGGAGCTGTCGTATATGAGTAAAAAAGCAGTGCTGATCACCGCAATGGGACGCGGAAACTTTACGCCCGAGCAGGCTGCACGGCTGGAACGGGCTGGGCAAATCACCTATATCAAATCGCTGGAGCCGATTCCTCCGGCCGAGCTCGCCGCACTGCTGATGGATGCCGATGTTGCGGGGCTGACGCCGCGCTCCGTTCCTTCCATTGACGCTTCATGGATCGAGCAGCTGCCGAAGCTGCGGGGAATTGCCGTCTTTGCGACCGGCGTCGATTATATCGATGTCGAATTGCTGGAGGAGAGGGGCATTAAGCTCTCCAACCTCCCGGAGTATTCGACCGTCTCGGTCGCCGAGCATACGATCGGCATGCTGCTGACGATGTCGCGCCGCATACATCTGAGCCAGGACCGCGTAAGGGGCCGCGTGCCGTTCGGCACATCGGTGAAAGGCTGGGAGCTTCGCGGCAGGACGATCGGGCTCATCGGTCTCGGCCGTATCGGCCGCTATGTCTCCGAACTTGCCCAGGCGTTCGGGATGCGCGTCGTCGGTTATGATCCGATCGCGGATCGCGGCGCCGGGGTGACGAAGGTGTCGCTTGAGGAGCTGCTTGCTTCCTCCGACGTCGTGTCGCTGCACTATCCGTCCAAATGGAAAGGTGCCCATCATTTCGGCCAATCCCAGCTGCGCCAAATGAAGCCGGGCTCGTATTTGATCAACGTCTCGCGCTCGGCGCTTGTCGACGATGCCGCCGTTGTCGCCTCGATCGAAGCGGGATATTTGAAGGGCTACGCCGTCGATGACCGCTTCTCGCTGGCCGGTACAGCCGCGGCCGATCGTCTCGTCGCCGAAGGCCGCATTTTGCAAACCGGGCATACCGCCTGGTATTCGGAAGAAGTGATCGAAAGAGGATACGAAACGTGGGCGGACAATGTGATCGGTTTGCTGACGGACCGCCCGCAGCATCTTGTGACCGCGGCAGAAGAGAGGAGTGGACGTTTTGCCGAATGAGCGCGACATGCCGGGCATCAAAGCGCGGCTGCGCTTGACGGAAAGGCTGCTGATCGGCTCCGTCTTCTGCATCGCCGTTTTGTTCACGCTGCTGCTGATTGCGGTTAAATGGCCGAATTACTGGATATACGTCGCTGCGGAGCAAACGCCCATGACTTGGCTGCAAAGCGTCCTCTGGTTCGGCTGCGCACTGCTTGCCCTGATCTGCTGCACGCTTGTTTATGCCCAGGGCGGCTTTAGAAGAGAAGGTGTCGTTTGGCTGCTGCTTTCGGCGGCATACGCGTTTCTTATGATCGATGAACGGTTCGCGTTCCACGAGCGGGTGCGCGACAATTGGCTGAAACAGACGGGCATCAAGCTGCTTCCATGGGAGGAAGCGGGCGATTTCATTCCGCTCGTCTACGCGTTCGTCGCCCTGCTGTTCCTCGTCCATATCGTAAGAGTATTCCGCGCCCGCAAGGCGGCGCTTGTCTGGTTTATCGCCGCCGCGGCGCTCTTCGCGCTTGCAGTCGGCATGGATTCGTTCGCTGTCTCGAATATGAGCAAGGGGGCGGAGCGGCTCGAGCAGAGCTCGGAGGAAATCGTCGAGCTGCTTGCCGTCAGCTCGCTGTTCAGCTCCGTCGTATTGATGCTCTTCCATTACGTTACGGCGCTGATGTCAGGTAAGCGCGAGGTGTGAATGGGGCGCAGGCACTTCCGATATGCTAGCCAGTACGACGTTTCAAGCGCATATAAATGCCGCCGGCATGCGGTTTTCCGGTTAACGTTTTGCAGGATGACAAGTCCTGCACTCTTTTTTTTCAGGGAAAAACCGTATACTGAAATTACAACCTGGCTGACGGCATTTGGCAGTTTAAGGAGGCGCACTTGTGATCAAGCATCCGGAGGAAGAGCGGACTGACGATGAATTGATGTTTACCTATGCCCCGTATGGGCTTGCTTCCATATCAGTGGAAGACGGGACATGGCTGCGCGTGAATCCGGCTTATGCTGCCCTGCTGGGGCGAACCGAAGCGGAACTGAGGAATATCCCGGAGCGGGAGCTTACGCATCCCGATGACCGGGATTCAACGGACTTGGGCGCTATCCTGCAGGAACTGATGCGGGAACCGTTTTTCGAGCGGGAGAAGCGTTATATACATAAGGATGGAAGCGTGCTGCGGGTTCAGGTGCGGTATTTTTTGCCGGGCCGCCGGGAGGGAGAAAGCGGCTCGGCGCCGCTGCGGATTTTTCTGCAGGCGACCGATATGACGGAGCGGAAGCCGCTAACGCTGCCGCCCGGATTGAGCCCGGAGCTGAAGCTGCTGTTCAAGCATTCGACACGCGACTTGATTACGTGCAGCACGCCTGACGGCATTCTCGAATACGTGTCTCCATCCGCCCAATATGTGATCGGCTATAAACCGGAGGAAATGATCGGCAAAAGCCGGTTTGAGTTTTTCCATCCCGAAGATGTTGCGGACATGATGGCGACGGACAGCCTTGTGAAAGCGGAAGGCAGCATGACGTGCCGGATCCGTCACCGCGACGGCCATTACATTTGGTCGGACATGACGATCTGTTTGCTGCGCGGCCCCGACGGTAAAGTGACGAAGCGTCTTACGCTGGGGCGCAACGTGACGGAGCGGAAGCAGCACGAGAGGCTGTTAACCGAAGCGCAGCGCATTTCCAATACCGGCTCCTGGCACTGGGACTTGCTGCAGAAGCGGGTGCATTTCTCCAATGAATTCCGTCAAATCTTCGGCAATGCGCTGGAAGCGATTTATGCGGATCAAACCGCCTTTATGGCCCTCGTTCATAAAAGCGACAAGTGGCGTGTGGAAAAAAACATCCGGGATGCGGTTGCGGACGGAGCTTCCGGCGAAATGATCTACCGGATCGTCCTGCCGGATTCCAGCATGAAAAATATATTGGCGCAGTGGAAAGTCATGAAGGACCATGAGGGACGGCCCGTTCGGGTCGTCGGCATGGTCCAGGATATAACCGCCCGCTACCAGATGGAAGAGCGGCTGCGTGCCAGCGAGCGCAATTTCCGGCTGATCTCGGAAAACTCGATCGATTTTATTTCCCGCCACACCGCCGACAACCGGGCGACGTTTCTGTATGCATCTCCGGTATGCCGTTCGATGCTCGGCTATGAACCGGACGAGATGGTTGGGAGCGGATGGCTCAGCTTCATCCATGAAGAGGATGCCGCCGCTTTCACCGGTTATTTGAACGCTCATTTGGACGGAGACGGCTCGGAAACGGCAACCTTCCGCTTCCGCCGGAAAGACGGCTCCTATGTCTGGCTCGAATCGACGCGGAGCTTTACACGCGACGAGGCGGGCCGCGCGGAGGAAATGATTGTCGTCTCGCGCGACATTACCGAGCGCAGACGGTTCGATCTGCAGCTGCAGGAATACAAGTCGCTGTTTGACAACAATCCGGCCGGCGTCGCCTCGCTCGACTTGAAGGGCAATCTGCTGACCGCTAACGCCGGGCAGTCGCTGCTGACCGGATATACGCAGCAGGAACTGGTGCAAAGCCATTTCGGCCCGCTCATCGATCCGCCCGATCTGGCGAAGGCGGCCGATCACTTTGAGAAAGCCGCGCGGGGAGAACCGCAAAACTATGAGATCGGTCTTCGGCACAAGGACGGACGCCGCATTGAGGTCAGCGTCATCAACGTGCCGATTGTGCTCGATAACCGGATTGTCGGCGTTTACGGCATTACGACCGATATTACGGAGCGGAAACGGTACATCGAACAAATCGAGAAGCTCAGCTACGAGCATTCGCTCATTTTGAACTCCGTATCCGAAGGCATCCTCGGGCTCGACCTGGAGGGCCGGACGACCTTTATTAATCCGTCCGGGGCATCCATGCTGGGCTTTACACAAGATGAACTGCTCTCGAGCGGGAAACGGGGCTTCCTGCAGCAGACGATGGCGGGCGGCACCCACTTTGCGCCGGGAGATTCGCCGATCCGGCATGCGCTCCAGGAAGGCTTGTCTTTGCAAAACAAGGAAGCGGTATTCTGGCGTAAAGACGGCTCCAGCTTTCTCGCCTCGTATCATGTCACGCCGCTTTTTGACGGGTGGCAGCGCAAAGGCGCCGTCGTCGTCTTTTTCGACATTACGAATGAGAAGGAAATCATCCGCGCCAAGGAAGCGGCCGAGCATGCGGACCGCGCCAAGTCCGAGTTTCTGGCGATTATGAGCCATGAGATTCGCACCCCGATGAACGGCATTATCGGCATGACGGAAATGCTGACGGAAACGGAGCTGAGCCAGGAGCAGCGGACATATACCGACATCATTCTCCGCAGCAGCGACAAGCTTCTGAACATCCTGAATGAAATTCTCGATCTGAGCAAGATTGAAGCGGGCAAAATGGAGCTGGCCTCCGAGCCGTACAAGCTGCGTGAAGTCATGGACGGCATGCTCGAGCTGTTTGCGGCCAGGGCGGCGGAGAAGAACATCGCGCTTACGTGCTCGATTGCGGACGACGTTCCCGATCTTCTGATCGGCGATGAAGCACGGCTGCGCCAAGTGCTGATCAATCTGGTCGGCAACGGGGTCAAGTTCACCGACCACGGAAGCGTGACGTTAACGGTCCGGAACGAATCCGCCGCCGGCAGCGAAGACATCCTGCTCAGATTTAAGGTGAAGGATACCGGCATCGGCATCCCGCTGGACAAGCAGGATCTGCTGTTCCAGTCCTTTTCCCAGCTGCATCCGGCGATCAGCCGCAAATACGGGGGAACGGGACTCGGGCTGTCCATTTGCAAAAAGTTCGTCGAGCTGATGGGAGGCTCGATCGGGGTGGAGAGCCGGGAAGGAGAAGGCTCCACGTTCGATTTCTCGCTGCGGACGCGCCCGTGGAAGGAAGAACAGAGAGGGGAAGCGTCCGCCGAAGCGATCTTGGCGGCGTACTCCTTGGCGAAGAAGAAGCCGCGGTAACGGCTCCGCGGTAACGGCTCCGCGGTAACGTCTCGCGGTGACGTCTCGCGGTGACGGCGCCCGTGAAACTTTTCCCCGTTTTGCCGCGTAATAAGCAGGTGTTGATGTGAGGGGGTGAATATCATTGTTTGAGCTTCATGAGGTCATGTCGTATCTGTTTAGCATCGGGATCTTATGCTCATTTGCGTATCTTTATTATTTCCGTCTTCCCTCCGCTCCGCAGGGGCCGGGCCGGTATGACCGCGAAGACAGCGTGTGCCGTCTTCCGGGAGCGCAGCGCCTTGCCGTGGTGCGTACCATCGGGGAGATGCTGGTACGCCATATGAAACGGAAGGAAGCTCCCGACGGCGATTCGGAGGGCTGTCATTCCTCGTTAACCGCAACCATTATGCGAAACGAGGAGAATGATCATGAAACGAAACGATGGAATTCACACCGGAACACGCCGGCTTCTGCCGCAGTTTGACAACATTAACCCCGCGCTCAAAATAATCGCTGCCGCACTTGTGCTGCTGCTGCTCGGAGGATGCGGAACAAGCGGCGCGATCGACGCGTCGACGCCGGGATTTTTCAACCATTATGTCATTTACCCTTTTTCATATTTAATTCTTCAGCTTGCCGTTCTGTGCGGCGGCAGCTACGGTCTCGCCCTGATCGTGCTGACGGTTGCCGTGAAGCTGCTGCTGCTGCCGTTCATGCTGCGCCAATACAAGGGACAGCAGGAAATGAAGCGCAAACAGGCGCTGATGCAGCCGGAGCTGGACCAGCTAAAGCTGAAGTATAAGCCGGACAAAGCCGAAGACCGGCTGAAGCTGCAGGAGGAGACTCTGAAGCTGCACAAGAAGCACGGCTACGATCCGCTGGCGGTCGGCTGCCTGCCGATGCTCCTTCAGCTCCCGATCTTATCGGGCCTGTATTACGCCATCCGGTTGACGCCCGAGCTGTCGTCGCATTCGTTTCTGTGGTTCCAGCTCGGACATACGGATATCATCATGCCGTTCATTGCCGCCGCCGTCTATTTCGTGCAGGTTAAAGTTTCCCAGTCCGGCACAAGTACGGAAATGGAAGGCATGCAGCGGCAGCTCGCCAGGCTGTCGTACTTGTCGCCGGTCATGATGGCGGTGTTCTCCTTCACGGCCCCGGCCGCGCTTCCGCTCTATTGGGCGGTCGGCGGAATCTTCGTCATTTTGCAGACGTTATTGGCGCAGCGGCTGTATCCTGCGCTTGCTGCCGAAGCCGCAGCGCAGAAGGCCGGCTAACACATAGAAGGGGCTGTCCCATAAGCAGGCATTCAGTCGTATCTCAAGTTCTTCAGCTTCAAAAAGCGAAAAACGAACCGATCAAGGGTCTATCCTTGGCCGGTTCGTTCGTTTTTTATCGCTCTGCACGAAGGGGTGTTTGTTGAAAAAGATGCGTTCGTACATCTATTTTCTTTTTATTTTTCGGCTGGGTTAAAATTCCTGCAAATGTGCTTTTTTTGTCGACCCCATCTCCCGTTCAGGCAATAAAAGCGGGGAATTCCTGTACCATCGCAGGTTTTCCGTCCAGACATGCGATTTCGATCGATAATACCTGCACAATCGCAGGTTTAGCGAGGAAAGGACCTCCGACTCCGCTTTGGCGGCGAAACAGGAGGTCCCCTTTTGACCTATTTAGGACTAGCTCTTCTTTTTCGTCGCGCTCAAAATGACTAGGACTTATATACGATACGAATGCCGTCGGTTTTGTGCAGCTCGTTGAAAGCGGCGAAGTTGCGGACGCCGGAGTCGGCGTGGCTGCTTTTTTTGGCGATTTTTTTGCCGCGATGCAGCAAAAATTGGTCAATATTGGACGGGAACATAAAGTCCGGTCCGGCGGTTACGGTCAGCCCGTCCACCGTGATGATCCGGGTGAACAACAGCAGGCCCTCGGTCAGAAAACGGCTGAGCCGCAGATCCATAACGGTGATCTCCGGCTGATCCCGATGAAGAAGATCCTGCAGCACGGCCGTTCCTTGGCCGACCGACAGCGATGATATGCGGAACAGCGACGTATAGGAATCCTTGTAGGCGTCCAGCGCCTTTTTCTCGGACGGGGTCAGCTTCAATGTGGAAGAAGCTTCGCTGCGGAATGCTTCGTCTGCCGATACCGGCTCGTGCACGGCCAGCTCGGTAAGCGCAGCCGCGGCGTCTTCGCGGTCAAACACGATGGAGCCGTTCGCATCGATCATGCCGAGCGCCGCTGCGGCGCGGAAGTAATGGTCTTTGGTCAGCTGCTCCCGCAGTTTCTGGTTGAGTGTCGTCAAATTATTTTTTACATCGGTGTATGTAGAAGAGCGGTCCATCTTATATTACCTCCTAATAGAATACCAATAGTGTAACAAAAATTTACGTCGAAAGGTACTTGGAGGCTGATTTTTCGGCGATTTCTTTTATGACGGTGTTGCGTTTGACAAGAAATTGCTCCATGTACCGCGTAAGAAACAGGATGTCGGCCAGCCTTCCGAGCAGCCCGAGAGGCGAGTCGTAGTCGAAGCGGTCGATCATCAGCGTTCCATCCGCCTGCGGGATAAATTCATGCGTGTGCGTAAACCTCCGGAATGCGCCCCGGATCATCTCGTCCGTAAAACGCCACGGGGGCTCCATAGCCGTAATTTTAACCGTTAACCGCTGCTTCACCCCGAAATGGACCGCTTCCCAGGTGACGGTTTCGCCTAGCTCGATCAATCCGGCGGTGCGGCCGGCGATTGCCTTCTCCCTTGTTTGCGATGCCGATTGCATATGAACGTCGATGCTGCGCGCCAGATCGAAGCAAAGACGGGGCGGCGCCTGGATGATCATGGATGTTTCGATGACAGGCATTCTAGTACTGGCCGTCCTTTCTATCGTTTGGTTAAGAAGCGTTCGCATGTTAATGGGGGCTTCTTGATCAGTATAGAGCAACGGGGCCGTTATTGGTAAGAGCCGGCACGGTGATGCGGCCAATGCGGGCGAGGCAAGGTTCGCCTGCCGCCTGCTGAGCGCAAAGATGCAAACAATCCGGGGAAAACGTAAAATTGCAAAATCGCATCATGCAAAGACGTCCGGCAAACCGGGCTTTCGCCTGATTCGCCGGACGTCTTATGCTTCGACTCGAGTCTTCTATTGCGCCTGCTTGCCGCCGTGCGTCGTCAGCCGCGTCCGCAGCGAATGAACTCTCCACCGCGATACCGGGAGCCGCTTGTGATCCGGTCCGCGGCCGCCGAAATAAACGGTTCCTTCTTCGATCGCGCTGATCTTGCCGATGTTCACGTAGCAGTCCGACCCGGCCGGCTGGAACGTGCCGCTCCCGATCAGGCGATTGATTTCTTCGGCAGACATTCTCTTTTTAATATTATAATTGCTGCCGTGAAAAATGACGAGACCGAGCGAGCCCACCTTGAAAAACAGAATGTCCGTCTCCACATCAAAGTCCTCATATACATTGCGGTCCTTCAACGTCATACTCGTCACTCTGGCTTCCCCCTCCGTAAAAAAAATTCAAACGGCGACCGTCCGCAGGTCCGGTTCAATTCCAGGCGGCGAGCCGGAATGGAGTCCGATACCGAAACCGTAATCGATCCTGCGGAGCCAACAAGGAAACTGATTGTTAGCGCTTACAATATTATCATATTCAGTTCAGATTGAAAAGATATCCCGGGCAAAAAAATGTCGCGATCTGAAGATGAGTTGTCATTCATGAAGCCGATAGGTTATCGTGAACGAAAGGGTGCGCGCAGGAAACAAGGAGGCGATATTGTTGCGTGTAAGTTTGCTCGATATGGTGCCGCTGCTCGAAGGGGCGGATGCGGCCGAAGCGATCCGCCAATCGGTTAAGCTGGCCCAAATGGCCGAACGGTGCGGCTTTACCCGCTTCTGGGTTTCGGAGCACCACGATATGCCGTCGCTTGCATCGTCATGCCCGGAAGTGCTGCTCGCTTATCTGGGCGTGCATACGAGCTCGCTGCGGATCGGATCCGGCGCGGTGCTGCTGCCTTATTACAAGCCGTACAAAATCGCCGAAGCGTTCCATCTGTTGGCGACATTGTATCCCGGCAGAATCGATTTGGGGGTCGGACGCGCCCCGGGAGGCTCGGCCCAAGTGTCGATGGCGCTGAGCGCCAACTATTTGGAGGGCGTGTTCAAGCTGCCGGATGCGCTGCGGGAGCTGTCGGAGCTGCTGGACGGATCGTTCAAGGTGGAAGGCGAGACGGTAACCGCCCGTCCGGTCCCCCGGCATGCGCCGGAGCTGTGGATGCTCGGCACGAGCCCGAAGAGCGCGCAGCTGGCCGCGCAGCTTGGAATCGGCTATGCGTTCGGCCAGTTTATGAGCGACCATGACGGAAGAGAGATTGTACGGCGCTACCGCGAGTCGTTCCAGCCGTCCGCCCGGCTCAAGGAGCCTACGGCGATCGTTGCCGTCGGGGCGGTATGCGCCCCATCGGAAGCCGAAGCGGCGGAGCTGGCGGCGTCTATGCCAGTCATCGGCCCCGCGCCCGTCCCCGGCAGCGCCAGGCGGTCGTACGCGGGAGCGCCGGCACGGCTGGCGGCGGAGCTGAAGGGGCTCGCGGACGAATGCAGCGCGGACGAGCTGATGCTCGTCACCGCCATTGCCGACTACGCGCGCCGTCAGCGCTCGCTGGAGCTGCTGTCCGCCGAACTTCTGCGGTGAGTGCCAAAGCGGGCTGCAGCCGCACTAAATAGACGGTCCGCTTGAGCTGCGGACCGTCTATTCCTGTCTTACTTGATATACACGCTGCCGAACGGCAGCAGCTCGCGCAGCAGCCGCTTGAATACGCCATCGCCGCGCAGCTGCTCCATCAAGTCGGGGTCCTGCAGCCCCGTCTGGACGAGCGCGGGGCCGCTGCCCGTCAGTTCCCACTGCACGTTCATCTGCTGGCTGGCAAGCGGGTTTCCGTACACCGACAGCCTCACGGCCGCGTGGTGGGGGAACGCGACGAGCGATCCCGCATCGACATAGAGCGGCCGCTCGGGATGGAGCTGGACGGCGGCGATGCCACCCAGCGATAGGATGCCGAGCGTTCCGGGACCGCCAAACTGCATCCGTACAAGCTCCTTCGTAATCCAGGCCGTTCTCAGTTTTTGCACCCGGCTCTTCGTTGTCATCCCGTCACTGAAAAAAATAACATGGCGGAAATCGAACAAAAGGTCGCTCCCCGCTTCGATATCGACTGTCTCCAGCGTGCAGCCCTGCGGCAGGCCGAGCAAAAATTCGCACGGCCCTTGAAGCCGGGCGCGCGTCCATTTGCGCTTGCGGTAGGCGCCGGCCAAGTCCATAAACCGGTCTTCTCGGTTTCCGGGCGCGCCCCGGTAGGCGATGATCGCTTTCGTGTGCAGCACATGGACCGCTTCCTCGCTGCTCAGCGTCAGCCGCACATGCCCTTGCGGGGGAGGGGAGGTAATGTTCATAGGCCCGCCGTCCTGCCGCTTTCGCGCATTTGCCGGCGCCAAACGCGGTACCGCCAGATGCGGATCGCCGCGATGTAAATGAGCAGCATGACCGCTACAACGAGAACGGACGTGACGATTTTGCGCACGAAGGCGGCGCGTCTCTCTTCGATTTGGGCGAGCCGGTCGGCGAGGGCTCCGTTCTGCTGTGCAAGGGCGCTGTTCTGCTCCGCAAGCTTTGCATTTTGCTGGCGGTACTGCTCGTTTTCCTGCTGCAGCGCCTGCTGCTTTGCTTCAAACTCCGCACGCATCTCCTGCTGGCGCTCTTCCATCTGCTTCTGCTGCTCCTCCATCTGACGAATCGAATCGTTATACTGGCGGGTCAGCTCGTCCACTTTGTCGGGCGTATTATAGATATCTTTAATCCGGTCATACAGCGAAGCTTCCGCCGAATGAGACGGAAGTCCGGCCCAAAGGATGAATAGCGCGACAAATGTCAGCGCCGCTTTAAACATGTTTCGCATCAACCAAACTCCTCGCACCAAATCTTCGATTATGACGATGTTCTATCTCTATATTACCTTTTTTTTCGACCTCCAACTACAAGTTTGTCGTCTTCTGTCAGCCGAAAAAAGTGCGCCCGTTCCAGGCGTCTATATTTATCCGAGCGCGCACAGACAGCGGCGGATAATTGAGAATAACGGTTTAAAATCGGAGAATCCGCCCCATCGCGGAAGTTGTCAGTTTTGCCAAGGTATGGTATTGTCACTTCAAAATGCTAGCCCCAATAATAGCTTTGGCGCAAGAAAGGCGGAAATCTTGTGGCAACGGAACAGAAACTCTATTCGGGTATCGTTTATATCGGTTGTTACGGGGGATCTGCGGAGCCGAACCTTTATGTGTGCGGCTTTGATGAAACCGGCGGGACAATTTCCATTAAGCAGCGGCTTGCCGGCATTGAGGAAGCTTCCTTTCTGGCCGTGCATCCTGACGGACGGACCTTGTACGCGGTCAGCGAAACCGCGGAGTCGCACGGAGAGCCGGGAGGCTCGGTCTACGCGTTGTCCATTGCTCCAGGTTCGGGAGAGCTGGAGCTGATCGGCGACCAGCTGACCCACGGGGAGCATCCTTGTTTTGTGAGCGTTTCCGCATCGGGGAACAGCGTTTATGTTTGCAATTACAGCGGCTCTACCGCCGCGGTGCTGCCGATTGACGAGGACGGCGGGCTGCTGCCCGCTTCGCAGGTGATCGGGTGCGAGGGGCATGCAGGGCCGAATCCGGACCGGCAGGAAAAATCGCATCCGCACAGCATTCGGGCATTCGAAGGTGCGCCGTTTGTTTATATTGCGGATTTGGGAACCGATTCGCTGCATATCTACAAGCCTTCCGAAGACGGCCTCAGCCTGCATGCGCACCGCGTCTTCAAGCTTGCGCCCGGTTCGGGCCCGCGCCACGCGGCGTTTCATAGGGATCTGCCGTACGCTTACGTGCTCGGCGAACTGGATTCGTCCGTGGCCGTGCTGCACGTGGACCGCGAATCCGGGACGCTGACGCCGGTGCAGACGGTGTCTTCGCTGCCGGAGGACTTCGAGGGCGTCAGCTTCTCCGCGGAAGTTGCGCTGTCGCCTTGCGGCCGGTTTTTGTATGTGTCCAACCGCGGACACGACAGCATTGCCGTCTTCTCGATCGCTGAAGGAACCGGCGAGCTGACGCCGGTGGAACACGTTCCCTCCGGCGGACAGAATCCGCGCCATTTCGCGCTTTCGCCGGACGGCAGATGGCTGCTGGCGGCGAATCAGGGCAGCGATGCGGTCATTGTGTTCCAGCGCGATCCGGAACGGGCCGGCTACGGCAAACGGACGGCTTCCTCGGCGTCGGCAAGCCGGTATGCGTCCGGTTTTTCGGAGCTTGATCCGCAGACGGACGAGAGCGTCATGATACGTTGAAGCAGGCAGGCAAAAACGGTCTATTTGCGCATTATTTACAAATTTTGAACGTTGTTACGGCATTCATACGAGAAAGGAAGTTTTGCTACACATGTCATCGCTGCAATCGGCCCGGATCGGCGCGGTCCGTACCGGGGCCGTCTACTTTATTCTGATCGCCATCAGCGCCGTACATATGCTCAACGACTCGATGCAGTCGGTCGTGACGGCATTGTTTCCCGTTTTGGAAAAAGCGCTCGACCTTAACTTTACGCAGGTCGGATGGATCGCATTTACGTTAAATATGACCTCCTCGGTGATGCAGCCGGCCATCGGGATTATTTCCGACAAACGGCCGGCTCCGTGGATGCTGCCCGCCGGCATGGGGTGCAGCCTGATCGGCATGGCCGGCCTTGCTTTCGCGCCGAATTTTCCCGCGGTTATCGCATCGGTCGTCTTCGTCGGTCTCGGCTCCGCCGTCTTTCACCCCGAAGGCTCCCGCGTCGTATACTTTGCGGCGGGGGCGCGCCGCGGACTCGCACAATCGATCTACCAGGTCGGAGGCAACTTCGGCCAGTCGCTCGGTCCGCTAATGACGATGTTCATCTTCATACCGCTCGGACAGCACGGAGCCGTATTCGGCACGCTGCTGGCTGCGGCCGCCATCGTCGTGCTGCTTAAGGTCGTACCGTGGTACTCCGAGCAGCTGAAGGAGAACGGCAAGCCGGCCAAGAAGAAGCCGGCCGCCGGAGCGGCTGCGGCATCCGGACAATTGCAGAGCGGTCGCAATACGGTCGCTTTTGCGCTCGGGCTGCTCATTCTGCTCGTCTTCGTCCGATCCTGGTACGGAGCGGCCATCGGCAGCTTTCACCAGTTTTATATGATGGATCACTACGGGCTGTCGACGAAGCTGGCGCAGGTGCCGCTCTATTTGTTCATGGTGGCCGGCGTGGCGGGAACGTTCTTCGGTGGCATGCTTGCCGACCGGTTCGGACGCAAAAACATGATGTTCTGGTCCGTTGCCGGCTCGGCGCCGTTCGCCCTGCTGCTCCCGCACCTGCCGCTTTACTGGGTATACCCGACAGCGGCCGTGCTCGGGTTCGTGCTGATGTCCGGCTTCTCCGTCAGCGTCGTGTACGCGCAGGAGCTGATGCCCGGCAAGGTCGGCATGGCGTCGGGACTCATTACCGGCTTCGCCTTCGGCATGGGCGCGCTCGGAGCGGTCGTGCTCGGCACGCTTGCCGACCGGTACGGTCTGGCTTCGGTGATGACCTGGTGCAGCTTCCTGCCGCTCGTTGGCGTGCTCGCCATTCTGCTGCCGAAAGACCGCAGGGAATAAGGATTAAAAGGAATAAGGAACAAGAAACGGTGCGGCAAAGGGCCGTCCCCGATGGTCGACGACCGCCTGGGACGGCCCTTTTGCTTGTGCGAAGGTTCGGACCCCGCAACTGTAAAAGAGGAGGCCGGATGCGCTGGATGCACTGGATGGGCCGGATGTGCCGAACGCGCCAATGAAAAAAGAAGTAAGAAGCAAAAGGGAACCTTTTCAGATATCAATCGTCTACTTGCCGAGGTGAACGGAGTGCAATTCGATTATTTGCAGGACATGACGGACGGTTTGGACCGCGGAGCCGTCCTCAATGAGCTGATGACAGCTTATGGAACGGACGTATGGAACTATGCGTTCTTTCTCACCCGCCGCCGCGAGCTTGCGGACGATATTTCCCAGGACGTGTTCGTGAAAGTATATAACCGGTTGTATACGTTCCGCGGACAGTCCAGCGTCAAGACGTGGCTGCTCTCCATCACCCGCAACACCGCGCGCGATGCGCTCCGGTCCGCCTGGCTGCGCCGCGTGAAGCTGGTCGCCTATTGGCGGGAGAAGGACGCGGGACCGTCGGCGGAACGGGAGGCGCTCTCGCAGCAAATGACCGGCGAGATCTGGTCGGTCGTCATGTCGCTGTCGGACAAGCTGCGCGAGGTGCTGCTGCTTCACGCCCATTATGGGCTCAAGCAGGAGGAGATTGCGGAGCTGCTCGGGATTTCGGCCGGGACGGTCAAGTCGCGGCTGCACCGGGCCCGCGCCGCCGTCAGCCGCAAGCTGGGCAACGAAACAGGGGAGGAGGAGCGGACATGAAAGATCGGAACAGGAACGGCCCCGAGGCTCATCAGGACTGGGAACGCAAATTGTCCGGCCGTCCGTTTATCAAGAGCGGGTTCACCTCAGAGCTTGAACAGAAGGTGAGGGAGAGGGTCAGAATGGGAGGCGGACATCGAAGAACATATATGCGTCCTGCCGCAGCGTTTGTCATCGTATGCGCCCTGCTGCTGGGCGGGATTATGCTGAGGGACAACTGGAAGTCGTCCGAAAATGTCCCCGCATACGCTGCGGATGCCCCGTCCGCGCTGCGCAGCGATCCGCTGGCCGCAGAGGGCGATATCGAGCTAAAGGTGTATTCGCAGAATCAGGATACTGTAAGTTTTATGAGCTTTATCGGCAATCCGTTCGTGATCCGCCATCCCGGCGTGCACTTTACCGTTGTGCAGCCTCCCCGCGATGGAAGCGTGAGCAGCGAGGACGAGCTGGAGAAGTGGATTGCCGGGCAAAAACCCGATGTCATCGTGACCGATTCCGGTACATTCGGCAAGCTGGCGCAGCAAGGGCGGCTGCAGGCGCTCGACGCATGGATCAATAACGACAAATTCGATCTGGACGGCATGTTTAAGCCGGTGACGGATACGCTGCGGGAACTCGGCGGCGGCGGTCAACTGTACGGACTTGCGAATTCGTTTGACACGGCTGCGATTTTTGTGAACAAAGATTTATTTGAGCGGAACGGCATTGCGCTGCCTGAGGACGGCATGACCTGGGACGAGGTGCTGGCGCTGGCGCAGCGTTTTGCAGGGACGGGCACCGCCGGGCTGATCGGTCCGGATTTGGACAATCCGTTCAGCCTCGTGCAAATGGCGGGAACGACGGAAGGGCTGCAGCCTTTCAATTCGGACAAGCTGCAGGCGACGGCGGATACGCCGGCATGGGCGGGGCTGTGGGCCAAAGTTGCCGACGGCGTGCAGCAGGGCTGGATTTACAATGCTCCCAATCCGCTTAAGGGGAAAAACTATACGATCAAGCAGGCCGCGGAAACGGACCCGTTCCAGAACGGAAAAGCTGCAATGCGGATCGGGAGTTCTTTTTACGCTTATATGCTTTCGCAGGAGCAATCGGGGAAAAAACTGAACTGGATCTCCGTTACCGAGCCGGTCGGCAAGGCCAGAGGGGACGTGTCGGCAAGTTTTCGCTTGGATACCGTTTATGCGGTGAACGCCGAATCGGCCAATTCCAAGGCGGCATGGGAATTCGTCAAATTTGTAGCAGGAAAAGAATTGGCGCGCCGCATTAACAACATGTATTCAAATGTGCTGGCAAGGGAGTCGGAACTGAAATGGCTGGAGCCTGAGCAGAAAGAAGCGTTCTATAAGCTGAAAGCCGATCCTGATTTTTATGCGAAGAAATGGAGTACGGATCCGGTGTCCATGAGCGGCAGAAGCAGCTTTTACAACGATGGTACAAGGCTGATGGCGGAGGTCGCAGCAGGGAAGCTGCCGGTGGAGAAGGCGCTTGAGCAGGTGCAGGACAGTGTGCAGAAAGCATTGAACAGCGCAGCGCAGAAGGAGTCCGGCGGGGGGTGAGTGTAAAATGTCGACAAATTCGAATAGAAAAAAGGTTAAGGCGTGGATGCTGCGATTCCGTTTCAGGAGCGGCCCGAAGATCGCACGGCTTGCGGTCATCTGCCTCGCCATGCTTGTGCTGGCGGCCGGATGCAGCGGAGGCGGACAGCCTGCCGAAGTCAAGGAGCCTCTGCGGATTGCCATTTACAATGAGGCCAGTTACAATCACAGCCTTCGCGATTACTTGGAAGCGGCTTTTCCGGATCTTCAGGTGGAAATTATTCCGACGGAATACAGTACCGCGGACTACAACATTACGGATTACAGAAAATTTCTTGCAAAGTTGATGGACGAAAAGCATCCGGACCTCATCTATACGTACGGCGATGATTACCGTTATTTAGCCTCCGAAGGTTATTTGACGGATTTGACGGACGATATGCGCAAGGACGGAATACGGGAAAGCGACTTTCAGCAAGGCGCGATCGAGGAGTTGAAAGATAATCCCGACAACCGGCTCTACGGACTAGCTCCGCAGCTGTATTCGAGAGTCTTGTGCTACAACAAGGATTTGTTCCGCAAATACGGGGTGGAAGAGCCCGCAGACGGTATGGCCTGGAGCGATATCATCCGTCTGGCCTCGCGCTTTGTGTCTGCCGGCGCGGTCGAGGAAGGCATTGTCGGTTTCCACTCGATGGGCGCAAACGGCTTGGGCAGCTACGTTGCCAGAGTGGCATGGACTGAAGGGATTCAGCAGCTCGGAAGCGACAGCCGCACCGTTACGTTGAATACCCCGGCCTGGAAATCCATCTATTCATCCGTCCTGGAAGGGTATAGGCAGGGAGCCTTCGGAGTGAAGGAGATGAAGGAAAGGATTGAAGGGAATGAGGCCTATTTTGACGAGGATGCGATGAAGGAGGCGGACTTGTTCGGCAAAGGAAAAGCGGCAATGACGATCGATGGCATCAAACAGTGCAAGAAAGATTCGTTTGAGACGGGGGGAGTATTTGCACCGGTCAATTCCGCCGATCCCGGTCGGATAGCCGGCTTCGTCGTTGTGGACATATTGGCCATCCCGGCAGCTGCCGAGAATAAGGCCGACGCTTGGGAAGTCGTCAAGTTCATGACAGGCGATTATATGGCCAAGCTGCTTTCGGGTACAGACGGAATATCCGCCAGGATGTCCTATCTAACGATGAATACCGATCCGCAGATGAAGAAGCTGTTTCAGCTGATGCCGGTGAAGACGCCGCTGATTCGGGAATCCATCCCCCGTTCCGTCCATACCGCATTGGATGAGATGATTACCCGCGAGCAGAAGGAGCTGGTCGCAGGAAACAAGACGCTGGATGAAGCTCTTGCCTCGATGCAAACCGAAGGGCAGCAGATTGTCGATAAGTTTTGGTCCTCCGGGGGGAATACTTAAGCGAGCGTAAACGAACCGATCAAGGGGCTATCCTTGGCCGGTTCGTTCGTTTTTACCACATAGGAAAGTTTAATTTCGATAAAGCATGAAGTCGAAATGAACTTTCCTATTGGCGAATAAACCTACCTTTAAACGCGGTCGCACCCTCTTCGAAAGACCTCAATAAAGGTTTATCTCATCGCTCTGTACGAAGGGGGAGTTTTGAAAAAGATGCGTTCGTACATCTATTTTCTGTTTATTTTTCGACTACGTAAAAATTCCTGCGAATATGCTTTTTTTGTCGACCCCATGTCCCGTTCAGGCGATAAAAGCTGGGAAATTCCTGCACCATTGCAGGTTTTCCGTCCAGACATGCGATTTCGATCGATAATACCTGCGCATTCGCAGGTTTAGCGAGGAAGGACCTCCGACTCCGCTTTGTCAGCGATGAGTGCACCCCTTAGAATGGACATTGAGAAAAGACCTCTCAGTGACGATACCGCTTTGCCAGCGAAACTGGAGGTCCTCTTGTGTCCTATTGGGTGCGGACTTGAGGGGATTTCCGGAACCGGGATATCATCATGGTCAGAGATAAAGCACCATCCCGTCGTAAGCGACCGTAATACCGGCCGGCTCAAAAATCGTCGTCAGATCTTCGTGCAGCAGCTTGGAATTATGACTGATATGAGTGACAACGATCCGACCCTGATCACTTAGAATATTCTCCTCGCGGAATACCCGCTGCACCTCCATAATGGTCTCGATGCTCATATGATTCCGTTCCCGTTTATTGCCCGTAAATCCTACCGTGCAGTCGAGAATCGCGCCGTCAAGCCTCTTTCCCTTCAGCCATGCCCATGTGTCATCCGGCAGCCAGCCGGTATCGTGACCGTAGAGAAGGCTTTTGCCTTCTTTCTCCACCACGTAGAGCAGGCACGTTTCGAGCCGGTCATGGTCAGCCGGCAGCGGCGTTACCCGGATTTCGTCCTCCCCGAGTGCGGCCGTAATGAACGGACGCATCAGATGAAACGCGAACCGCTCCCCTTCATGACTGCCTACGGCAGCGCGGGTGCGCTGCATGACGGCGTCATTGCCGTAAATATGAAGCGGGTGATCAATGCCGTGGGCAATCCCTATTTTTCTGGAGTCCAGATCAAAGGCGTTGTAGTGATCGGTATGCGTATGCGTTACAAGCAGATGCCGGAGGGCGCCGTAATCGACCCGGTCGCGGAGAGCCTGCATAAACGAGTCGGGCGAGTAATCGAATTTGATCGTATCGTCGATAATGACCGAGGTCCGGCTGCGGATGTTTTTACCGCCAAGCTGCCTTGCCCGGCTGCACGCACCGCACCGGCAGAAAGCATTCGGAAAGCCTTCCGCCGCCGCGGTGCCGAGAAAATGAATCTTCATCATTGAATCCTCCGTCTGGTTCACAGGTGTACAAATCGTCCGAGTATTGTTGAAGCCTATTTATTCAAGCCGAGAGGTCGTCGAGGCCCGCTCGACGATCGCGGTCTGGATTTTGATCGTAAGCTGCTGACCCCCCGAGTTTCCGATTCGGTCCAGCAGCAGATTCAGCGCAGACTGGGCCAGCTGTCCGGTCGGCTGCCTCACGGTCGTGAGCGGGACCGCTGCCATTCTGGAGATTTGGATGTCGGAGAACCCGACAACTGACAGCTGCCTGGGAACAGCCACATTAAGATGCAGGGCGGTATACAACGTTTGGAGCGCAACATAATCGTCTCCGCACATGACTGCCGTCAAGTGGGGATTGGCACGAAGAAAAGCCTCCTGCTCATGGTTGCTTTCGTTCACCCGCTCCGGATCGCAGTCTTCGCTGCGAATAAGAATATGCTGATTATTCACCGGAATGCCATGGTCGAGCAGCGCCTGAACATAGCCGTGATACCGGTCCTCGGTACTGGTAACTCCCGCCATCGGATTGGTAATATAACCGATCTCCCGGTGTCCTCTCCCGATCAAATACTCCGCCATCGCGTAGGAGCCCATAAAATGATCATGATACACGCAGTCAATCTGAATTTCGCGGAAGAAGCGGTCGATGATGACGATCGGATACCGCGCAAGCTTCAGTCTCAGCACCTGGTCACTGCACGTGGCCCGTCTGCGCGGGAACAAAATAATGCCGGCCGCGCCTTCCGCCACCAGCCGGCTCAGACATTCGTCCTCATCTTCATTGTCTTTTGTAATTTTTAGAATCAGATCGCAGTCGTGCTCCCGCGCTTCTTTCTCCAGCGACCGGATGATCCGGGACGTATAATCCATCAGATGAGGGAAAATAATCGCGATTTGAAGATGCTTCTTCCGGTCCTCAGGCTGCTGACCGGCGGCCGCAATCTCTTCATGCGGACCCTTCTCCCGGGTCGTAAGCGGGACTCCATTCTCCGTCCGACCGTCCGCCACCTCCGGCTGAGCCTGACCCGGGGAAAGAAACGTGCCCCTTCGCGACAAACGGTAGACGATTCCCTGCTGTGCCAGCTGATCCAGCGCCAGCTTGCTCGTCATCCGGCTGACGCCGAACAGCTTGGCAAGCTCGCCCTCCGACGGAACCGGATCGTGCGCCTTAAGATTTCTCGTCCGGATCATCGTTTTCACTTTGTCCGCCATTTGCATATACAGCTGCTGGTTGCTTTTTTTACCTCGTGGAGCATTTTTCATGCCAAGCATCCCTCTTCAATAAATTCAGGCAGCCAGGCTGACAGCAGCCCTAGCCTTTGATTCCGGTAAACGTAATCCCTTGTATAAACGTTCTTTGCAGAAAAAAGAACAGGATCAGAATGGGCAGTATCATCAGGAAAGCCGCCGCCATCAGCAGGTTCCACTCCGTACTGATTTCATTCTGGAACTGCTGCAGTCCCAGAGACAGCGTATATTGAGCGGGATCGTTCAAGTACAGCAGCGGACCGAGGAAATCGTTCCAACTGGCCATGATTTGAAAGAGTCCCGTTGCCAGAACAGCCGGCATCGCAAGCCGGAGCATAATACTCCAGTAAATGTATCCCTCGCTTGCTCCATCGATCCGGGCCGCCTGCTGAAGCTCCGAAGGGAGCCCCAGGAAGAACTGCCTCAGCATGAAAATATAAACGGGTACTCCCAGCGCCGGCTTGACGATGAGCGGAATCAGCGTGCCGACCAGTCCCAGCTTGTAGAACAGAATGAATTCCGGAATCATCGTGACCTGCCCGGGAACCATCATGACGCCGATTGTAACGGCGAAGATCAGGCTGCGTCCTTTCCACTCCAGCTTGGCCAGGCTGTAAGCGGCCAGCGGGGCGGTGAGCAGCATGCCGAGCGCACTGAACAAGCTGACAATCAGCGTATTGGACAGCAGCCGGGGCAGTGAAATACGGGAAAATGCCTCCGCATAGTTCTGCAAGTGCACGGGGCTCGGAAGCCACTGGGGCGGACTCGCGAACAACTGCGAATTATCCTTCAGCGACGTGAGCAGCATCCAGACCAGCGGAGCGGCAAAACCGGCCGCCGTGAGCAGCAGGATCAGATGGACGAGAAATGTACGAAGCTGCGCCGTTTTTTGGATGGTCATGCGGGTACCTCCGTTTAGTTCCCTTGATAGTGAACCCATTTTTTCGATGAAGCGAAGATGACGGCCGTCAGCAAGGCGATGAGGGCAAACAAAATCCAGGCCATTGCGGAAGCGTAGCCCATTTTCAAATACAGGAACGCATTCTGGTAGACATACATGACATAGAACATGAGCGAACCGGCCGGCGCGCCGCTTCCGCCCGTTAGCGAGTACGGCAGCGCGAACACCTGAAACGACCCGATGATGCCCATGATCAGATTGTAAAACAGAACCGGTGTCAGCAGCGGCAGCGTAATGCGCCAAAGCGTCTGATGCCGGCGCGCACCATCCACGGCTGCGGCATCGTAATAGTCCCGGGAAATGTCCTGAAGGCCGGCGACAAAGATCATCACCGTCTGCCCGATGGCCCATAAGGACATCAGGACAAGCGTAGGCTTGGACCAGCTGTCGCTGCCCAGCCACGGCGGCCCGTTAATCCCGATCGCGGCAAGCGCCTGATTAACCAGACCGAACTGGGGATTGAGCAGCCATATCCAGATCGCCGCTTTCGCGACCAAAGGAACGAGCGTCGGCAGGAAAAAGAGCGTCCGGTAAAAGCCGATGCCTCTGCGCCCCGTGTTTAACAGCAGAGCAAGAGCGAGGCTGCAGATCAAGCTGAGCGGAACATACAGCAGCGCAAAATAGAGCGTATTATAGATCGAAGCCCAGAACACGCCGTCTCCCATCAGATTGCGGTAATTTTGAAGACCGACGAAGCTGCCGGCCTTTAGAATGCTGTAGGACGTAAAGCTGAGAATGATGGAGCTGACAAGCGGATAGACATAGAAGAGCAGCAGACCGAGCAGCCACGGCGTGACAAACAGCCACCCGGTCCTGTTTTTCCGCAGCGCTTGCCGGATGGATCTCTTTCCCGTCCCCGTTCGGGTACGGCCTGCCATTCCCATGTCCGTACCCGAATAGATGTTGCTCATCGGAAATTACACCTCCCTGGCGTTTAGGATCCTTTCAGAGCGGCGTTCACTTTATCGGTGACGCCGTCGAGCAGCTCCTGTGGGTTGCCTTTGTTGTTGACAGCCAGATCCATCGCGCTTTGCAGCTCGTTCCACAGCAGCTGCCCCTGCGGAATAACCGGACGCCAGCGAGCGTCATTAAGTACCGATAGGATGCGGGTATTGATCGGATCATCCTTGAATACTTTCTCGTTCACGGAATGCACGACGGAAAGATAGGCCTTGGCCAGCTCCTCCTGCGCTTTGTCCCCGGTGAAATATTTGAGCAGCTCCCATGCTCCGTCCGGATTTTTGGCGCCTTTCGGAATGACGACGCTATAGCCTCCGGACCAGGTGACGTTGTTTTGGCCCGATGGCGTCGGGATCGCAGTCACGCCGAAATCCAACTTCGGATTGGCGTCTCTAATCTGGGCGGAAGTCAGGTTGTTCCCGATGACCATGCTCGTGACGCCCGCCGCAAACGGATTTACCTTCGAAGCATCCGAAAGCGACTGCATCGCGCTGATATCGTATTTGTTGGCAAACTGTTGCAGCCATTGCAGAGCCTCCACATTTTTCGGATTATTCGCGGTCACCTCGCCGGTCTCCGTGTTGTAGAAATCGCCGCCGAACACCCAGCCCCACGTATAGAAGTTGCCCTGAGTCGACCAAGGGATCAAGCCGAAACGCTTGTAGGTGCCGCCGTCCTTGACGGTCAGCTTGGCTGCATCCTCTTCCAGCTCCTTGATCGTTGCCGGCGGTTTCTCCGGATCGAGACCGGCTTCCTTGAAGTGGTCCTTGTTGTAATAGAGCACTCTTCCATCGGTCGACACCGGCAGTCCGTAAACGCGATCCTTATACACAACCTCGTTCCAGGCAGCCGGATAGAAGCGGTTCTTGTCCAGTTTGTCCGCGCTGACCCGGTCCGTCACGTCCACCAGAGCGCCCTGGTCGGCCCAGGATGCAATCTGGAAACGGTCGAAGAACACGGCGTCCGGCGCCGTACCGCCCGCGACAGCGGAGAGCAGCTTTTGTCCGCCGCCGACGGTCAAATCCGCTACATAAACAACATTCAGCTTTATTTCCGGATGGTCGGCCTGAAAGGCATTCGCAGCCGCTGTGATCGCTTCGCCGGCAACGCCGGTTTTATCGTGCCAGAAGGTGACCGTTTTGCCCGCACTCGCACTGCCCGAAGCGGCGGTATTAGCGGAAGAGCCGTTTGATGTGCCGGCCGTTTCCGATGCTTGAGAACACCCGAACAACAAGCCTGCGCTGAGAGCAATCGACAATAAAGCTGCCGGACGAACGGTTTGGAAGGAACGAATCATTGTTCACCAATCCTTTTATAAGTTTTTTACAGCCCATTATAGTAATCAGATTATTCTGACATTTAATCTCACAGCCGCGATCGCTTTGCGCTCCACCTCCTGGGATGACCTCTTAACATCCCTTTGATGATTCCATTTCCCCGGGTAACTGGCCAAAAAAAGCATAATAGATGTCACTGACATATTCAACGTATGGCAGCGTTAAGATACTGTAAATAAAAGCGCTGCAGTGCGGATACGCGCGGATTGACCCTGCGGAGCTGCGGATCTTTTGTATGGCAGTGACATACGATGTCCGAACGGACAAGAACCGGTAGAGACACAGGATAATAAAAGGGAGCTAACGAAATCGGATGTATCGAGGAATGGATAATAGTTTCATCCTGTTATATTATTGTACTTATATATTTTTACATAAAAAAATGGACAGATATAACAACGGGGTATAGTTAATGATCAGGCTCATTCGGAAAAAACACGGCTATAAACTTTCACATATTCTTACGTTTATTGTATTGTTTTCGATGTTTATTATGTTGATCGTGACGACCATTACAGGATATCATGCGATTAAAAATTCGCTTACCGCCCAGATTCTGTTTTCGAACAAGATGCAGGCGAAGGAAATGGGCAGAACCGTTCAATCGCTGCTGTTGTCCATGAAAGAAAATATGAATATCGCGGCTCAATTTTTTTCATATAACCAATATTCGGAAGAAGAACTCCAGAGGCAGCTGGACTTTTTTAGAGGGACCACGTATTTGTTCAATTCGGCGGCTGTCGTCGACAGCCGCGGGACCGTTGTCTCGGCATCGCCGGGCGGATTGGGGATGAAAGGATGCGAGCTGTATTCTACGGCTTCGAGACAAGCGCTGGAGCTGCAAAAACCGCTTATATCGGAACCTTTTGTCTCAATCACGAAACAGTATACCGTGCTTGTCAGTCATCCTTTAACGGACGCGAACGGAAAATATAAAGGCTATATCGGGGGAGCCGTTTATTTGCAGCAGGCCAATATCTTTCAAAAAATTTTGGGGGAGCAGGGGAGGGACGGTAATGACGGCTCCTACTTTTTCGTCGTCGATGCATCCGGCCGTTTAATGTTCCATGCGGACCGAACCCGGATCGCGGAAGATGTGAGTGCGAATGCCGTCGTCCGGAACTTGATGAACGGAGAAAGCGGATCGCTGTCCGTCGTAAACAGCCAAGGAAAACGGTACCTCGCCGGCTATGTGCCGATACCGGAAACCGGCTGGGGAATCGTGTACCAAACCCCGCAGCAAAATGTCACATCCGCAACGATGAAATTAACTGAAAAAATGTCTCTCTATGCGGCTCCCTTCCTGATTGTGCTGATCGTGCTGTCATTATGGGTGGCGAGCAAGCTGTCGGCTCCATTGCATCGTCTGGCCAACGCCGCGTCGAGCCTGCACGTCAACGACGAAGCGCTCAAGGGGATACGGCGGCACCGGCACTGGAACTATGAAGTGAACCGGCTCAACAAAACGATTGCCGCAGCTTTCAACGATATGAAAAAGAAGACCGAGCAGCTGCTGCAGGAATCCCGGACCGATCCTCTTACCGGACTTGTTAACCGGAGAACGATGGATTCGATCACCCGTATGTGGATCGAACGCGACATCCCTTTTTCCATCATAATGCTCGATATCGACTATTTCAAAGCGGTCAACGATACGTGCGGCCATCAAGTGGGAGATCAGGTGCTGCAATATTTGGCACGTGTGCTGCAAAGCGAAAAGCGCTCCAGTGACGTCGCATGCAGATACGGAGGCGAGGAATTCATGCTCCTGCTCCCGAACATGGCGGAGGAGGCGGCGTATTTGGCGGCAGAACGGATTAGGGTCCGGATCGAAGCGGATATAAGCCCGACCGGCCGGCCGATCACCTTATCGCTGGGCGTATCCTCCTATCCGCATATGGCGGATAGTTTAGAGGCCCTATTCGAAACGGCGGACAAAGCGCTGTATGCGGCGAAACAGCAGGGCCGCAACCGAACCGTCGTGTACGGGGACAAGTAACGTAAAGGTACAGCCCCTAGCCCCTCCAAGTTCCTTATCCAACTTTCGGAAGCTGCGGTTAAAGGACCTGAAAAAATATAGAAACCTAGCCGAATAGATATCGATAGAATTGTGACTTTACGATTCGTTAGAGCATGGTATAGGTTCAAAATGCACAAATAACGATTACTCGGTTCGTAAGCCATACGTGCGGTACCTTTGTTTTCCGCTTGCTACGAATAAGAGCTCCTGTTCAACCATTTTTCTCAGAATTCGCCTGGCATAGCGAACCGTTTCAGACTCAAGCCAGGACAAGCCGGCAGGGACATCAGAGGATATGAATTTGCCAATGAAAGCGAGAACCAGCTGTTGGCAACGTTTGGGCTCTTCCGTAATGGACAGGTAAGCAACGTGAAGAAGCAGCCAGTCTATTTCATTTCCGCTAATGGCGATTAGGGGAAATTCCAAGTTGGCACTTCATGACAGCTTCTATTCCTACCCGCATGTCGGCTGTGCCCGGCTAAGGTCTAGCTGGAAAATAGACCTTAGTTTATTTTCGCCAAAGAAATGTTTTTGTAAAATTAAAATTATATTGAAAACTGAGATCGAAATTAAAGCGTTAAGGAGCTGGTCTCAATAATGACTTCAAATAACCAAAACCACATTGGAGAAACAATGGCTAAGCAACGTTACTGGCAATGGTTACCGTCTCTTTTCAGCGCGTATCCCGCGGTGCATGTGTTGCGTGTGGCCAAGGGCCCTTGATCAAGGGAAAGAGTCGCTCTAATGTGTGGCTTGGCTATGCCGCTTTCATCCTTTCATTTCCATACCCTTTGCTGAAAATCTACTGGTCACTTGGCGGGACCTTATGGGGCGGTCAAAATTTCGGCCATCATTCTGCGTTTGGGAAAATTCTGGTTTTTGGTGCTAGTGCATTGCTTTCCCTTGCTCTTGTCCAAAGATGGGGGCGCATATTCCCCCGTTGGGTCCCGTTTTTTGCTGGCAAAAAAGTTCCTCGCTGGATTTTTATCATTGGAGGTTGGATTGCTGCCTGTATGACAGCTTTCTATATCAAGCATAATTCCATAGAAAGGATGGTTTTCCATGAATTCTATTCCACTTTCTATCAGCGAAGAAATGCATTTACTAGCCTAACAGCTTCAACGTCATTTTTCTCCTACCCAACTTGAGGAGCTCGCTAGAAAAGCTGGCTTCGTCCAACGAAAACGCAAATATACCGCGCAGGATCTGGTTTCCTTATGTGTCTTTTTAAATGATCATGTATCGATGACTCCCCTCGCACGATTATGTAGCCAACTTGATGCCTCCAATCATCTTTCGATGAGCGCAGAATTCAAAGTAATCTGTATCTTAAAAGAATATTTTCTTTCTCTACATGATGCCATAAAAAAGCAAGCGGATGATGTCCAGCGAGTGCTTCTCCAATTCTTTCGGATGATTGAAAAGAATGGACGTAAGTCACATCGGTATGAGAAGAAAACCGTATTTACTCCTTTATCTCATCAAAAATAAAGCCGCTCCGATACCACGTATCGAAGCGGCGTGTTCTTCACGACCAAATATTTATCCAGTGTAGGGTGTAATTATCATTTCGGCAAAATTATGAAAATGAATTACGGCAAGAGGAAGCAAGCAGCTGTGAGAAAGAAAGGGCAGCAGAAAGAGTAACTGCCGGGCTGCATGTTAAGTCACCGTCAGATGATGTCGTTCTTCGGTGTTTATTTGGCTTAACAGAAGAATGGTCTTGTAATAAATCAAACGATATTGTAATATGTCTATAAAATAATAAACAAAAGAAATGAGCGTCTATGAAATGGACTTATCTGAACTGTTTTGGAACGCGCATCTGGACACGCTGAAGCAAGGGTGGGAGCTCAGCGGCGGACAATACGTATGTCTCGTATGCGGCGAAGCTTTCGAGGACGGTGCCGTTTACCCGCACGGGGAACGGCTGTATGAGGCTCGCAAAGCGGTACAATTGCATCAGGCCGACCGGCACGGGTCGATGCTTCATTATTTGCTCGGTCTCGATAAAAAAGCGACCGGCCTGACGGACCTGCAGCGCGACCTGCTGCGTTCGTTCGCCGCCGGGGAAACCGATGCGGAAATTGTCCGGCGCGCCGGATCGGGCAGCGCCTCGACGATCCGCAATCACCGCTTTGCGCTCAAGGAAAAAGCGAAGCAGGCGAAGCTCTTTTTGGCCATTATGGAGCTGATGGACGAGGGTGCGTCCGCAGGACCGAAGTTCGTCCCGGTTCACCGGACGGCGACGCAGGTTGACGAGCGTTACGCGATTACCGAGGACGAGTATGCAGCGTTGCTGGCCAAATATATGCCGGACGGCCCGGAGGGACCGCTCACCGGCTTCCCCCGCAAGGAAAAGCGGAAGGTGGCGCTGCTGCGTCATATTTCGACTTTTTTCGAGCAGGGTCGCACGTATAAGGAGAAAGAGGTTAACGAGGTGCTGAAGCGCTTTTTGGCGGACGATTACGTGACGCTGCGCAGGTACTTGATCGAATACGGATATTTGGACCGCAAGGACGACGGCAGCGCGTATTGGGTGAAGCTGTAGCTTCGCTTGGGCTGCGCCCCCACCGGGACAACATCATCAGTTTTCAAGGTACAAATAAAGAAGAGCAACTACCAAACCGACAGCTGCTCTTAGCATTCAAGGAGGATCGAAATGAACGCGGAACGGAGAAAAATGTTAGTGGCGCAGTATCAGGAGCAGGAGCGCGAGATGGGCGTTTACCGGATCGTTAACCGGAAGAACGGGCGCTCGTTTATTGATTCGACGCTTAATATGAAGGGTGCCTGGCAGAGGGACCGCTTTATGCTGGATATGGGCGGACACCCGAATAAAGAGCTGCAGCAAGAATGGAAGGCAACAGGTGGAGAAGGCTTTGAATTTGAGCTGCTTGAGATTTACGATCCCGGTGAAAAGGTAACGTTCGATTACCGGGACGTGCTTCCGAAAGACGAGGCGCCCAGGACCGGGACACAGCGCAAGTACAAGAAAGGAATCGAGGAGCTGGAGGAGGCTTGGCTGAACAAGCTGCAGCCGTTTGCGCCGGACGGCTATCATCCGCCGCGGCAGGAAGCGGACGGAAAATTGTGACGGAACTTGTAGTACGAATGAATGCGTCACGGCATGAAGACGGGGGAATCGGGGCATTCTAATATAGTATGGTCATCATTGCGCTCTGCCTGAAAGGAATGGTTCCGGATGGATCATCAACATTCTTTATTGTTTGAATTTGCCGACGACAGCTCGGCCGCCCTTGCGTCGGATACGCTTTGCGAGCTCGGCTACGAAGCGGTTAGGGCCGACGGCCACAACGTGTCGCTTTCGATTCACCGCAGCGATCTGACAAGCGCGCTGGAAATCGCGTTTGCGCACGGCGGGCAGCTCCATACGGACTCCGGAGAGCGGGAAGAGCAGCTGACGGCAGCGTCTTACGGAATGAGCACTATGGTTGTGTCGCCGGAAGATATCGATACGATCCCCATCCCCGCCCATATCATCAACGAGGACTGGATTGCCGGTGAGGAATTGCGGAGTTGAAGAGAGGCCTTGCAGGAAACGAAGGAGTAACTTGAAAATGTAAACGAACCGGTCGAGGGGCTGCCCTTGACCGGTTCGTTTGTTGTTGAGCGATTGCGGGCAAGGGTGTCCGTTTACTTTAGATATGTGGACATTTTTCTGCAAATAACGGTTATGTGGTCCGCTGGGATAGCGACTGACTCGCTCAGGGCGATCGCTTCGCCATCCGTTCCCGGCTGACTTACCGGAGGTCCGCAGCGTTCACGGCAAATGCCGCCGCACTGCTGCCCGCGGCATATCCGGTCGAAAATGCGGCCGTTATGTTATAGCCGCCGGTATAACCGTGAATATCGAGAATTTCGCCGCAAAAGTACAGCCCTTCCTTAAGCTTGGAGGCCATTGTGCCCGGATCGATCTCCTTCAGATTGACTCCGCCGCCAGTCACGAAAGCTTCGCTCAGCGAAAGCGTACCATACGCCCGGATCGGAAAAGCTTTGATCAGCTTCGCCAGTTCGAGCCACGGCTGCTTCGGAATGTTGTCCGCGGTAAGGGATTCCGCCAGCCCCGCTTTGCTCAGCAAAACCGGAATGAGCTTGTCCGGCAAATAACTTTTGAGCACGTTGCGGATCGACTTGCGGGCTTCGCTCATGGCGAGCGACATCGTCTCCCGGTACACTTCTTCGGCGCTCTTGCCGGGAAGCAGATCGATCGTAAGCAGCACATTGCCGCCGCCGGACTGCTTCAGCCCTTTGACGACGAACTGGCTGCATCGGAGCGCGGCAGGACCGGAAATGCCGAAGTGGGTGAACAACATGTCTCCCTCATGCGTAACGACCCGCTTGCCCTTTGCATTCCAGACCGACAGTCCGATATTGCGCAGAGACAATCCCTGCAGTTCCTTGCTGACGATAAAAGGTTCATTGGATGTAATCGGCACCTCGGTTGGGTACAGCTCTGTAATCGTGTGCCCCGCTTTCTCTGCCCACTCGTATCCGTCGCCCGTCGAACCGGTATGCGGCACGGATTTGCCGCCGGAAGCGATCACGACGCTCTCGCCCCGGATCGTTTCGCCGGAACGAAGCTTCACTCCGACCGTTCTTCCGCCTTCATACAGCACCTCGGCGACGGGGCTGTTGACGCGGACGGCCACCCCCTGCCTCCGAACTTGGCCCACGAGCGCGTCGACGACCGTCTTTGCCTTGTCCGAGACGGGAAACATGCGGCCGTTGTCTTCTTCCTTGAGACGAATGCCGAGCCGTTCGAAGAACGCAATAATATCTTTATTGCCGAAAACGGACAATGCGCTGTATAAAAACCGGCCGTTGCCGGGAATATGGCGGATCAGTTCATCCCGCTCCTTGTTATTCGTTACGTTGCAGCGGCCCCCGCCGGAAATGCCCAGCTTGCGTCCAAGCCGGTCGCCTTTGTCCAGCAGCAGCGTCTTCGCTCCCGATTCGCTTGCGGCAATCGCTGCCATCAGGCCGGCCGATCCGCCGCCGACGATAATTACATCATAACTCAAAATGCCATTCTCCTTTGGCGGCTGCTCCGCCCGTTCATTAGTCATTCGGAATGAGCCGGCTTACCAAACCGGCTTAGCCCGCAACCGTTTGCTTCCGATTATAGCATAACCGTTACATCATAACCGTTACATCATAATCGTCATAACCGTAACCGTATAGCCGTTTGGCGTATTATCCCCAAAAGCCGCGCGGCGCTTCAAATTATTACAGCTTTTCCATTTTCCCTATAATAGCGCTTGCAAAGCAGCGGGCGGCATGTCAAAATCAAGCTGAATTCATATTGCAGCGCGCCCAAGATGGTATCGGTGCGCTCACCGTACGGACCCGCAAAAATTTATGATTCCGGTTAAGGACCGACAGAATAGAGGGGATTCGAAAAATGCGGCATTACGAATGGGAGCTTCCTGCCGCCGGCGGGATGCTTTTGTATGCGAGAACATGGCAGCCGGACAGCGTGTCGCCGGAAGCTGCGGTATGCCTTGTACACGGGATGGGAGAGCACACCGGCCGTTACGAGCGCGTCGCGCAGAGGCTGACGGATGCGGGCTTCGCCGTACTCGCGTACGATCAGAGAGGGCACGGACGGTCGCCGGGTGCCCGCGGCCATGCGCCGTCCATTGACGCGCTCGCTGCCGACGCAGCCGCTTTCATTGAAGCGGCCGGGGAAAGGCACCCGGGTCTGCCGCGCATTTTGTACGGGCACAGCATGGGCGGAAGCGTCGCCCTCAATACCGCATTGCGGCTGCAGCCGGCCATGAGCGGGCTCGTGCTTTCGAGCCCGTGGCTGCGGCTGGCGATGAATCCGCCAGCCGTCAAGCTGTGGCTCGGCCGCGCCGTCGCGCGGATATGGCCGCAGTTCGCGCAGGCGACGGGAATCCAGGCCGCCGACCTGTTCCGGCCGGAACATTCGCCGGAACGCTATACGCCGGAACATTCGCCGGATCCGTTGTCGCACAAGCGGATAACGGCGGGCATGTTCACGGCACTGGAGTCCGCCGGCGAATGGGCGCTCGCCAATAGCGGGCTTCTGCGCGCGCCGCTGCTGCTGATGCACGGAACGGCTGACCGCATTACATCGTACCGGGCAAGCGAGGAGCTTGCTTCCGGTTTGGGCGCCGCAGCGGAATTCCGCGCCTTCGATGGCTGTTACCACGAGCTGCACAACGACCTGCGGCGGGAAGAAGTAATGAACGTTCTCACAGACTGGATCAAGGCGCGTGTCGCTGCTTCCCGTCGTTAGTTTTGGCGGCAACAAGCAGCCGCTTTCGATAACGCCGGAAAAAGACACGCCGCCATTGTCAAAAGATAGGACCTGTGATTTAATCGGTGTACAAAGACGGTTCGGTCAGGAGTGATTCATTTCCATGTGGAAAGAAATACTTCTCCAGGCATTTATTTCAATCATGCCTGTATTTGCTTTTCAATTGTGGGCAAACAGGTTCGGACTGCGGAAAGGACCTTTATTTTTCGGATTATCGTTCGGTCTGTCGTTGGTGTTATGCTTTGTGCTGGCGGTCCGGCTTCCGAACGGCTTGGATTTTAATATGCATTATTTTCCCTACATCGTCGGTTCGCTATACGGCGGATATCCGGTATTGTTCATCTTAAGCGCGATATTTATCGTCATGCGCATTCCGATGCTTGACGATGTGTGGGAAACATTGGATTTCATCGCGTATCTCGCTATATTTGTGCCGCTTATTATGCTGTCGATCCGGCCCTTCCAGCTGGCGCGCCGCAAAGACAAGACCAAAATCGCATTTGCGCTCTACGGCTGCATCATTGTTTTTTTATTCATCTCGTTGATTTTCTATCTGATTCATTTCGATCAGCAACTGCTTCCGATGCTGCTATTATCCGCGGGCGTCATGGCTCTTGTGGCGGCGATGATCTTGTTTTCGCTGCATACGATCGAGAGCGTGAAAGAAAACTATCAGCTCCAGACTCAACTGAAGCGGATGTCCGCGAATTACCGCAATGAAGTGTACAAGCTGCAGCAGTTTATCGACGAGACGGCGCTCGGGGTCGTGATTGTCGATAGTGACGGCTTCATTACCCATCTGAACGAGATGGTGCTCAAATTGGCGGGCCGTTCTCCGTACGGGAAGAGCAAGCTGGAATATATGGGCAGGCCTTTCCGCGATTTGTTCAACACAAAGGAAACGTTATGCTTCTCCCGCCGGCTTGAGCATGCGATGGTCGGAAGCTCAACATCGGAGCTGGTGGAAATCGGGGAGAAAAAGCTGCTGCAGAACGTGTTCGCCATCCGCGATGCGCAATCGAGCTACATTCTCGGGGCCGCCGTTTTGATCTACGATATTACGGAAATAAGCTGGCTGAGGGATGAGATCGGCAAAATGGAAAGACTCAGCCTGGTCGGCCAAATGGCGGCGAGCATCACGCACGAAATACGCAATCCGATGGCCGTCATCCGCGGGTTCGTGCAGCTGATGCGCGAGCGGAGCCCTGAAAGCCAGCAGGAATACTTCCGGATCGTAATGGATGAATTGGATCGTGCAAATGCCATCATTAACGACTTCCTCTCACTCGCACAAAATCGTATCATCGCAAAAGAAAGCTGCTCCCTGCACGTCATCATGAACGAGCTGATGCCTCTTCTTTGGGCCGATGCAAATCTGAGGGGACAATCGATCGAGCTGGATTTGGCCGACGATATACCGATGCTGGAAATGAACGACAAAGAAATCAAGCAGCTTATTCTCAATTTGGCGCGCAACGGGATGGAAGCGATGGGGGACAAAGGAGTTCTGCATTTGCGGACCGTTAACCTCGGGAACGGGCTTCAGCTGCGGGTCGAAGACGAAGGGATCGGCATATCTAAGGAAAAGATGGACCGGCTGTTCGAGCCTTTTTTTACGACGAAGACAAGGGGGACGGGGCTTGGTCTGCCGCTCTGTCTAAGCATTGCGGAACGTCACAATGGCCGCATCGAGGTGCAGTCGGAAGAGGGCAAGGGGACGGCGTTCATTGTCACGTTTATGAAGAACGGCGGGGCCGTTCCGTTGGCCGCGGCCGTGCGCAGAGCATAACCGTTCCGGGGCGAGGCATACTACCACAAAGCGCCTCATTTTTTTGCGGGCGCAAAACCGCTGCTGCCCAGCAGCTTGGCGCAGCCGGAATTATGGGAGGTATGACGAGCATGAACGATATGACCAATAAGCAGCAAAAGGGTACCGCTCCGCGCAATAAGGACAACTCGGATATTCCCGGCAAAGGAAAGTCGCCGGAATCGGTCGGCTTCGACAAAAAGCTTGACGGCCCGAACCGGCCGGCTACGTAATCGACTTAGCTGTTACCTCGTCTCCCGACTTAAACGTGATGACCGCCCGGAAGCGGGCGGGCAGGACCGGGCAGCCGCGCCTTAATGGCCGGCTGCTTTTTTTTTTTTCGGAGCGGCACTTCATTCATACATTTTCCCAATAAGGTATTATGCGGTATAATAAACAAAATGCTGATTTACAAAATTCTGATTCAATAAGGAGTGTATAAACATGTCCATGTCTTTTGAGCGTTATATGTTAGATATGGTGCAGCCGATGCGCGATGAGCTGACCACTCTCGGCATTCAGGAGCTGCGTACCCCCGAGGAAGTCGAAGAAAAGCTGCCGGCAGCCAAAGGAACGGCGCTTGTCGTCGTCAACTCCGTTTGCGGATGCGCCGCAGGCCAATGCCGTCCGGGCGTTGCCGCCGCGCTGCAGCACGACGTGACACCGGACCACCTGTTCACGGTGTTTGCCGGACAGGATAAAGAAGCAACCGCCAAAGCGCGCGAATATTTCGCACCGTACCCGCCTTCGTCCCCTTCCATCGCGTTGATGAAAGACGGAGAGCTGGTTCATTTTATTGAACGTCATTCGATCGAGAACCGTTCGGCACAGGAGATTGCGGCGGAACTGACATCCGCTTTCGACCGCTTCTGCCGATAATTGTTAGGGGGGATTGCAGTGACGCTGCAGCAGGAGATTATCGCACGTTTGGGCGTTAAACCGGTCATTGACGTGGATGAGGAGATCCGCAAACGGGTCGACTTTTTGAAAAAATATGTTCTGGAGGCCGGCACAACCGGCCTTTTGATCGCCATCAGCGGTGGCATCGACAGCGCGGTTGCGACCGGACTGTGCAAGCTGGCGACCGACGAGCTGACGAAGGAAACGGGCCGTGACTATATGACGCTCGGCGTTTTCCAGCCTTACGGTGAACAGGTTGACATCTCCCACAGCTACGAAGTGGCGGAAGCGTTCAAGCTGGAGCATAAGGTGGAAACGAACATCCAGGAGGCGGTTGACGAGATCGCGCTGGAAGTGGAGCATGCGATGAAAGCCATCGGCGTATCGCGCCATATCAGCCGGGGAGCCAAGGGCAACATTAAGGCTCGCACGCGGATGGTGAAGCAGTACGCGCTTGCGTTCGAATTGAACCTGCTCGTGGTGGGCACGGATCATGCTTCCGAAGCGATTACCGGATTTTTTACGAAGTGGGGCGACGGAGCCGTCGATATTACGCCGCTCACTTCGCTTAACAAGCGTCAAGTGCGCCAGATTGCCGCGCGTCTGGGCGTACCGCAGAGCGTGCTTGACAAAGCGCCGACGGCCGGACTTTGGGAAGGGCAGACCGACGAGACGGAACTCGGCATTACGTACGAGGACAACAGCTCTTATTTGGAAGGCAAGGAAGTGGCCCCTGAAGTTCGCGAGCTGCTGGAGAAGCAATATTTGAAAACCGAACATAAGCGTGCCGCCATTCCGGGCATTTAACCGCCGGTGATTATCGGAATCGGACACGATTTGTGTGATGTTTCCCGGGTGGCCAAGCTGCTGGCAGGGTCATCCGGGGACAAGTTTATGGCGCGGGTTCTGAGCGGCGGGGAGCCCGTTCTTGCCCATTCGCTCGGCGATGCGCGCCGGGCGGAATTCGTCGCGGGCCGCTTCGCAGCCAAGGAAGCCGTTGCCAAGGCGCTCGGCTGCGGCATCGGCGCTTCCGTCGGCTTCACGGACATTGAAATCGGTCGCGACGAACGCGGCAAGCCGCAATGCCGGCTGTCGGACAAGGCATGGGAGCGGCTCGGTTATGACGGCTCCGTCCGCCCGCTTATGCACATCACGATCACGCACGAAAAGGGGCTCGCTTCGGCTTTCGCCGTCGCGGAGCTTCCCGGGGGATCACCTTCATAACTCGCTAATTAACGAACACCCCATCGCTCGAACATCCCGTTCGCTCGAACATCCCGTTCGCCCGAACATCCCTTCCGCTCAAACATCCCGTCCGCTGGCAGATCAGCGGTCCGGGATGTTTTTTTGCGCTTATTTATGAGCGGCGAGCCAGTCGGCCAGTGCTCCAATCTGCTCCTCCGTCAGCCGCTCCTTGAATGCGGGCATCAGACCGCCGCCGTTCGCAATTTGCGCGGCAATCTGCTCCTTCGACCATTTGCCGCCGATCGCGTGAATGTCGGTTTCCGGCCCCATCCGGCCCTGCAAGTCCGTGCCATGGCACGAAATGCAGTTGGCCATATATAAGCCGACTGTTTCTTTGGGGCCATCCGGCATGCCGCTTGACGTGCCGGAAGGGCTGCTCGTGCCGCCGCAGCTGGTAATCAGCAAGGTGGCCGAGCATGCCGCAATAACTCCGGGAAGAGATTTCATCGTGTGGTCCTCCAATATTTTGCCCGATTTTCTATCAATTTGGCTGTCTGATAACTATAATATATATTGGTTCGGGAACAAAGTAAGGATATTGGCAACAATAATTCGTTCAAACAATGGCTCAAAACTATCATTAATGCCTGATGAGATTAGGTGCTTGATGAGATTAGGTGCTGATTGGATATGGAGCGGACAAGAAATCCGCTATTCAAATCGATTCGCAGCATCATCACGAGTGAATGGACAAAAGATCCGTTCAACTCGTTTCATGCCCTATTTTGAATCCAATAGCGGAACCAAGGTCCGGTTCGGTTCATCGACCTGAGATATCGAACCGAAACAGAGCCCGGTGAGAATGGCCAATAGTGCGTATACAAGTAGACCGGCAGCCGCTTCGGCCGGTGCAAGAGCTTAAGGAGGATATTCCACTTTCATGATACACAATGAACAATACCCGCAGCCGGACGAAGCAAAAGCGGTGTTCAGCCGCGAGCTGCTTGCCTGGTACCAGGCGGGCAACCGCAATTTGCCGTGGCGAAAAAGCCGCGATCCGTACCGGGTGTGGGTGTCGGAAATTATGCTGCAGCAGACGCGGGTCGATACCGTTATCCCTTATTACTTGAAGTTTATGGATCGTTTTCCGACGGTCAAGGCGCTGGCGGAAGCGCCGGAAGAGGACGTGCTGAAGCGCTGGGAAGGGCTCGGCTACTATTCGCGGGCCCGCAATCTGCAGGCGGGGGCGCGTCAGGTGATGGAGCTGTACGGCGGCGTCGTGCCGGACGATACGGAAGCGGTGGCCGGCTTGAAAGGGGTCGGCCCCTATACGAAGGGGGCGATCATGAGCATCGCCTTTAACCGACCGGAGCCTGCGGTGGACGGCAATGTAATGCGGGTGCTGTCGCGTTATTTCTGCCTTGAGGACGATATTGCGAAGCCTTCCACAAGGACCGGAATCGAGAAGCTTGCCGTTTCGCTTATTCCGGAAGGGGCGGCCGGCGATTTCAACCAAGCGCTGATGGAGCTGGGAGCGCTCGTATGCACCCCCAAATCGCCGGGCTGTCTCACTTGTCCGGTCATGAGCCACTGCGCCGGACGGATCGCCGGCAAGGAGAACGAGCTGCCGGTGAAGACGAAAGCGAAGCCGCCCAAGCCGCAAATCCGGCTCGGCGCCTTGATTGCCGGCACCGGCGAGCACGCGGGCAAGGTGCTGGTGCGTCAGCGGCCGGACAGCGGGCTGCTTGCCCGGATGTGGGAGCTGCCGCATGTGCTGCTCGAAGAAGACGGCGCGGCGGCAGACAAACCGCGCGGCCGGCGGGCGAAAACGCCGGCCGCGCCGGGAGTCAGGGCGTCGCACGGAAGGCGGGCGGGGTCTCAGGCGGAGCCGGATCTCGAGGAGCGCGCGGCTGACGCCCGCGAGCTGCGGAGGCTGATGAGCGCCGAGACGGGGCTTATCGTGAGCGCCCGCAGCTGGCTGGCGGTCCATGAGCATACGTTCAGCCACCTGCACTGGACGGTGAAGGTATACCTGGCCGAGCTCGGAGAGTCCGGACGGATCTGGAGCGTTCCGCTCGCGGCCGCCGAATCGGCGGCGGCGTACAGCGCGGCGCCAGGCCGGGGCGGCGGAGAAAACGGAGGCAAGCCGGGGAGCATCGACAGAGGTGGAGATAGCGGCAGCGACATAAGCATCAGCGAGCTGAGCATAAGCGCCGGCAATGAAGCGGGCGGCGGCAAGCCGCGGCTCGGCAGCATCGGCGGTGAGTTCGCTGTTGGCGAAACCCGGGGGGCGTCCGCCGTCGGCGAATCCGGCGGTGCGTCGGAGGGACTCGCGCCGACGGCCGGCGCAGCGGATAAGCTGCCGCCGGGCTACCGCTGGATCGGGCCGGAGCAGATGCGGGAGCTGGCGTTCCCGAATCTTTTTGCCAAAATATTAAACGATTACTGGGATGAAGCGGACTAACGGCAGAGGAGAGTGGCCTGTGAGTTTATTGAATGTACTGCTTGAAGAGAAGATCGTCGCCATATTCAGAGGGATCGAAGACCGCCATGCGGACCGCGCGGCAAGAGCGCTTGCGGACGGCGGAATCCGGCTGATGGAAGTGACGATGAATACGGACGGAGCGCTCGGTATTATTGCGCGCTGGCGCTCCTTGTTCGGCAGCGAAGCTTATATCGGCGCCGGCACGGTGCTCGATTTGAAGCAGGCGAAGGAAGCGGAAGCGGCAGGTGCGCAGTTTCTCATTTCGCCCAATCTTGATGAGGAAGTGGTCGCCTACGGGGCGAGCCGCGGGCTGTCGGTTTGGCCCGGCGTCATGACGCCGACGGAAATCGTGCGGGCGTGGAAAGCGGGAGCGGAAGCGGTCAAAATTTTTCCGATGACATCGCTGGGCCTCGCCTATCTGTCGGAGCTGAAAGCGCCGCTGAACCATATCCCGATGATGGCGACGGGCGGCGTCACGCTGGACAACATCGCCGATTACTTCAAGTCTGGCGCGGCTGCGGTCGGCATGGGCAGCAAGCTCGTCAACCTGGACTGGGTACGGGAAGGCAGATTCGATCTGGTGGAGGAACGCGCGCGCGCATTTGTGTCGGTTGTTAAGGCGTACGTTCACGCTAACTAAAATAATACTGAACACCCTTAAACACATCGCGGAGTCCGGGACGGGATTGAAATAAAGTCACGGACTGCTGCTGCCTTTTTTGCGGATAGGACAGTGCTATGGATCAGTCATCGGCTGCGTGGGCTTGAATCGACGGGCCGCATTGCTGATAAAATTTGGCCGCTTCCATTCCTATTTTCAGCTTCTTTGGAGCATTATCCCCTTCGCTCAGAAACAGGCGCTTTGAGCGCCTTCCGAGTTCTTCATACTGCTACGGGACCGTCAGATCGCCACCAGATCTGCCATTTACTTCTAATCAGGAATGGATAATGAATTTTTGAAAGCGGAATTTGTACGCGATGTACGCGCAGTCTATCGTGCATTTATAATCTTTGGAGCATTATCCCCTTCACTCAGAAACAGGCCAGTTGAACTGCTAGGAAATACGGAAACGCTAGAATATATCGATAGATACGAAAGTGGGAAGAGTGGCATACAGCAGGCACAGTCATCTTCTAAGTACCAGCATGTTCTAAGTACCAGCATCTTCAGGTTCTTCTCGATTGTAAAGCTCAGCTTGCAATATCAAACTTTATCAAACCGGTATGTTCACAATTTTCTGCATCAAGCCAGCCGGCAGATCGTAGATCTGGCTGTGGAGCATCAATGCCGCACGATCGTCATCGGCAAGATGAAAGGCATTAAGCACGAACATCCGTGCAAAATGTTTGTCCAAATCCCTCATGCCCGTTTCGTTGATCTCATCACCTATAAGGCAAAGCTCGCTGGGATTAAAGTAACCAGGCAGAATGAAGCCTACACGAGCGGCTGTTCGGCTTTGGACGAAGAGAACATTTCGCAGAAATCGTATGCGCCGGGGCGCCGGATTCATCGCGGGCTATTCGTATCGAATATGGGACTTGCGATCAATGCGGATGTAAATGGAAGTCTGAATATATTGCGGAAATACATGAAGCAAAAAGGTAGTCCTGATCTGATTCGTTCAGCAAGGGATAATGGGTGCTTGAAGCATCCGAAGCGTATCCTAGTCGGCTAAGACTTGGAACGTTGAATCCCCCACCTCTAAGGCTACAACCCGTAGGTGGCGGGAGACTTCAACGCAATACTTCTTCGGAATGCCGCAGACTCGAGTTCAGCTATCAACTTCTTCGGAATGCCGCAGACTCGAGTTCAGCTATCAACTTCTTCGGAATGCCGCAGTCTTGAGATCAGTTATCAAATTCTTGGAAAGCAGGTCAAGCCGAGTTATCAACTTTTTAGGAATTGCGGTTTTGACTTCTGCGAAGTTTTCGAGTCATTCTGAGTTAATGGGATAATACCCAAAAAGGTGTTCAAACACCACCATACGTTCATGGACTGAGAAATTCTGAGTTAATGGGATAATACTCAAAAGGTGTTCAAACACCAGCACCATATGGTGGTGGACTGAGAAATCGGGACCGGCGGGCGGATACAAAAAAACGTCCACAGCTCGCCGCGCCAGAAAATTACACCGTTAGAGCGATAACTCTAGTCATTTAGCGTTATTTAGCGTTATTTAGCGTTATTTAGCGTTCCTTTGATCGAAATATGCGCACTGCCCGCGACTTGTATAACGGGAGCCCGTTCTCCGGGGGTAACGGTGACAAACAAAGTCCCCGGACGGCCGATCGCGTGGCCTTGCGCAATTCGCAGTCGGCGGGAGTCCGCCGAGATAATGCCTTCCAACAATAGGTAGCCGGCCAAGGCGCCGTTCGCCGCGCCTGTAACAGGGTCCTCTGGAATTCCGACAGCAGGGGCAAAATCGCGCGTATAAAGATCGTAGTTATCGTCCTGCGTGTCGAACGTGAACAGATGAGTCGTGCTGATCCGGAACCGCCGGTTCATTGCAGCCAATTCCGGCAATAAAGGGCGTGCGACGTCAATGGCCTCGCGGGTTTTGACAGGCAACAGCAAATGCCAGTTTCCGGTATAGCCGAGCTTGATTGGACTGCGCGGGTCTACATCCGACGGCGAAATACCGGCCAGCCGCGCAATCTCCTCCGTCGTCACATCGATTTCCTGCAGCTTGGGAGCAACCTGAGTCATGGTTACAAGCTTCAATCGGTCGTCTTCCTTTAGAAGATCGACCGGAACGAGCCCGATATTGGTTTCGAAAACGACCCGTTCCGCTTTTTCGGCCCAGCCGTACTCACTCCCCAAAACCCATGCCGCGGCTACCGTAGCGTGCCCACAGAAATCAATCTCCTCCTGCGGCGTGAAGTAACGCACGCGAAAATCGGCGTCCGGATGATTCGATAGCGCCAGGAAAGCCGTCTCGGATTGTTTCAGTTCAGCGGCGATTTGCAGCATTCTCTTTTCTCCGAGTCCGTCCGCTTCGGGAACGACTCCGGCCGCATTTCCGCTGAAAGGGGTGTCTGTGAATGCATCGACAATATACAACTGTCTTTCTCCGGTACTGTCCATTATTATCCCTCCATTTTTACATCCTTGCTGCGCTTATTGAGAGTCCTTGTGATGTCTTAATCCGTATGATAGACTTTCTATTAATATAAGTAAAATGAATAATAATTATATTAAAGATAAGGATTTACTTATGACCATTACTCAGTTCATCGTATTGATTAAAGTCATCGATTTGGGAAGCTTCTCCAAAGCCGCGGAAGCGTTAAATATGACTCAACCGGCCGTAAGTCATGCCATATCCAGTCTCGAAGCCGATTTGGGAGTCACCCTTTTGATTCGCGACCGCCGAAGAGGATTGATGTTATCCGACGTTGGCAAACGGATTCTCATTCACGTTCGGGGGATATTAAATCTGCTTGAAATTATCGAACAGGAAGTAACAGCCGAGAAAGGATTGGAAGCGGGAACCTTGCGAATCGGAAGTTTCCCGAGCGCCTCGGCCCGGTTCCTTCCCCAAATAATCGGTGAATTTCGCAGCGAATACCCGAATGTGGAAATTATCCTGCTGGAAGGGACTTATCATGAAGTGGAGGAATGGCTGAATACCCGTGTCATCGACATCGGAATCGTTCTCCTTCCCAATAAGGATATGGACATTATCCCTTTCACCAAAGACAAAATGGTTGCCGTGCTGCCGAGCGGCCATCCCCTTCGAAATAAGCCGTTCATCCGCATTGAGGAATTGAACAATGAACCGTTCATTATGCCACGAGGATACGAGGCGCCCATTGTCAACTTGTTTAAGCAAGCGAAGACGAAGCTGCGAATGGAGTTCCAAGTCTTGAACACGGTCACGATAATAAAAATGATCGAGCAGGGGCTGGGCCTTTCGATTTTAGGCGAATTAGCGCTACCCGATGGTGATCTGCCGGAAGTGCAGATTCGAGATTTGGAGCCAGCTGTATGGAGGCATCTGGGTCTGGCTTGTCCGTCTTTCAAAGAAGCATCGCCGGCAGTGAATTTATTTGTCCGACTCGCGCTGGATTTATTCAGCAATAACGATAAGACGAAATGAATCAAGTCACGATGTCGATAACGATACCTGCAATTCCGACGATCATGCACATGATCCCGCCAAAGCGTGTATTCCAAACATAAAGGTCCGAAGGCTCTGTGCCGTCCTTAGATGTCCATCGTTCAGTGATGCTCCAGAATAGGGAAGTTTTGAAAACCATTAAAAATCCTGCAAGAAGAAGAAAAATGGCTATAAAAGTCATTATACTGCCCTCACTAGATTATGACTTAGGAGATTCATACCTTATTACGAATCGACGGGATATGCGTTTCGATGCATTCCCATCCGCAGGGAAAAGCTTCGGCTAAAAAAAAGTGCCTGCGGAGAAATCCGCAGGCCAATTAGAGAGAATCTATAATAAAGGGGGGTCATAGCGTTATTATAAAATTGCTATCTTAACGCAACCTGAACGAAACCTTATAATTTCCTTAAAATTTTTTTCATCCTCTCGCAGAACCCCGGAACACAACATCCGTTTTCAAATAAATCGTTTCCTGGTGCCGGCCGGGCTGGGCAATGCGGGCCAAAACCGACTCGGCCGCACGCTCGCCGATTTCGTATTTATAGGTGCGGACGGTGGTCAACGGCGAATCAATCATCCCGGCACCGGGGATATCGTCGAATCCGACAACCTGACAATCCAAGGGCGTTGGCAATTTGCTGGATCGTTACTTTTGATCCCATTTCGTTCTCCTTTGTACCATTCAACATGCCAAAAAGAATCAATGACATCGCATCTCAAATTTGTGCAAATGTAAACATCCTGTTCGTTGACGTTTTAATTATGTAAGCGGTATAATTCAGTTGTCTTTATGGTTATTTTGATATAATTTTAGTTTACAAATGCACAAATTAACTGGCGCAATGAAAAAGACAACGGCAACATAGAAAGGAGACAAGGAATGATCGCACAAACGGATTACAAGGAGCTTTACCGGCCGCAATTTCATCTTACACCGCCTGCAGGACCGATGAGCGACCCGAACGGGATGGTCTTTTTTGAAGGCGAATATCATCAGTTTTATCAGTATTCAGGCCAGTGGGGGCATGCGGTCAGCACCGATCTTGTGCACTGGGAGCATCTTCCTTTGGCGCTTGTGCGCGACGAGCTGGGCGACTGCTGGTCCGGCAGTGCCGTCGTCGATTGGGACGACTCCAGCGGACTGTTCGGAGGGAGCGCCGGGCTCGTTGCGCTGTTCACCCACTTCAAGGACGGGCTCCAGTCGCTGAGTCTGGCCTACAGCGCCGACCGCGGGCGCACATGGATTAAATATGCCGGCAATCCCGTCATTCCGAATCCGGGTTTGAAAGATTTCCGCGATCCGAAGGTGCTGCGGCATAAGGAGAGCGGCAAGTGGGTGATGGTCGTTTCCGCCGACCAGTGCGTGCACTTCTACAGCTCGGACAATTTGATCGACTGGACGTTTGAAAGCGAATTCGGGGAAGGTCAAGGGTCTCATGTTGCAGTATGGGAATGTCCCGACCTGTTCGCGCTGCCGATTGACGGGAACCCGGACCGGCTGAAATGGGTGCTGCATGTGAGCCTGGGAGACAATGCGGAAACCGACGGCTCGACCGCGCAATATTTTATCGGCGAATTCGACGGCCGGACGTTTGTGAACGATCTGCCGGCTGCGGAAGTCCGCTGGACCGATTACGGCCAAGACTTTTATGCCGCCGTATCATACTCGGATGTCCCGGATGAAGACGGCCGGCGCATATGGCTCGGGTGGACGTCGAATTGGAAGTATCCGTTCGAAGGACCGACCGAGCCGTGGAAAGGCGGCATGTCGATCCCGCGTTCACTCTCGCTTAAAACGCTGCAGGACGGCACGATCGGCCTCGTACAGCAGCCGGCCCAAGAGCTGCAGCGGCTGCGCGAGGGCCGCCGGGAATTTCAGCCGGCAGTCGTAGGCGACGGGGCGCTTTCCCTCGATTTTAGCGGATCCTCCTATGAGCTCGTAACCGAAATTGAGTGGGAAGACGCGGAGGAATTCGGGATCCGTCTTTGCGTTTCGGACCGGGAAGCGACCGCCGTCGGATACAGCCCTAATAACGCGTGCCTGTTTCTGGACCGTACGCGGTCGGGATTCTCGGACATTCAGAGCCGAAGCGGCGGGCCGGCCGGATTCGCCAAGCGGTTCGAGGCGCCTTACAGCACTGCGGAACGCCGGGTAAAGCTGCACGTATTCGTAGACGTTTCCATCGTTGAAGTGTTTGTCGATGACGGGGAGCGCGTAATTACGTCGCTCATTTATCCGGACGCCGCAAGCGGCTCCCTGGAGCTTTATGCGAGCGGCGGAAGCGCGCTTTTTTCCAATTTGAACATTTACCCGCTTCGTTCCATTTGGTGATTGAGGCCGATCGCTCATCTGCAACATTCGCGGACCGAGGATCTGTTATTCGTTCATGGATCAGTCAATTCGTGTTGATTTACAGCGATTAACGGCTCCTCGGTCCGCCTACATGCAAAAAAACGAGCGATTGGAGGTATATAGCGGCTCATGTGTCCGCTTGCGTCGATTCCTCCATGCGGTCTGATTTCAAAACCTAAGCCTATGCTTTCGATGCTCATGATTTGACTCCGTCAAAACCTTTGGGAGGGATTGCGATGAAACTCGGATTTATTGGCTGCGGCATTATATCGGACGCCCATTTGCAAGGGCTCATTTCGTTAAAGAACGAAGGGAAGCCCGCTTTCGATATTGCCGCCGTTTGCGACCTAGACCCCGACAAAGCGGGGCGGTTCGCGGCGAAGGTAAGCGAGGAAACGGGAGTTAGACCGAACGTTTACACCGATTACCGGAAGATGCTCGAGCGGGAAAATCTGGCTGCGGTTTCGATACTTGTTACGCATGACGTCCACCATACCGTTGCCGAAGATTGCTTCGCGGCGGGCGTTCATGTCCAAATGCAGAAGCCGCTCGCCATCTCCCCGTCGTTCGGCCGCAAAATGATCGATGATGCCGCCAAATACGGCAAAGTGCTTACCCTGTGCGAGCCGAGCATACTCGGCGCGGGCAATGTGGCGACGGCCAAAGCGGTGCAGGACGGTCTGATCGGCAGTGTGTACCTCGTGATGGACTATGCGACAAGTCCGGTTCGGAACGGATTTTTTGCCGGAACGCCATGGCGTCATATGAAAGGGCGCGCGGGAGCGGGATGGATCAATGACCACGGCGTTCACCGCACGCATTCGTTTCTCGAAGTCGTCGGCGCCGTTGATGAAGTGTTTGCGTATACGAAAATTTTTGAAAAAGTGCGCACCGACGGAAGCGTCACGATCGAGCCGACGGGAGAGGATGTGGCCGTAACGGTGCTGCGCTTTGCAGGCGGCGCGCTCGGGCATTGGATGTGCGCGACGGCAATCCACGGCGAAGGGACCGGGGGCCTGCACCTTTACGGCAGCAAAGGCAGCCTCCGGCCCGGCCAGCACGCATTGCTCGACTCCGGCAGCCGCATTTCCCATCAAGAGCTGATCGAGCAGTATGCCGGGAATGTCGTGCAGGACCCGTTTGCCCATTCGTTCCAGGAACTGTGGGACGCTATCGCGGACGGAACGCCTCCTCTTTCCAGCTCCGCCAAATGTCTGGAGGCGCTCAGCGTCGTCTTTGCCGCGCTGGAATCGGCACATACCGGCCAGCCTGTGAAGGTGAGCGAGATTGTGGACGGGAGCAGGCATGCATATGAAGACACGGTCATCGCGGAAATGTCCATGTAACGGGAGTTGGATTTTCGGGAGAGCGAAATGTTTGAAAATAAATGGTTGAAATAAATGTTTGAAAAAAACGGCTGATAGGTTATCCGCGCAGCATAGGATAAGTATCGCGTCCATTCGTGCACGCAAGTAAAAGCCGGGAGGGAGGGGACGGGATGCGGGCGATCGCCAAGCTAATGCTGACAGCGCTGTTTCTTGTTACCGGCGTTGCGCTCAATATCCGGCTGGAAACGACGGTCAAGGCGGATTTGGAAACGAGCGCCAATGCGGGGCTTACGACAAACGCCAATGCGAAGGTGGAGTCGGCCGATAAGGCGGAGCAAGTCGTGCCGGCCGGGATTGCCCGGCTTGAGCGGGAGTTCGCGCGGCAGTTTGCCGGCAGGTCCGCGTCGTTTACCTCTATTTTCGAAGGAGATCCCTCCCGGTTAAACAAGTCGATCGCTTCCGTGATCGGCAGGGCGCTGCACCTGGATGACTACACCGCCTATATTATCGACTCTTACACTTATACCGTCCGCAGCCGCGGCAGCCTCTCCAGCATTCAGCTTCAGGTCCGTTACCGGGAAACGCAGGACCAAACCGCAGAGGTCGACCGTGAAGTGAAGAAGGCGCTCGGGCAAATTCTACAGCCGGACATGAACGCAGACGAAAAAGTGAAGTTTGTTCACGATTGGGTCGTCAGGCGTCTAGCCTACGATGAGTCGCTGCAGCGTTATACGGCGTACGAGGCGCTCCGTTACGGCAAAGCGGTCTGCCAAGGATACGCGCTGCTTACATACAAAATGCTAAGCGCCGCCGGCATACCGGTCCGGATCGTCGAAGGAAAGGTCGCCTCCGGCGACCACGCATGGAATCTGGTGCTGCTCGGCGGCCGCTGGTACCATATGGACACCACCTGGGACGATCCACTTCCGGACCGGCCGGGCAGAGTGCGCTATGACTATTATTTGAAGACCGATGAACAGATGCGGGAGGACCACAGCTGGACCCGGCCCTATCCCGAAGCGGTGACCGAATATGACGGCCGGCACTGACCGTTTTGCCTGAAAAAAAGAGACACGAGTCCGTCCCGTAACAACGGGATCGGCTTCGTGTCTTTTTCGCAATCTATAGAATTTATAAATTTTCGGGGCTGGAGCGGGATTTACGCCTCACGAGAGGCAGTTCGTGTACACTGCCGGAGCGGATGGAGGTGCAACTCGCAGCACACCGAGCGCATACGCTCGGGCTTTCTGCTGCAGCCGGAGCGAAAGGCAACCATGTCGTGCAGTACGAGAAGTAGTTTTATTAAAAAACATGCGTTCGTACATCTTTTTTCTTCTCTATTTATCCACCTCGTAAAATTCCTGCCAAAATGCAGTTTTTTCTCGTTCAAGCGTTTGTTCAGGCAATAAAAGCTTGAAATACCTGCACAATAGCAGGTTTTCCCTCTCGATAAGCGATTTTGATCGATAATACCTGCACATATGCAGGTTTAGGGCGGCTCGTCCTCGCGAACGACCTCGGGGTTTGCCCCTTTGGAGCTTGCTGCGCCCGCTGAGTCTTCCCCGTCGTCAGCCCGCTACTTACTCAGCGGGCGCAGAGCCTTTGCGCATCGCCGTCATCTGCTGCCATACCGATCCGGCCGCTTCCTCGCCGCTGCGGATGCGCTCCAGCGCCATCTGCGCCTGCAGCCGGATTTCGAATTCGGCATCCTCGGCCGCCGTTTCCAGCGCCGGAACCGCGCTCTCGTCCCCGGCTTCGTACAGGAAGCGCGCCGCCCGCCAGCGGACGAGCTTGTTGCGGTCGGCCAGCGCTTCGATCATCGGCGCGACGGCGGCCGGATCGCCGATGTCCGACAGCGTATCGCCGGCCGTCCGGCGCACCGACGCCGAGGCGTCGCGCAGCGCGCGGAACAGCAGCGGCAGCGCTTCGGGGCCGCGCATGTCGCCCAGGTAGACGACGGCTAGCCGCCGGATAGAGGCGTTCTCGTCGGCGAGCGCCCGCTCGAGCAGCGGCAGCGCCGCCGCGTCCGCCTTCTCCAGCCGCTCCAGCGCCGCGTAGCGGCTCTGCCAGTCCGGCGCCGCGAACCGCTCGAGCACGCGCGCCGCGTCAAGCGGCTCCGGGCGCGGGGCCGGCGCGCCCTCCGGCGCATCCGTCCCGCCGAGCGCCAGCGACGCTTCGGCGAGCGCGTCGAGCCGCTCCGCCGGATAGGCCGCCTCCAGCTCGCGGACGATCTCCGCCGCGATGTCCTCGGGCTCGCCGTACCGTACGCCGAACTCCTCCAGCATCCGCTCGCGAATCATCGACGCCCCGGCGGCTTTGCCGACCGCGTCCGCGAACGGCTTCGGCAGCGCGGCGCGCGTCTCGCCGCTCTCGGTACGCACGCGCACCTGCATCGGGATGCCGCGGAACATCTGCACCAGCACGTGCGCCTCTCCGAAGCCGCTTTCCGCATCCGGTCCGCCGCTGCCGGCGGAGGCTCCCTGGCCGTCCGCGGCCTGCAGCAGCTCGCGCGCCTTGGCCAGAATGCCCGCCCAGTCGGCCCCGGGCTTGCGGTCCAGCGCGATGAAATCCGCCGTCCGGAACAGTCCCCGCACCCCTGCGATTTCCAGCAGCCCGCGCAGCGGTTCAGGGGCGGAATCCGCATCGGCGGGCGTGTAGCTGATCCTTCGTCCCCGCGCCAGCGTCTCGTCCACATTCAGCTTCATGGAATTCGGACTTGGCGTCGGCTCTATCGAAAGCAATTTCATTTTTATTCCTCCGTCCATTGGGTATAAAAGAAGTAATGTACCTTTTAGTGTACCCCAAGCAAGGCGCTGACCTCAAACACGAACGTTTAAGCGCGCGGTTCGACATTATTTTCGAAAAATTCAATAATTAATTGATTTCGCTGCCTGCGCTTGGTATCTTAATTAGAAAGCACGTCAGGCTTCAGAAAGCGGGGATGACGTTTTGCGCAAGTCGAAATTTGACAATATGGACCGTGTTCAAACGGAGAAGACGTCCAAGCATTTCAAGCGGTGGGGCCAGGAACGCATACTGCGTCTCAGGGCCAGAGATTACTCGTTCACCGTACCGAACGTTAGCCCGGACACGGCCTTTTTATACCATAATCATACGAAGCCGTCGGTGACCTGGATCGGGCATTCCACATTTTTGATCCAGCTTGCCGGCATTAATATCGTAACCGATCCCGTTTGGGCGGGTCAGATGGGGTTTCACCGCCGGCTCGTGCCGCCGGGAATTCCGATCGAACAGATGCCGCCGATCGATCTCGTGCTCATTTCCCATTCCCATTACGATCATCTGCATATCGCTTCGCTGCACCGTCTCGGCGGACCGAAGACGATTCTCGTGCCGGCGGGCCTTGGCCGGAAGCTGAAGATGAAAGGGTTCGGCAGAGTGAGCGAGCTGCACTGGTGGGAATCGATTTATTTCAAAGGGCTGAAAATATCGTTCGTCCCGTCCCAGCACTGGGCGCGCCGCAACCCCTGGGATATGAACAGCTCGCATTGGGGCGGCTGGGTAATCGAGCCCGAGCACGGGCTCGCCGCCTATGATCCGAAGAAGCTGGCATTGGGCGAGCCGTCGGCCGCACCGACCGGAATTGCCGGCACAGCGAAAGCCGAAGCCGGCGAACGGGGCGCAGCGGCAAACGGCCCGGCGGGCACGCCGTCTACGGGCGGCAACGCGGCAGCTGACGCCCCAGCCGATCCGGGTGCGGCGGCCGGCAACCGCGCCGCATCGGCGACTGTAGGCGACGCCCCGGCCGATCCGGGTGCAGCTGCCGGCAACCACGCCGCATCGGCGACTGCAGCTGACGCCCCGGCCGATCCGGGTGCGGCGGCCGGGAACCGCGCCGCATCGCCGGCAGCGGCCGGAGGCCCCGCAGAAGCGGGCGGTACACCCGCCGCTTCTGCCGGCGCCGCAAGCGCGGCCTTCGGCACGGGCGCAGCGGCTGCCCAAGCGGCCGCTTCCGCTTTGAAGCCGCGCGGCTTGACCGAGCTGTTCGCGCCGGGGCAGCGGCGGCCGGTCGTTCCGAAATTTCCGACCGTCTACTTTGCGGGAGACAGCGGCTACTTCCGCGGTTTCCGCGATATCGGCGCGCGCTTTAACATCGATGTCGCGCTCATGCCGATCGGCGCCTACGATCCGGAGTCGTTCATGGGCGTGCAGCATGTAACGCCCGAAGAGGCGCTGCAGGCGTTCCGCGATATCGGCGCCGACTGGTTCGTACCGATGCATTACGGGGCGTTCAAGCTGGCGGACGACACCCCCCGGGAAGCGCTGGAGCGCCTGGAGGCCGGACGGGCGGAGCAGGGAATCGAAGCCGACCGGATCGTCGTGCTTCCGCACGGGGAGACGTGGCGGTTGTCCGGACAATGAGAACCCCGAATGGCAAATGCGGAGAACGGCTTGCCAAATACGCGCATCGTTCACAGCGGCAAAGAGTGATATACTGAATTTGACATTCAACTAGCGCCGGAAAGGGAAGCAGCCGGTTTCAGGAGGGTAAATTTCACAATGACTCAAGCACCAATTCGTATCGGAGTGATTGGCGCCGGAGGGATCGGCAACGTTCACATCGAGACATTCAAGCAAATCCCGGAAGCGGAAGTCCGCGCCGTGACCGATGCCTATTTGCCGCTGGCGGAAAAAAGAGCCGAGGAGCACGAAATTCCGGTTGTCCATAACAGCCCGGAGGCTATGCTCGCAGATTCGGAGATCGATGCCGTTGTCATCGGGGTGCCGAACCAGTTTCATGCGCCGCTGGCTGTAGAGGCGCTGAAGAGCGGCAAGCACGTGCTGCTGGAGAAGCCGATGGCGATCGATTCGGCCAATGCCCGCGCGATACTGGATGCAAAGATGGCGTCCGGCAAAACGCTGATGATGGCACACCAGATGCGCTGGAACCCTATCATCCGCGGCATTAAGGAATATATCGACAACGGCAGCGTCGGCCGGATCTACAACGCCAAGGCTGGCTGGTGCCGCAAGAAAGGGATTCCCGGCTGGGGCTCCTGGTTCACGCGCAAGGACCAGGCAGGCGGCGGCCCGCTGATCGACCTCGGCGTGCACATGCTGGATGTTTCCCTCTATCTGATGGGAAGTCCGCGTCCGGTCTCCGTATACGGCACGACGTATGCGGAATTCGGTCCGCAGCGCCAAGGAATCGGCAGCTGGGGAACGCCGAACTGGGACGGCTATTATGACGTCGAGGATCTGGCGACGGCGATGATCAAGATGGACAACGGCGCGACGCTTACGCTCGATGTAAGCTGGGCGGCCCATTCGACCGGAATCGGAGAGGATCCGTTCCTCCACCTGATGGGAACCGAAGGCGGCGTGTCGATGCTCGGCAGCACCGGAAAATTCGTCACTCACGATGAAGAAGGCGTGGCGGAGACCGACATTCAGCCGCTCGAAGGCGAGAGCGACCGGGTTTTGCTCAGCCGCCACTTTTTGGAGTGTGTGCGCACTGGAAGGGAACCGATCACTTCGGGAATGTCCGGCTACACGAACAACCGCATTCTCGACGCCATCTACGAATCGTCGCGCATCGGCGGCGAAGTGAAGCTGATCTGGAACTAAGCATTACGCTCTTTCGCGTCCGTCCGTTAACGGCAGCGGCATCGTCCGTGCCCGGACGGGCGCCGCAGGGTTGCAATGACAAGTTTATCAATTATGGGAGGTGATGCGGCAGCCGACTTGGTTAGTACCATTTCTGAAAATTAAAAGGAAAAGAAATGGAGGATGATTATATTTGAAGCTGAATACGAAGATCTTGGATGGTTTCAGGTTTTTGTTGGCGTTATGGGTTGCTGCCGGACATTTTTATATCCTTATCGGCGGCACGAAGTTTTTCAACATTCCGATCATTTCGTATTTATTGGGCCATCCGATCATCGCAGTTAATGGATTTATGGTCATCACGGGCTTCTTAATGACTTATCATTACATATTAAGGGAAAGCAAAGAGCCTTTCCGTGAAGTTTCGACCGGCATCAAGTTTGTCCTCAGACGGTTGTTCCGGTTATATCCGGTCTATTTTTTAGCGATCATGGCTGCGTTTTTCCTCGTGGAATACATGTATCGGTTTAGAGCGGAGACCCTTGAATTCTTTACCGGAAGCACCCTCACCGCATTTGGCGCCGAAAGCAAAATGGAAACGCCGACTCTATTGGGACTGTTTTCGCATTTATTGTTCGTTCATGGACTTATCCCTCATCAGGACAGCTCAATTCTATCCGTCGCATGGAGTTTATCATTGGAAATGCAGTTTTATGTTCTGTTCCCCGTCATATTTGCTTTCCTGTTTACGAAAAAGACCCATTTGAAATTTATCGTGCTGACCATCCTCTCCACGCTTATCTCCGTATTGACCCTTTCATTCTATAAACAATATTTTGATATGCCCGCCGCCCTGATTTTCAGAATGCCGATTTTTTTATTGGGAATGATGCTCGCCGCCGCAGGTTTGGGAAAACTGAAATGGAGATATGTGTTGTTGAACGGCGCAGTCATTTAGCGTTCGAGGATAAATATTCGGCAGCATTGGTGATAACGTTAGTTCTTTTCCTTTTGCTGGAGCAATTCAAATCCTTTTTGCCTTCCGTGCTTTATAAAGTACTGAACTTTTTTTCCGCTTTGTTATCGAATAAAGTTTCAAAGTTTGGTGCGGATATCTCCTATTCCTTATACTTAATGCATTTAATTATTCTCCCGTTTATTTTAAAGTTCTATATTTCGTTTCAACTATCGAAGTTTGTGACAGCAGGCTTAACATTCGCAACCTTCATTATCGTCAATTTCGCTTTGTCGTATCTGTTGCACCTTTATGTGGAGCAGCCTTTTATTCGTCTAGGGAAGAATGCCGTTAATAGGATCGGATCGAGGTCCCCGGCAGAAAAAGCGCGTGCGGCAAGTAAAACGGCTGTATAATCGTTATTCGCACATCGGCAGCAAATCAGAGTAACAGACGCCCTTTCGCGTCCGTCCGTTAACGGCAGCAGCAGCGCCGGAATACGGACGGGGGCGAAAGGTTTTTTTTAGCAATTTTTTACGTAATCCGCATGTTCAACTCCCCATCTTTTGATAAACTTATAAGAAAAACTTTACTTCCTGCGCTGCTAAATTTGGAACGATGTTTCGATATGCGAAAGGGGAATTGGTTTGCCTTACATCATCAGAATCATCTACAGCTTTCTGCTGCCGCCGGGTATTATTATCGTGCTGCTGTTCGCATCTTCTATTTTTTTGTTTATGAAAAATTACCGGAAGTCTTCGTACGCTCTGCTGATTTGTACGATCTTGTTTTATTTGTCCTGTCTCACATATGTAGGGTCAATCATTCATAAACAGAACCAAAGCCAATATCCGTTTCCGAGTGAAATATCGGGCGACAGCATTCTCGTGCTGGGCGAGGGGGCAAACGCCAATGTCATGACGGTTGACGGCAAAGGGTCGCTATCCGGACAAACGGCATTAAATGTAATCGAAGTGGTGAAATTGTACAACAAGCTGCATGTGCCGATCATTTTATCCGGAGGCAACGGGCTTGGCAATGCAAATGCCGGAAACGAGGCCAGGTTGTCCAAACGCGAATTGCTCGCGATGCAGGTCCCCGAAGATCAGATTATTGTTGAAGACCGCAGCAGAACGACGCAAGAAAATGCAAGGTACGCTGCGCAAATTTTGAAACAAAAAAACCTCGCGCATCCCATACTCGTTACATCGGCGTCGCACATGGCCAGATCGGTTGAGCTGTTCAAGAAGGAGGGGATCGAGGTTACCCCGCTGCCGGTACAAGCGATTCAGGTTGAAAAGCGGAAATACAATCTGTTTGATTTTCTTCCTTCGGTCAATGGACTGCTGCAGGTCAATGGTACATTGAGAGAGTATTTAGGAAAGCTCCAGTAAGATTTCCTGAATGGCGTGTATTCCCAACAGATGGTACATTATAGTTTAGGATTCGCCATACTTTTATCCATCGGATGAATAGTCGCGACAAATGTGCTGCAGATTTGGCTAAGCAATCAAAAATCAGGGAGAATCGCCATGGATACATACCCGGCCGAACTTTTTCAATTCCTGGAACGGCTCGAGCCCATCTATATTCACGCGGCTGTTGCGAATCGGAACGGGCTGCCGCTTAGCTGCCGCGGTTACGGCGTCAGGGAACACCTGGAGCATGAGCTGGTTTGGATCTACATCTTAACAAGCCAATGGCTGCGTATCCAACCTTACCTGGAGCATCAGCCATGGCTGGCCGTGCTTCTGACATCCGGAGTGGACAATGAATCGTTTCAGCTCAAGGGGACGTTTGCCGGATGCAGGGCGCTCGCGGAAGATGACTGCACTTTTCTCGAACGGTCACGAAATGCCGCCTCACAATTTTTTCCCCATCTCGCTGCCTTGCAGGTTATGAATGCCTCGGATTGTCTTGCAATCGGCATGAAGGTGAAAGCCGTCTATTTGCAAACCCCCGGTCCCCATGCAGGATCCTTATTGATGGAAAGGAGATAAAGGATGCTGCCTTCACAGATCATGTCATCATTCAACGGAGTTTATCCGTCTGTGCTTGTTACCGGTTCATCGGAAGGGATCGCAAATGTAACCAACCTATCGAGAGTTTGGCATGTGGATGCCGAGCACGTTGCGGTGGCGGATCAGTTGTTCCATAAGACGGGCGCCAATCTCGCGGAGAATCCGCATGCGTTGATCAAAACGGTGACTCCGCACGACCTTCAAGTCTGGGAGCTCGGCGTGAAATATGTTCGCTCTGAGCAGGAAGGTCCACTCTTTGACAAGCTGCGCGAAGATCTGAACGCTATCCATTGGATGGCGGCGGTTGCGAATCCGGTTCCGCTTCGGTCGGCCATCCTGTTTCAAGTGCTGTCCGTACGTCAATGCGTGGAGGAATCGCGCCCTTTGACGCCTCCGTCGGAAACATACGGAGACTTGCTGAAGGTGCTTGGACAGCAGCTCCAGTTGAACAGGTCCTCGTACTGGCTGCCCATGCAAGGATCCCTAGAAGGCGATTTGCAGCTCCTTGCATCGAGAGGCGTCCCGGGGGCCGGAACGAATGAGCGGGCGTTTGAGCCGATGCGGCGGCTGGCCGCGCTCGTTTGGGAGAATAAGCGCGTCGTGCGGCTTCGGAACATTCGCTCGCAAATCAAATACATCCATACGATCCGACCGGAAGCGGAGCAAGTCTCTTCATTCCCGTTGCCAAACAGCTTTTTGGGTTTTCCAATCATCGCTTTCGGTACGGTGATCGGCATCGTCTGCTGCGAAGAGACGGGGGTGACTGCGCAAGCGTTCGATCGGTTGGACGACCGGTTTCTGATGCATCTGGCGGATGAACTCGGGGAGACGTTAGCGCCGCTTCCTCCCGCTGCCGACGATGACCGCGAGTTGTTGTTCAGTCAAGTTGTCGAGCGTATGAAAATGAAATGGGACAAAATGACCGATCCCTTTCATACGGTGCTCAGCGCCCGGGAACGGCAGGTGTCGGCTTATGTTGCCAAAGGCCACACGAATGCGGAAATCGCGGACATATTATTTGTCAGCAAGCGGACGGTCACCACGCATTTGGAACGCATTTTTCAGAAATTGCAGGTCACCTCCCGCGCCGCTCTAACAAGGTACGTAATGGAAAAAGGGCTGCTTGCCGAGGATGAGGATGCAGGCCGCTAACCAAAATACAAAATACGTATTCCTACCGATACAAAGGCACCGTCTTTCCCCGATATGATTGGAAATGTAATTCTACATTTCTCTCGGGGGTTGGTGGATATTTTGGAATGGCTCGTTTTGCTTCATGTGATGACGGCGGTGCTGGGGCTAGGGCCCGCTTATGCTTTCCCGTTTATTTTGCGGGATGCGAGTTTCGCGCCGGAAATGGAAAAAACGCTCGGCTTAGTTGCGCGGCTGGAGATGTTCCCCAAAATTTTCGGTACCCTTGCCGTCGTTTCCGGCCTCGTGCTGTTCTGGATCGGATCGTACGGATCGTTTACGCAACTGTGGATACTGGGCACTCTGATCCTGTATGTGATTATTGAAGTGCTGATCGTCGGCTTCCTGAATCCGACCGTAAGCAAGCTGCAGGCTTCCCTTCAAGCTCTGGATATGACGGGCAACAGTGAGCTTCCCGCTCACGTTAAACAAATGTATGCCAAAGTCCGCAATCTCCATCTATGGGCGTCGGTGCTCAGCCTTATTATTTTCATCTTTATGATCCTGAAACCGGGTTAACGGGAGGAGAGACCGCGATGAACAGATGGCAACAGATGTATTTGAACGCCATTCAGGCGGAGGCGGGCCCCCCCGGTTTCGACCATTTGCAGCGCCTGATCCAGCTTCACCTGCACCGCATTCCTTTCGAAAATATTAGCAAGCTGCATTACTACCGGCACCAAGCAACGACAGGGCTGCGATGGCTGCCTGCGATGGAAACGTTCTTAAGCAACTTCATGGAACAGGGGCTCGGCGGAAACTGCTATATTTTAAACGTCCATTTCGGGAAATTGCTTGAGTCGCTAGGCTATCAAGTCGATATCGTGCGTGCGACCGGGGGAAACACGCATTTGGCGCTAATGGTAACGGTCGACCGCCAAACGTATTATGTGGATGTCGGCTACGGCGCCCCTTTGTTCGAGCCGATTGTGCCGGAGCAACAGCCGCATTTCACCCGATACGGGGAGGAAGTGCAGATCAAGCGGGTGGCCGACCGTCAATATCGGATTGACCGGCGGGTGAACGGGAACAGCCTGGTCACCAAATATATCGAATGGACGCCCGTCAGTCTGCAAAGCTTTGACGACGTCATTACGCATTCTTTAAGGGACGAAGATGATAATCTGTTCATGCGCAGAGTGATGGCGACGATATTTAAACCCGGCGGAGCCTATTCGGTCATCAATAATAAACTGTTTGTCAAAAGCGACAAAGGAACGGAAGTGCACGAATACACCCGCAAGCCGGATTGGATGTCGATGATGCGCGCGACGTTCGGTTTCCATGGCGGAGTTCTTGACGAAGCGCTTGAATTTCTGTCGGACCGGGGCCTCCGGTTGTTCTAAGGAATATTGTGCCACCCATTCGGACAAACTAACGGCAGTTGACAAGGCGAAGCGAATCCGACTGAAAAAAGGTGACACTATGCTCTACTCTTCCGCATCCCGCTTGCGGCCCCGGCAAAACCTGATGACCCGCCACGACATTCCTTTTTTGCGGAATTGGCCGCTGCACATCATGATCGCCGTATTTTTGCTCATCTGGGGATGGCTTGCTTTCTGGCCCGTTGTCCGCAGAGACTGGCTGCTCGAGAATATCCCGCTGGCGGCATTTATCGTGCTGCTCGCCTTTATGTACCGCAAAGTCGCGTTCAGCAACCTCTCCTACCTGTTCATCACGATCTTCTTCATTCTGCATACGGTCGGCGCGCATTACGCTTACCAGGTTCCGCTGGTGGACGACTGGTTCAGGAGTATCTTCCAAACGAAGCGGGGCGTCTATGACCGGCTCGTTCACCTAGCATTCGGCCTGCTCATTCTGCTGCCGATGCGCGAACTGGCGCTGCGGGTTTTGCGGCTCGGCGGCGTCTGGGCATATGCCGTTCCTTTCGCAGCGGTACTGTCGATGAGCGGGATCTATGAAATATCGGAGATGTGGGTGGCGCTGCTTGCCGATCCGAAGCTGGCGGCGCAGTACTTGGGATTGAAGGGAGACCCGCTCGATACGGCGAAGGACATGAGCATGACGCTGTTCGGCGTGCTGATCGCCTGCGGGCTGATCGCTTTGATTGGGTATATTCGGCACAAGGGACGGGATACCGAATAAAGTTGGCGCTGACCGGGAGGTCGGCGCTTTTTTCAACATAATAATTTTACGGGGTGAGAGTAGTCTTCCGCCTCGTTTTTGTTTTTATGACTTATGAAACTAACCTAAAGAATCGTATAATCGTTATTTCAGCAATAATTAGACTTCTTGAGCGATAACGAACCCTGCAATCATTATTTCATCAAAAAACAACCCAATGAAGTCGATAGGAATAGAATAGTGACTCTACGATTCGTTAGAGCTTGGAACAGGTGCAATGTGTACAAATAACGATGACTCGGTTCGTAAGCCATACGAGCGGTGGCATGCTGATCTTGTGATCCGCAGATGTTCAGCGGGCAGGCTTGCTGCCCGTATCTTTATAGCGGCTCCCCAATTCCCGATGATGGGATAATGGAAGAAAAAAGATTGGCGCTGTTCGTCCCTTTTTGCTTGGTCCCCCCGGACATTTGGCGGCTCATATGGTATAATGAGCTGATATTTGCTGAAATTTTTATGCGAAGGACGGGATCTGTCACAATGATAAGCACAAGCGGCGTTTCGCTCCGTTACGGGAAGCGGCCACTGTTTGAAGATGTTAATATTAAGTTCAACCCGGGCAACTGCTACGGTCTGATCGGCGCCAACGGCGCGGGCAAATCGACGTTTCTGAAAATTTTGTCCGGCGAAATCGAGCCTCATACGGGCGAAGTACACATTACGCCGGGCGAGCGGCTGGCCGTTCTGAAGCAGAACCATTTCGAATACGACCAGTTTACCGTGCTCGAGACGGTCATTATGGGCCATAAGAAGCTGTATGACGTCATGAAGGAAAAAGACGCGCTCTACGCCAAAGCCGATTTCACCGACGAGGACGGCATGCGCGCCGGCGAGCTGGAAGCGGAATTCGCCGACATGAACGGCTGGGAAGCCGAATCGGAAGCGGCTGAGATGCTGAACGGCCTCGGCATTACGCCTGATCTGCACGACAAGAAGATGGAAGAGCTCGGCGGCAACGAGAAAATCCGCGTCCTGCTGGCGCAAGCGCTGTTCGGACAACCGAACATCCTGCTGCTTGACGAGCCTACCAACCATTTGGATATGCAGTCCATCGAGTGGCTGGAGAACTTCCTGGCCGGCTACGAGGGCACCGTTATCGTCGTATCCCATGACCGTCACTTCCTGAACACGGTCTGTACGCATATCGCCGACATCGACTTCGGCAAGATCCAGCTATACGTCGGCAACTACGACTTCTGGTACGAATCGAGTCAGCTTGCGCTCGCACTGATGCGCGACCAGAACAAGAAGAAGGAAGACAAGATCAAGGAGCTGCAGGCGTTCGTTCAGCGGTTCAGCGCCAACAAATCGAAGGCGAAGCAGGCGACGTCCCGGAAGAAGCTGCTGGAGAAAATTACGCTCGACGACATTCGTCCGTCGAACCGCAAGTATCCGTTCATCAACTTCAAGCCGGAGCGCGAAGCGGGCAAGCAGCTGCTGCTGGCCGAAGGCCTTACGAAGTCGGTTGACGGCGAGAAACTGATCGACAACCTGACGTTTACGATCAACAAAGGCGACAAAATCGCGTTTGTCGGCCCGAACAGCCTGCCAAAGTCGGTGCTGTTCGAGCTTCTGACCGGCGAAACGGAAGCCGATTCCGGTACGTTCCAATGGGGGATCACGACGTCGCAGGCGTATTTCCCGAAGGACAACTCCGAATATTTCGACGGCGTCGACGAAACGCTCGTTGACTGGCTGCGTCAGTATTCCAAAGACCAGGACGAATCGTTCATCCGCGGCTTCCTCGGCCGCATGCTGTTCTCCGGCGACGAAGCGCTGAAGAAAGCGAGCGTCCTGTCCGGGGGCGAGAAAGTCCGCTGCATGCTGTCGAAGATGATGCTGTCCGGCTCCAACGTCCTGATCATGGACGAACCGACCAACCACTTGGATCTGGAATCGATCACCGCGCTCAACAACGGGCTGATCGACTTCGACGGCACGCTGCTGTTCACGTCCCATGACCATCAGTTCGTGCAAACCATTGCGAACCGCATCATGGAAATTACGCCAAACGGCCTCATCGACCGGATGATGTCGTACGACGAATACCTCGAAAGCGACGAAGTCAAGGCGCTGCGCGCGCGGATGTACCCGGCCGAATAAGGCATCGTCACTCATATAAATACCGCAGAGCGGATCGTCCATGACAAAGGGCGGTCCGCTTTTTTTTCCGCCACAGCACGAATGATGTTTCTTCCCTTCTCCCAAATCGGCTCCCTTTCGGTCAATTGTGGATCGATCGCACCGCTGGCAGCGATGGGGTCGCAGGTGCAGCCGTCGCACCTCGCGCGGGGAACAGCGCCCCGCGACCTCGGGCGGGGACTGCGCCCCGCGACCTTCGAGAGCTAACGGCTGGCAAAGTCGTTATTTTGCTCAAAATGCCCTTTTGCAAAATGTAACGGTTGTCAGAGACCTTATCTAATGCTTTCCACCCAAACAGGGCCATTTTTTCATACAATAAAGGCGCTCAGCTCCGTTAAAATTTTCAAATGGATCATTTTCATCAAATTAGAGGCTGTGGCAGCCGTTAGGAAAGAGTAACCCGGCATCCATCGACTCCCTCATCCGGAACGAATCGAATCGGGCTGAGTCGAACTTTTCCAAAAATGTTCCTTTTCGGTCAAATGAGGAAAGTTTGATCAGCGTTTGGGCAACAATAACGGGGTTAAGCGTTCGCGGACTTTTGTTGCAGAGGAGCAAACTAGTTGTCGGGGGCCATGAAAGTGCGCACGGATCAACACTGTTTCTCTAGACCCACTGCGGATCGGTCGGATATGATTTTATGAGGGAACTATTTTTGCGCGAGAGGAGTCGAGCGGATCTTGATTCAAGATCAATATTCCGAAATCCGGCAAGGGGAAAAAGGAGCCTGGGTCAGCATCGGCGCTTATCTGGTGCTCTCGGCGGCCAAGCTGGGTGCGGGGTACGGTTTCAATTCGGAGGCGCTTGTCGCCGACGGCTTCAACAATTTGACGGACATCATTGCCTCGGCAGCGGTGCTGATCGGGCTGCGCATTTCGCAGAAGCCTCCTGACAACGACCATGCGTACGGGCATTTCCGAGCGGAAACGATAGCGGCGCTTGTCGCCTCGTTTATTATGGCCATGGTCGGGGTTCAGGTGCTGATTACCGTCGCCCGGTCGTTTTTCGCAGGGGAAAGGGAGGTTCCGGGGGTATTATCGGCCGTTGTGGCGATCGGATCGGCCGTTGTCATGGTGGGGGTCTATCTATATAATAAGCGGCTGGCGACGCGGATCAACAATCAGGCGCTGATGGCGGCGGCCAAGGACAATTTGTCCGATGCGCTTGTCAGTACCGGTGCGGCAATCGGCATTATCGGTTCGCAGCTCGGGCTGCCTTGGCTCGATCCGGTAGCTGCACTGGCAGTGGGGCTGCTCATTTGCAAGACGGCTTGGGAAATTTTTTACAGCTCTACGCACGCCTTGACGGACGGTTTCGATGACAAAAAGCTGAAGACGCTGCGTTACTCGATCGAACGGACGAAAGGCGTCAAGAGCATCAAAGACATCAAAGCGCGCGTGCACGGAAGCAACGTGCTGATCGACGTGATCGTGCAGGTCGATTCCCGGCTATCCGTCGTGGAAAGCCACCGGATCAGCGATGAAATCGAACGGCTGATGGAGCACAAGCATAACATTATGAGCGTCCACGTCCATGTGGAGCCGTATATGCCCGGGGCGGAAGAAGAGGCCGGCAAGGACGGGACGTTATCATAACATTACGGTTCACCTGTAGCGCGCGGCAAGCAGCTCTCCGTCCTGCAGGTGAACGGCGAGCAGAGACAAGGCGTTCTCAACAGAAGAGCGCCTTCATACAGCGGTCTCGCCCTGCATCATGGGAAGAGGCCGGGAAATAAGAAAGTACCCCTGCCGATACGGCATAAAGGGGTACTTATTGGCTGTATGTATAAAATTGTTCCGGTCAGCAGTGAGGCTCCACTGAAATGTTGTATGATGATAAGTAATTATGACTCGGTGCGATACGTTCCGTTCTCGCCGGGTCCAAATTTCTTTCCTGCCACTTCTCGAAGTGCTCCGCTTTAATTCCCAATTGAGAGACGATATCCTCCAGACTTAACATCTTTTCCATAGCTGCATCCTCCACTTTGTCAAGTTTCGGCGGCGGACTCCGTCATACGGCAAAGTCATCCTCCGATTGGAAAATGGTCGGTTGCACTACTAGCTCATCCTAACCCAAGTGCCCAGTTGCAGATTAGGATTCATCGCTCCCAATATTTTGTTGTTATTGTTATTATAAATTGATTTTTGACTAATGGGTAGAGGGGGAAATTGAATTAATTTGTCGAATTTTAGGGGTAAACATAGCCATACTGTCTGACAGCTATAAAGGCGATTGACGTCGCACATAACTTTTTTGTGATATTGTTAAACTTTTACTTCCCTATACTTTTGCCCTTTTGGTAGATTAGAAGATAGAAATAGGGTCGACGCTTGTCGTAAGGGCTCGCTTCTTATGGTAAGCTCTATACGAACACGTTACAGCATCCGATATAATAGTAGTAGCCGATTTGAATGAATGGACCATCTGAATAGAGAAGCATTGGCCCGCAGCAGCAAATCTAACACTGGAGGTCGTGCAACCCATGAAAAAGAAACTCGCCGCCGCAATGGCAGCCGCAGCCTTCACCTTCGGTGCATTATCGGTTCCGGCGGTGTTGGCCGCGCCGCAGACAGCGCAGATGCTCGGTACCGTCAATCTGCGCGAACAACCGACTACATCGTCCACCATTCTGGATGTGCTCGCCAAAGGGGAGACCGTCAACGTTTTGCAGCAGGTGGACGCCTCGTGGCTCAAAGTTAAAACCTCCGGCGGAGAGGTAGGATATCTGTCCGCGTCACCCAAATACATAAGCTTGACCGCATCAACCGCAGATTCCAATACGGGCAAGACTCCGAAAGAAAGCAGCACAACCGGCAAGACGCCGACAGCAAGCGGTTCAACTGATAAGTCGTCCGCTGTCAGCAGCTCGACAAGCAAGGCGCCGGCAGCAAGCAGCTCAACTGATAAGGCGTCCGCGGCAAGCAGCTCGACGGGCAAGACGCCGACAGCAAGCGGTTTAACTGATAAGTCGTCCGCTGTCAGCAGCTCGACAAGCAAGGCGCCGGCAGCAAGCAGCTCAACTGATAAGGCGTCCGCGGCAAGCAGCTCGACGGGCAAGTCGCCGGCAGCAAGCAGCGATACTGCGGACAAGAAAGCGGTTACCGCTATTCATTCGTATGCGGTTATTACATCCACTGTATCGTTCCGTGACGCGCCATCCACTTCCGGAAATCGGATGCGTTATTTAAAGAAGAACGAGAAGGTTGAGATTATTGCCGCACCTACCGCTTACTGGTACGAGGTGAAAGATGCGGCTGGCAAAACCGGATATGTCAACTCGGGCAGCCAATTTATTAAAGTGACCGGAACCGTCCCATCCGCACCGGGCACAAACGGCAGCTCCGGCACACAGCAAGCCGCTCCTTCCAAGTCCGGAAGCAGCAGCACGCAGCAAGCGGCCCAGGCCAAGGCGAGCAGCACCGGCACCCAACAAGCGTCTCCGACCAAGACGAGCAGCGCCGGCACACAACAAACCGGCCAATCCAAGTCCGGCACCACTGATGTGAAGAACCCGGCTCCTTCCAAAGACGGCGGAGCGGATTCGGCCATCGCCTCGAATGCGGTCATCGTATCTACCGTTTCGCTTCGCGAGGGTCCGACCACATCCAGCAACCGGATCCGTTTTTTGCAGAAGGACGAGCAGGTCGAAGTTATTGCCGTGCCGACGAGCTACTGGTATCAGGTGAAAGATGCCGCAGGCAAGGTCGGTTACGTCAGCTCGGAAAGTAAATATATTACGGTAACCGGAAAGCTGCCGGAAGCGGCTGGCGGCAGTGCGAATACGGCATCAACTCCGTCTAAAGGCAGCAGCGGAAGCGGCGGCGCAAATAACCTGGAGCCGTCCAAGACCGGCACAGGCAGCAGCGCTGCAACGGGTACATCTGCGCCGGCACCCGCAGCAGGAAGCGGTGCAGCAGCCGGAGGCTCCGCGAACGCAGTCATCGCTTCCTCCGTCTCGTTCCGTGAAGGTCCGACCACATCCAGCAACCGGATGCGTTATTTGAAGAAAGGCGAGCAGGTCGAAATCATCGCCCTGTCTTCTAAATCTTGGTATCAGGTCAAAGACTCCACCGGGAAAGCCGGTTACGTCAGCTCCGACACCAAGTATATTACCGTGACAGGAACGCTGCCTGCTGCAGGCAGCTTTGATGGAGCAAACAGCGGTAATACGAGCGGCACTGGAAATGGCGCGAATCCCATTCCGACCGGCGTTACCGGCACAAACGACAACGCCAGCAGCACGGGCAGCAGCTCCGGAGTAACCGGGGTAGTTCAAACCGATAATTCCGGGGGAGGAGCGGTTGAACCGGCGCCGTCCACAAACACGGGCAGTGCCGATACGGTTTCCTACGATGTGGAATCGATGATCGCTGCGGGCTTGAAATATCTCGGCACCCCGTACGAATACGGCTCGAGCCGCCAGGACACCCGCACGTTCGACTGCTCGGATTTTGTGCGGCAAGCATTTTTGGACGGACTCGGCATTTCGCTCCCGGCGGACTCCCGCGGTCAGGGGCAATATGTGCGGGACAAAGGCAATATTAACTACGATTGGCATCAGCTGAAGCGCGGGGATCTTATGTTTTTCGGAGATTACATCGGCAACAAACCGGACGACTACAGCGGCATAGACGCGGACAAGGCGATCATCACCCATGTAGCCATCTATTTGGGAGACGGCATTCTGCTGCATACGTATTCAAAGGCTTCCGGAGGCGTCAAAGTGACGGAAAACATCGAAGATACGCACTGGGACTACCGTTTCCTCTACGGCGGAAGCGCCTTGTAACTTTGGCAAAAGGAACATTTCCGAACACAAGTCTCGTAAACGCGGCGGCAAAGCCAAAAATCGTGGTATCAGTAACGTCCAAGTTTGTGTGTTGGTTGCCCGCGACCGTCAGAAGATGATTTATTCTGGCGTTCTTGGGCGTGGACGTATTCGAACAACGAAGTTGGATGAAGTGGTTGGTAATCATTTATCAGATACAAATGTGCTTTGCACCTGAACGCCAAACGATGCAGATCAAGCAAAAGGGGCGTAATATTAGATGGAACAGATTACTCTTCACCAATCCCAAAATTCCGATGTTGAGACAATTGCTGATTTACGGGCAATTGTACTACGTGATGATTTGACTAGATTAGGAAGATTTAATGAAGTTAAGGTTCGCCAACGCTTTCGTGATGCATTTACCCCAGTTCATACATGGATCATTAAAGCGGATTCTTCCTTTATTGGATGCATAGCTTTTAAACCGATACTAGATGGGTACCTGTTGGAGCATTTTTATATTCATCCCGATTACCAAGGTAAAGGCATTGGTAGTCAGGTATTAGAGTATCTTCTTAAACAAGATTATGTAATAGGAAAACGGGTAACATTAAATGTTCTGCAAGGAAGCCCTGCTCAACGTCTTTATGAACGGTTTGGTTTTAAAGTGGATAGTGAGGATCTCATAGACATTTACATGTCTATGGTAGTAGAGTTGAATACCAATAATGAAATTGAGTAGCATTACGCTTTTTACGAGACTTCTCAAAACAGGTTAAACGGAGAAGATAACTTAGTCAACCGTCCTTTCGTTTGGACGGTTTTCTTTTAGTCGAAAATCAACATTAGTATTCGGGTCCAAATATAATCCGAAAACGGCCCACAATATTGAAATTCAATACTTGCATATAGTCTTCTAGCCGGTTCGAAAGCATCCATGGAGCCCGTTTCTGTTTCGAGAAAATAAAGTAGTAGACTGAAAAATAAAGTGTTAGACTGTGAAAATAAAGTGTTAGACTGGCGGCATCGGCGTTAAGCGAACGGGCAGAATTGTGTAATGAATGAAGAAATGGTATTGTTTCATTTGCAACTCTAAAGGGGGGAGTACCATGAATTTATCCATACTGGACACTTCATTTTCTGTTATAAAATTGCCTCAAACAGAAGGAGTACCTTCTTGGGCAATCAAAGGAGAATTTTTCTCTATCACACATACAAATGAAGAACTTTCAATTGTTTGTCCTTCGTCCAATGTTCCCGATAATATTCAAAAAGACGTCGAGCATGATTGGAAGTGTATTAAAGTAGATGGAATGTTGGATTTCCAACTAACAGGCATATTATCGTCTTTAGCCAGTCCACTCACCGATAATAAAATAAGCATTTTTGCTATTTCAACTTTTAATACCGATTATTTATTGGTTAAACGGCATTCCATCGAAAAAGCAAAATCAGTACTGGAAAATGCCGGTCATTTATTTATCAACTAAGTATACAATTCTTTTTCATGACTACTGCTGTTTCTTTTCTTCGGGGTCAGTCCCCGCAGCCAACTAATTCATCTTGTTCCCATGCACTCTAGAACGTAATTTCCGGTTTTTCAATCCTTCAAGATTTAGAGCATGTATGGTTTCCGGCTTCTTTCCAACTTCTGTTTTGCGTATGCGGCGGCACCGACCATTCCCGCCCGGGCGCCCATTGACGCTTGCACAACCTTGCAAACTTGAGAGGACAGCTTCAAGCTATGAGCTTTAATCGTGTCACGGACGGTGTTTAGCAAGCGATCTCCTGCAGCCGACATTCCGCCGCCTATGATAATAAGTTCCGGATTAAACAGGTTGATTACATTGGACAGACCAAATCCAAGTGTTTTTCCGGTTTCATGCATGACTGCAATGGATAATTCATCTCCAAGGTCATATGCTTCCGAAATCATTTGGGCCGTTATTTTAGCACTCTCGCCGCCAACCCACTGTTGAACGATGCTTGCTTTGCCTAATTCAAGTTGTTCGACAAATGTTCTTACCATGCCTACCGCGGAGACGTATCTTCCAAGACAACCCGAGCTACCGCAACGGCAAGGACGCCCTTCCCGGTACATGTTCATATGACCAATTTCACCGGCACTCGCGGTTTGGCCGTAAAGAACCTTGCCATCCATCACGATCCCCGATCCTAATCCGGTACCCAGCGTGATTAAAACAATGTTTCGATGACCTGCACCGGCACCAAACAACCATTCACCGTATAGATTCGCTCGGACATCATTATCTATAAATACGGGAAAAGTAAATTCACTTTTCATTTCATGAACGACATGTATGTTTTCCCACCCGGGAAAGTTTGGAGAAAAAATAGAGAGTCCTTGATCAGGATCGAGCAGGCCGGGTATTCCCATTCCCATACCGATCATATCGGTTTGATTGATCTCTAACTGGAATAACATTTCTTTTATAATATTTTTGATTTTGGTCAAGACATGAGCCGGACCGGCTTCCGCTTCTGTAGGATCGCTTCTTTCAAGAATGGTTTTAAACTCTGTGTCAAAAATGGCCGTTTTGATGTTTGTTCCGCCGAGGTCTATACCAATGAGAAACTTGCTCATAAATGGACACTCTCTTCTATTAGAGTTTTTATCTCCGAAAAAGATCAGCCCGAAATCAACAATTTCGGGCCGATCCTGTAATACCCCGCACCCCGCGTTATAGCCCGCGTTAAATTCCACGAAATAGGCGTGAAACGCCCCAATTTCGCGAATCATCTGTTCCTTCCCTCTTGGTGAACATGGCAGCGCAGCGGCTATTTTCACCTATCCGTTCATGTTCACCGAGTGTTCCGCCGCGCGACGCCGCTCTCCCGTGCCGCCTGCACAACGCGGCGCCGCACTTCCTCGACGACGCGCTGGTTGAATACGCTCGGAATGATGTACATCCGGCTCAGCTCGTCTTCGCCGACGGTGGAGGCGATCGCCTCGGCCGCCGCCAGCTTCATCGCTTCGTTGATTGTCGTCGCGCGGCAGTCCAGCGCCCCCCGAAAAATGCCGGGGAAGCACAGCACATTGTTGATCTGGTTCGGATAATCCGAACGCCCCGTGGCGAAGACGGCGACAAGGTCCTCGGCTTCCTCCGGCCGGATTTCCGGTTCCGGATTAGCCATCGCAAACACGATGGGATCGGCGTTCATCGACTGGATATGCCCGCGCTTCAAAATGCCGCCGGCCGACAGGCCGATGAATACGTCCGCACCTTTCAGCGCCTCGGCCAAGCCGCCGCCTAAGCGCTCCGGGTTCGTGCTGCGGGCATACCAGTTCCACATCGGATGCTCGTACTCCTTGTCCGCGGTCAGAATGCCCTCACGGTCCACGCCGAGCACGTGCCGCGCGCCTCCGGCGAGCAGCATCTTCGTGCAGGCCGTTCCGGCCGCTCCGATGCCGCAGACGACGATGCGCGCGTCAGTAAGCCGTTTGCCGGTTAGCCGCAGCGCATTGAGCAGCCCTGCATACAGCACGACGGCTGTTCCGTGCTGGTCGTCGTGAAATACCGGAATATCCAGTTCCTCGCGGAGCCGTTGTTCAATTTCGAAGCAGCGCGGGGAGGAGATGTCCTCCAGATTGATGCCGCCGAACGCGGGAGCGATCGCCTTGCAGATGGATATAATCGCTTCCGTATCCTGGGTGTCCAGGCAGATCGGGAAGGCGTCGACGTCGGCGAACTGCTTGAACAGCATCGCCTTGCCCTCCATGACCGGCATTGCGGCCTGGGGACCGATGTTGCCGAGGCCAAGCACGGCGCTGCCGTCGGAGACGACCGCCACCGTGTTGCGCTTGATTGTCAGCGAGAACGCTTTGGAAGGGTCTTCGTGAATGGCCGTGCAGACGCGCGCCACTTCCGGCGTGTACACGCGGGAGAGGTCGTCCCGGTTCTGGATCGGCGTTTTCGGCTGCACCGTTATTTTGCCGCCCAAGTGGAGCAGGAAGGTGCGGTCGGATGTATTCACGATGCGGACGCCCGGTAGCGCTTCCAATGCTTTGGATATGCGGCCGATATTGACCGCTTCGGTCACTTTTACCGTCAGATCGCGGATGGTGCTTTCCCGATTCGTCTGAATGACGTCGATGGCGATCGTATCGCCGCCCGCTTCCTCGATCGCGGAGACGACCTTGCTGAAGTGCGCCTTGCTTGCTTCCAGCTCGAGCCGGATAATGACCGTTTTGCCGTCCAGTGCCTGATCTTTCATCGACATCGCTCCCTTGTCTCCATTAAGGTTGTCATCGAATCACTAAACCAGTGTTTACTTAAAGCAGTCGGCATTCGGCAAAAAAGTATTGTCCCAACGCGTTCATCTCGTTGCGTGTGGCGGCGCTGAATGGCGGTGGTATTGGTATTGGATTTTGTCTTTCCAAGGTTCAGTCAGCAAGCGCGCCTCCCGCGCAGCCGCGTCCTGTCTCTACTTCGAAAAAGGGGAGCGGAGCGGACTAATTGTTCTGGAGAAGCGTGAGCGTTCGCCTTTGTCCCCGGATTTCTACCGCAATGCGGTAAATTCAATGAAATCCGGGGACAACAGCGATCGGAAGAATAATTAGTCCGCGCAGCGACAACCTTTTTCCCGAAAAAAACCGTCACTGCATCAGCTGCAGGACGGCGCTCGGACACTTGGTGGGATTGTATTGTTGATTGCGTTTCGTAAGCAGGGTGCGGCGGAACTGCCCGGAGGCGTACGGCTCGCCGATCAGGCTGAACCATTTGTCGATCGTCTCCTTCGACTGCAGCAATTCCCCGAAGCCGCTGCGGACGAAATACTCGCAGTTTTCTTCCTCCTGACCCGGGATCGGCTTGTAGAACAGCATCGGAATGCCTTTGCTCATCCCTTCGGTGCAGGTCATGCCGCCCGGCTTGGTGACGAGCAGATCGGAAGCGTCCATCAGCTTGTTCACTTCGCGCGTGAAGCCGAGAACCCGGATGTTCGGGTGCTGGTACATCGGATTGGCGAGCAGCTGCTCCCGCGCTTTCTCGTTCGAGCCAACGCAGAAGATCAGCTGCACTTTATCCCGCCACGTCGTCATATGATCGACCAGTTCGTCTTCCTCCATCAGCCCCCAGCCGCCGCCCATCACCATCACGGTAGGCATCGGCTTCAGGTTGAACTGGCGCTGAACGTCTTCTTTGTCGAAGGTGTGCCAGAAGTTCGGATGAACGGGAATGCCCGTCACCTCGATCCGTCCGGCGGCGATGCCGCGCTCCATCAGCTTGCGCTTGACGATCGGCGTCGAGACGAGATATTTGTTCACCTCCGGATTCGTCCATGTTCCGTGTGCGTCATAATCCGTAATCAGGGTATAAAGTGGGACATCCAGCCCGAGCCGCTTCAGGCGGGCGACGACCGCATTGGGACCGGGATGGGTGCACACGATCAAATCCGGCTTAAGCTGCGAAATAACTTGAGACGTTTGGGTATAAAATATACGGTGGAGCGCAAGCTGCGTAAACCGGTTAAGAGATTTATTGTAATTCGTACGATACATCATGCCGACCAGCTTGGGCTGTTTCGTGACGGTTTTGCGGTAGGCGGAAACGATCCAAGGTCCCAGGACCGGGTTTAAAAATTTACCCAGTTCTATGACACGGGTTTGAATACTCGGCGACAACTGCTTGAGCCCGACAGCAAGAGCATAGGCGGCCTGAGTATGTCCCGATCCGAACCCTTCGGAGAGCAAAAGCACTCTTTTTTTACGCATGTACTCACCTACTTTTCTCATCTATATATTACGACGCAGAGGCGGCAAAACACAAGGGTGTGTAAATTGGCATTGCGCGCCACCTAAGCGTTGAATTATTATATTTCAAACGTATAACAGACGATTGGGAGCGTGAAAAAGATGGGTTTCGCCCAAGAAATGCCGCAAGTCGGCGATATTGTTAAGTTTTCGTATAAGTCCGGGACGTATGTCGGCGAGGTGGCGGAAACGGGCAGTCCGCGCGCCGTCGTGAAGGTGCTGGCGGTGCTGAAGCACCCCGACCAGGGCGACCTGCACAATCCGTACAATCCGGATGTGCCGATGTTCCATGAGCGCCGGGCGCTCAGCCATACGGAGAAGGCACTTGTGCCTCTGCGCGATATCGAGCCGTACCGCGGCGGCGAAGTGCCGGATTACCGCGCGTCGCTGCTCCGCGCACTGGAATCGGAGCTTGAAGCGCTGGACAGGCTGCGCCGCTGGACGGAGCGAGCGTCCTCCCAGCTGGAAGGGCTGAAGCGGGACTATAATCTGTAACATCACCGATGCACTTTCCTGAACTTGCTATACAAGAATCTGCCTATCGTTTGATATAATGGAAGAGATGGCTGTCCCTGCAGGATAAGCATCGATTTCAGCCGGTGCCGGGACGCCGATTATACGCCGTTTTGCATAAAACTGAATTAGATTGCTTATCACGATCATAAAAATATTAAATTGCTAACATAGTGGGGTAATGTTAAAATCATAGAATAACCATAAAACACGGCAGGGTTCATTCAGAAACCGTTCTCTTTTTAGCAGCAACGGTTCCCACTCGGTTCAATGAAACGATCACACAGCCGGAAATGAATACAGGCGTATAAATATTCATTTGTTTGGACGCTTGGATTGACTTACAATCTCCGACAGAAAGGTTGCAACCAATGAATAAGAACATTTTGGGATTGCCGCCGAAACAAGGCCTCTACGACCCGCAGTTCGAGAAAGACGCTTGCGGGATGGGATTTGTGGCGAACATCAAAGGGATCAAATCGCACTCCATCATCCGTCAAGCGCTGACCGTGCTGGAGAACATGGAGCACCGCGGCGGACAGGGAGCCGAACCGAATACAGGCGACGGAGCGGGCATCATGCTGCAGATTCCGCACGCGTTCTTTGCGCGCGAGCTGAAGAAGCAGGAAATCGAGCTTCCGGAAGAGGGCGCTTACGCGGTCGGCATGCTGTTTCTGCCTCATGACGAGACGGTTCGCCGTAATCAGGAACGCATCCTGGAAGACATCATCCGTGAAGAAGGCCAGACGCTGCTCGGCTGGCGTACCGTACCGACGAACGATGAGAAGCTGGGCGAATCCGCGAAGAAAGCGATGCCTTATGTTCGTCAGGTGTTTGTGGCGCGCAGTGCGACACTCTCGGAGGAGTTGGCTTTCGAACGCAAGCTGTACGTGATCCGCAAGCGTGCGGAACTGGCAATTCGCTACTCGGGTTCCGAGGGCGGAGACATGTTTTATTTCCCTTCTTTCTCGAGCAAGAAGATTGTATACAAAGGCATGCTGACGACGGAGCAGGTGCGTTCGTTCTACATGGAGCTGAACGATGAGACGATGGTGACGGCGCTTGCGCTCGTTCACTCGCGCTTCAGCACGAACACGTTCCCAAGCTGGGAGCGCGCTCATCCGTACCGTTACCTGATTCATAACGGCGAGATCAACACGCTGCGCGGCAACGTGAACTGGATGCACGCCCGCCAGGCGCTGTTCGCATCGGAACTGTTCGGCGAAGATTTGGACAAAATCAAACCGATCATCAATCCGGACGGCTCGGATACGGCGATGTTCGACAATACGCTCGAGTTCTTGTACTTGTCCGGCCGTTCGCTGCCGCACGTCATGATGATGATGGTGCCGGAACCGTGGTCCAACCACGAGACCATGAGCGACGAGAAGAAGGCGTTCTACGAATACCACAGCACGCTGATGGAGCCGTGGGACGGGCCTGCTGCGATGGCGTTTACCGACGGCACGCAGATCGGCGCTACTCTTGACCGCAACGGTCTTCGTCCGGCACGTTATTACGTCACGAAGGACGACGTCATCATTCTCGGATCCGAAGCCGGAACGGTACCGGTTGCGCCGGAGAACATTTTGTACAAGGACCGTCTCCGTCCGGGACGGATGCTGCTCGTCGATACGAAAGCCGGCCGCATCGTCTCCGACGAAGAAGTGAAGCAGGCGATCGTAACCGAGAAGCCTTACCGCCAGTGGCTGGACGACAACCTGATCGGACTGGACGATCTGCCGGAAGAACCGCACCTGCCGGAACCGAATCACGAGACGGTGCAGCAGCGCCAGCAGGCATTCGGCTACACGTTCGAGGATTTGCGCAAAGTGCTCGAGCCGATGGCAGGCAGCGGCGTGGAGCCGATCGGTTCTATGGGCTACGACGCCCCGCTCGCCGTATTGTCGGATCGTCCGCAGCGGCTGTTCAACTACTTCAAGCAGCTGTTCGCGCAAGTAACGAACCCGCCGATCGATGCCATCCGCGAGGAAATTATTACCGCGACCGGCACGACGCTCGGAGCAGAGCGCAACCTGCTTAATCCGGTGCCGGAGAGTGCACGTCACATCCGTCTGGAGACGCCGATTCTGTCGAACGAAGATTTCGCGAAGCTGCGTCACGTGCGCCGTCCGGGCTTCAAGTCCATTACGCTTCCGATCTTCTTCCCGGCCGACCAGGGAGAAGCGGGTCTGCGCGCGGCGATCAAGGAACTGTGTGAATCGGCCGACCGTGTGATCGCTAAAGGGCATAACGTGCTTGTTCTGTCCGACTTCGGCGTCGACCGCGAGAATGCGGCCATTCCGTCGCTGCTCGCCGTTTCGTCGCTGCATCACCACTTGATCCGTCAAGGCACGCGGACGAAAGTGAGCATTTTGCTCGAATCCGGCGAGCCGCGCGAGGTGCATCACTTTGCGCTGCTGCTCGGCTACGGCGTAAGCGCGGTCAATCCGTATCTGGCGTTCGAGACGCTCGACGATATGATCGGCCAAGGCATGCTGCGCGGCGTGACGCACGAGAAAGCCGTGAAGAACTTTATTAAAGCCGCCACCAAAGGCGTTACGAAAATTTTGTCCAAAATGGGCATTTCCACGATCCAGTCTTACCGCGGCGCGCAAATTTTCGAAGCGGTCGGCTTGCAGGAGGAGCTCGTCGACGAGTACTTCACCTGGACGCCTTCCCGCATCGGCGGCATCGGTCTGGATATTATTGCCCAAGAGACGTTGAAACATCACAACCGCGCATTTTCCGAGCAGGAAGGCACGGAGAAAGAGCTCGATTCCGGCGGCGACTATCAATGGCGCAAGGACGGAGAAGACCATCTGTTCAGCCCGCAGACGATTCATACGCTGCAGATGGCGTCGCGCGCGAACGACTACAAGCTGTACAAGAAGTTTTCGTCGCTTGTGCAGGGCGAAGACCGCAAGCATTTGACGCTGCGTTCGCTGCTTAGCTTCAGCAAGGGCCGCACGCCGGTTCCGATCGAGGAAGTGGAATCGGTTGAAGAAATCTTCAAGCGCTTCAAGACCGGAGCGATGTCGTTCGGCTCCATCAGCAAGGAAGCGCACGAGAGCCTGGCCATTGCGATGAACCGCATCGGCGGCAAGTCCAATACGGGCGAAGGCGGGGAGGATCCGGCGCGTTTCACTCCGGATGCCAACGGCGATTCCCGCCGCAGCGCGATCAAGCAGGTCGCTTCGGGCCGTTTCGGCGTTACGAGCAACTATCTCGTGAATGCCGACGAGATCCAGATCAAGATGGCACAAGGCGCGAAGCCGGGCGAAGGCGGACAGCTTCCGGGCCGCAAAGTGTATCCGTGGGTTGCGGAAGTGCGCGGATCAACGCCGGGCGTAGGCCTGATCTCGCCGCCGCCGCACCATGACATCTATTCGATCGAGGACCTCGCGGAGTTGATCCACGATCTGAAGAACGCCAACCCGCGCGCCCGCATCAACGTGAAGCTCGTATCCGAAGTCGGTGTCGGCACGATCGCCGCAGGCGTTGCCAAAGGCCGCGCCGACGTCATTCTCGTCAGCGGCTACGACGGCGGCACGGGCGCGTCCCCGATGGCATCGATGCGCCATGCGGGAATGCCTTGGGAGCTCGGCCTTGCCGAGACGCACCAGACGCTCATGCTGAACAACCTGCGCGACCGCGTCGTCGTGGAGTGCGACGGCAAGATGATGAACGGCCGCGACCTGGCGATTGCAACGCTGCTCGGCGCCGAGGAGTTCGGATTTTCGACCGCTCCGCTTGTCGTGCTTGGCTGCGTGATGATGCGCGTTTGTCAGCTGGACACCTGTCCGGTCGGCGTCGCGACGCAAAATCCGGATCTGCGCAAGAAGTTCATGGGCGATCCGAGCCACGTTGTAAACTATATGCGCTTTGTGGCAATGGAAATGCGTGAAATTATGGCGGAACTCGGCTTCCGCACGATCAACGAAATGGTCGGCCGCTCCGACGTTCTGGAGACGAAGGAACTGATCAGCCATTACAAAGCGAAAGGCGTCGATCTGACGGCTCTGCTGCATCAGCCGGAAGTGCCTCAGGACGCTTTCCGTTACTGTATCCAGGAGCAGAACCACGGCCTTGAGCTGTCGCTCGATATGCAGAAGCTGATTCCGGCCGCAGAAGCTGCGCTGGAGAGCGGGGAGAAAGTAAGCGGATCGTTCCCGATCTGCAACACGAACCGCGTTGTGGGCACGATTCTGGGCAGCGAAGTGACGCGTCGTTACGGAGCGGCGGGACTGCCGGAAGATACGATCTCGTTCCATTTCACCGGAACGGCAGGCCAAAGCTTCGGCGCATTCGTACCGAATGGCATTACGCTGTCGCTGGAAGGCGACTCCAATGACTATGTCGGCAAAGGCTTATCCGGCGGCAAAATCATTGTCGCTCCGTCCCCGAAAGCAACCTTTGTTGCGGAAGAGAATGTCATTATCGGCAACACGGCATTCTACGGCGCGACGAGCGGCGAGGCGTATGTCCGCGGCATCGCCGGCGAACGCTTCGCGGTCCGCAACAGCGGCGTGTATGTCGTCGTCGAAGGCGTGGGCGACCACGGCTGCGAATATATGACCGGCGGACGCGTCGCCGTCCTCGGCGCTACGGGACGCAACTTCGCGGCCGGTATGTCCGGCGGCGTGGCGTATGTGCTGGATGTGAATGGCGACTTCCACAACCAGGTCAATCTGGAGATGGTTCTGGTGGATCGTCTGGAAGACGAAGCCGACATTGCAGAGCTCCGCTCGATGGTGGAGCGCCACGTGGAATACACGGACAGCGTCGTCGGCAAGAACGTGCTGAACAACTGGGACAGCATGCTCAGCCGCTTCGTGAAAGTCATCCCGAAAGATTACAAACGGATGCTGGAACAAATCCGCAAGGTAGAAGAAGAAGACGGCCTCCGCGGCGAAGAAGCGCTGCTGGCTGCATTTGAAGCCAACATGCGTGAACTGGCGCGCGTAGGCGGGAATTAATGGGGCTATTTTTGGAGAGCTAAATACTGACGTAGTTCTCAAAGAACCATTATAATGTGGATTAAATAGCACCCCTTATAGAACATTGGGAAACACTTTTTTGTGACCAATGAAAACTATAAGGGGTGCATTTTGTTTATAGGAAAACCAAAGAGACAAAAAATATATTATAGATTGACTTAAGAAAAAGAACTGTCCCCGTAATCTTCGATGACTCGGGACAGTTCCTTTTTTACTTTCCCTGCTACAGGTAAAGAAAAAATGTTCTGCATCTAAGAGGAAGGGGAAATCCTTTGCACTTTAGTGATCTGATTATTTCATTAATACCAACTCTCGATCCTTTTCTTCTCTAACGATTACGCGAGGAGGATTAAGAACAATAGTGCAGTTATCCGGCATGTCTTAATGTACTACACAATTTGCACCGATGCGGACGTTATTGCCGATTTTTATTTTACCAATTATTTTTGCACCAGCGCCTATGAAGACATTATCTCCAATAACCGGGCAACCGTCTTTCTTGCCCACTTTTCCTATCGTAACTTGGTGGTAAGTGTGGGCATTAGTGCCAATGACGACGCCCCTGTTCATGATAGTACCATTTGCACCATGTTCGAAATAACCGCCTTTACCGATCTTGGTTGCTGCCGGAATTTCACACTGACAAATGATCTTCATCACGATTGTTTCAAATATTTTATGAATAACATAGAGGAATTGTTTTACGCCTGGAATCTTTCACCGATAAATAACGTAATTTCCAAACCAGTAAACGTTCAGTACAAGCTTTGACTTGTTCATCTATTTACCTATAGTTTTTATGTGTGCGAATAGAGATTCTGCGATGCCGAAAAGAATCGGATTGAGTTCCCTGAGTTTGCAGTTTATCGATAAAGGACGGGGTTATGATCGCCAAACCGTAAAATAGCCACTGAAACGTAAAATTAATCGTTGGATAGGCCATAAATATTACGAGTATTGAAGCAAAACCACCCAAGAAAAAGGGATATATTGAACGATTGCTATCAACATATCGGAGGGATCGAATGGACTTAAATATCCGCATGAAAGTAATAAAAAAGATTACGGCTCCAATTAATCCGTTTGAGCTTAATACTTCAGCGTAAACATTATTCGCGATCCTATTGCTTGATTTCAATACGCCGCGTTCGACTTTAGTATCGTTGTATAAATTATAGACCAATCCATACATCCCGGTTCCGATTCCGTTTAAAGGATGGTCCTTAAACATGTTTATAGCCGTTTGAGCAGTTTCGTTTCGATCTTGGGATGAAGCTGATTGAGAATCGAAAGGTTTCATCGCCATTGCTTGGAAAGCTGGATTAACCACAACCAAAGAGGCGAGAGCGCAAAATGCCATGAACAGTAAAAGGATATATTTCGCGTTTTTTTTTGCCAACAAGAATATCGTTAATCCCGTTACCAAGCTAAACCACCCAACGGTAGAGTAGGTATTCAGGATAAGGAACAACAGCAATCCGATTAGTATATATATCCTTTTGGCCGAAACGATGCTTAAATTTTTCAACATAAAGCAGAATAGTATTGCTATTACTAGAAAACCGGCAAAATAGGATGGTTCACTAAATGTACCGGATAACCTTAAGTATCCGCCATTAAAAGAAATTATTTTCGTTGCATGGCCAGGGAGAAGGAATTTAAACCCTAACCCCAATTTTTTAATTAGTAATTCGTAAATTCCATAAATAGCAACGAACCAAATTGTGCCATAGAAAAGTTTAAGGGTTTTGATGTATTGCTCATAAGTTTTAATCATGGTGACTACGATGACAATTGTGAAAATAGGAATGAGCGTTCTTGCGTTTATGATTAACGATTTTATTAGTTCTGAATTTACATCATCATCGATAATGGAATTCTTGAATAGGAAAAAATTAAAAATAGAATTCGAAACCGAAAAAATAAAAAGTAAGCAGAGCGGTAAAATGACAGGAAGAATCTTTTTTTCTTCAATAAATCTTTTATCACTTAAAGCTTTTAGGAAGATGGCAAAACCTAATAGGTAAGTAAGGGTATCAATCATCGTTAGTTTTTTCTCACCGATTCCAACGGATAACACTTTGGTTAGAGGTAGAGCGATCATCCATAAAAAATATAACTTCTCCGTGTTTTTGACAAAGTAAATGACAACTAGACTTCCGATGAACACTGCGGTCAGAAGAAACACCATTACGGGGTGGTATGTCACCGCAAACCCAAGTAAAGCTGAAGAAATACCGACAAGAACAGCAAGAAGAGTTGAGAAAATAACTCTACGGATTTGATAACTCAAAATGTTTCACCACTCTTTTGGGGTGCTTTGTATTTAAGGCCTATACGAACCAGATCCATCATCGCGCCGGTTCGAGTTTTAATTCCTGTCTCCTTTTGATACTTTTCAATGGCTCGTAGCAAAGGGATTGGGACGCGAATGTCAATTCTTTCTCTCTTCTTTTCCATCTACACACCGCCTTATGTACGTGATTTATTCAATGATACAATTTGTATCAACCAATTGTCAATTATTTTAATAGGGGACTGAAATTTAAATTAATAACTTGACTATTGCAAAACGATCCATCAACGATCTCAAAAGGGCAGACGGGTAGCGTGAATCGAAAAAGCATTTAAGCAGACCGTTTCAAATCACGCAAAATGTCGAATAACGGTTTGTTCTGTAGAGCTTGTTCGTACACATAAAGGATCATTTGACCCATATGCTCATGTCGAAAGCGTCTAACGACATCGCCAAGCGTCATCATGCTTTGCCCGGACGACCATTCGTGCCGTTGAGATTCCAACAGGTTCTGTACAAGAAACTGAATGGCCCAAAAGCGAGAAATGCCCTGAAACGAAAGCAGTTGGTATTGATCAAAGCCGAGTAACTCTTTGAAGTAGCGGTAGCCCGTTTCAATATGCCAGCGTAACCGGTAGTAGGCCAGGATGGTCACGAGATCCAGACCAGAGTGCGTGCTCAGCACACAAAACGGCGTTCGAGCATGATCGAACTTTTCTTCCCAAGAAAGCAGTACGCAGACATTCTCCGTTTCTGCTAGCGGCCCTTCGTAAGCATAGACCCGGTAACGTTTGCTCTCCACGGTAACAGAGCGGAGATCCTCGTTACGCACGTACTGTGCAGAAAATTCGGAAATGGAAATCCGAACGCCGGCAATGCAGACTTTACGGTTGGCTTTCACGGCGGCAATGACATGAAAGCCGCGGGCATTGCACGCATCGAGCATCTTCTGGCTGGTATACCAGCTATCCATCAAGACGTAAACCGATTCATCTTCGGCTGCAGGAAAAACGGTAATCATCTCCACGGCTAGCTCGTTCTTGCTCTTAAATGGCAGTTGATGCTGCTCACAGTAGCTCTCCCGGACATACGGCCGAAAATCCCAAGCATACGAACGGTTTTCGGCTACGACATGAGTGGTTACGATACAGTGTGACCAGACACCCTTGCCTTCATCGTGCGAAAAGTGAAAGTCGAGTTGATCCATCTGACGCGTGGTGGCGTTCTTCTTACAAGCCGTGTCATCCACCAATAGGAACGTCACACGGCGGTTGTTCCCTTTGGGTTGACGATTGCAAATCTGTTGGCGAATTCGTTCCAACCGTCTGCGTTGCATACGATTCAGAGACCAGGGTGATTCGTTCAAAAAGCGCGTAACGGAACTTAAATGACGCTCGTTCCCGGCGGCGTTTCGAATCTGGGTGACGTTCTTCCGACCCTCGCAAAGAATAATACCATGCACAATTTCATACGACTAAGGTTTTCATAATAGGATTGGTTACACCAGTATCAGGCAATATTCTACACGATAAGTTTTTTGCAAGAGTCAAGTTAATAAGAAGATTGGAAGAAATAGAAACTAATTAAAAGGAGCGAGTAGTAATATGTCAACTTACATTTACTTAGGAGCAACAATTGAGGGGTTAATAGGGGTTTAAAATGCGGGGATTCCAAGCGAAGACACGATGAAAGATAAGCACTAAAACTTATTTGGCTTATCGTCTTCATTCCGTCAGCTATTAATAATTCGAAAACAGGTGCCTGAAACACCTGATACGAAGCATATTATTGCTTGGACGGTATAGACGACACTGAAGTATTCATTACCTTCTGGCGAGCCTGTAAACGTAACTTATTCCTGTAACTCTTCAGGATGCCGTAACAGCAGTGCACAGGACCATCTGCACAACCAAGTTGGCTAATGCTACAATACATTTGTCACTATGGGACAACCACGAGTCGGATGATTAATGCTTCTGACGACGGGATCATAGAAGAAAATTGGCTAATAGGGACGGAATGAACCCCGTCCCTTTATACTGATTGTAAGAGTGTTATCCAGCTACTTTGACATTTGGACTTGTTCTGTCTTGTTGTTTGCCTATATTATTAGTGACTTTTTTACCTAATGAAATGAAAGGTTTCTCAATTGTCACTAATAATAAATAGGAAATAAGTAAATTGAGAACAAAGAATACGATAAATGAAACGGCCGCCGTTTCATACTTCGTGAAAGAAAGTGAAGCTGAATGTTCTACAAACCAATACACAACAAAACGAATTATTATGGTATGGATAAGGTACAAGGAGTAGGATATATCAGCTCCAAATTGGCTTACTTTGTTAGATAATAAATTTCTAAAGAAATTCAGAAATTTATACACGGGAGTGCCAATAAATTGCTTCATGTGATCTAAGTACATAAAAAGGCTCAAAAAAAGGATCAATAAGGATGATGTCGAGCTTTGGAAAGGAATCACTGCTAACAAGCAAAAAAGTAAATAAGAAAAGTGGATTTTTCTTAACCCCACGCCTGCCATGATCATGCCCAAAATAAATAATGGCAATTTATAGATCAATACTGAAGGCTGGTCAAATACTCCGCGACTTCCAACTTCCAAGAATTTGGGAGTTAAAAAAGCAAGAAATAACGCAATTACAATGAAAAAAATGAATGTTCTTTTAACTCTTAATTTGTCCTTAAACAATAGGACGAACAAAAACGGGAAAACTAGGTAGAATTGGGCTTCCAAAGACAAACTCCATGTAACGCCGAGAATACTTGATGAGTAATCCGGAAAAAGACCGTGTATCATGAACACATGGCTAATCAGGTCCATGATACTAGGTTGTTCAGTGGGGCGAACTGTTCCTTGAGGAGTTAATCCGCTACCTGTAAAATACTCAAGCATTGCAACTGCGTTTTTAGCCATAATCGTAAAAACAAAAAAGCTTAAAACAACTGAGATTATATAGATGGGATATAGCCTGAAAAACCTTCTGAGCCAAAATTTTGTGAATACCGTTTTATTTGATTCATTAGGATTCTTGTCTTGTCTTATGTAGAAATGATACATCATTAAGAAACCGGTGATCACCATGAATCCGTCAACTGCTGAACCAGGACTCCTAAGGGTTTCGCCTACGATTGGAATTACAAAAAATTTTTGAGCTCCAGTTAGAATGTAAAAATGACCGACCGCTACCCATAACGCCAAAAGGAACCTTGTTCCATCTAAGAATTTCGTATTAATTTGAGGCATGCCCGACACTTCCTTTCTTCAAAAAGTAGATAAGTCTGGTTTAATTGTGATCTGAAATAAGAATCCACAATACATCATCCTCTTCTTTGATACGGATTGTATCAATAATAGCACAGGAAAGAAGTGGTTGTAACTATTCAATTTGGAGATAAATTCTATTTTCAGAATTATGTTCAAAGAGATGCTCAGATACAGGTATTTATATTATCTTTAAGAGAATAGCAAAGGTCCTCGCGCTGCAAAATGCTTACCATTTCGCAATGGGCCGAAAAGGAGTACCGTCTTTCGTCAAAGGTGTCTTCGGAGGCTGGGTTAAATTAGGGGAGAAGGGTAGTATTAAACTCAGGGGATTTTATAAGTTCTGAACGAAAAAGATTGGTATTTAAACTAGCGACTCGAATACTCACCACGTTCGATTTTATTATCATTGTAAAGGTCTTAGACTAATCCGTACAATCCCGTACCGATTCCACTTAAAGGATGGTCTTTAAAACAAAACGTTCACTTTTTTTTCATCCATACACCATCTGTTTTTTAATAATTCGTATAAATTTCGATCGTAACAATTGCTATGCAGGTTTAGCCTATGAGAAAATTCATAACCACATTCTTAATAAAAATGCTTTATGATATATACCAAAAACACATCCCCCACTGGCTTCGGCTGATAAGGGGAAAGTTGTATTTAAAACCTTTCTAAGAAGGAAAACTACTGTAAAATCTGTGCATACATGAAATAACCTAAAGTTGACTTAACCGATAAGCATTAATATTCCATTACTTTTGATTAATTCTGATTTAGATCTAATGGTACTATATTTTTAAATCATCTTAACATTAAAACAAGTTGTCACAGTTGAAGTCCCAGAGCTGCATAAAGTTAATATATACAGTTTGGAGTTGAGTCGTACAAAGTAGGACAATATTCTTAATAAGGATTGCTCTGATCTGATTTCAGTATTGTAGAATTCACCTCCTGTACATCTCGCTTTAAATATGACTGTAAATCCACTGTCAGTCCCAGTTGTTCGATAATCAAGCGAATGTCCAGCTCAATCGCTCGGACTTTTCGTTCAATTCCTAAATACCGATCCTCATTCATTACGAATCGCTCTCCCCACTTAATCATATCAACGTAAACACCATAGAAGTCATTATATCGTACCGAAAGTAAAAAAGATGTCGGAAGAAGAGGGAAAAATTCACTTTTTCTATTGTAATTTGTCGAATAAACGTTACTACTTAGGTCTCCCTCACAAATTGGGGAGATTTTTTTGTCTGCGAATAAGGAATTTCAGGTATGCACGTCGAACTAATATTTACCAATCTAACTGAGGGAGGCAGCTACGTGGAACTTACACCGGAACAGGTAACTACCATCTGCAAAGGCGACAAGGAAATTGCGGGTTATTTCCATGCCCTGCTCGCTCATAATCGGCAATTGACGCAGTTGGTTGAGAAGCAGGCCAAACGGATTGAACAATTGGAAAAGCGGGTCCATGAATTGGAGCGGCAGCTCGGACAAAATAGTAAAAATAGCAGCAAGCCGCCCTCCAGTGACGGTTTACGAAAGCCAGTGAACCTGCGTCAATCCGGCGGTAAAAAGGGCGCGCTGAAGGGACATGACGGACACACCCTCCGCTTCGCCGAGCAGCCGGATGAGATTGTCGTCCATCGGCTTACCTCTTGCGCCCAATGTTCCGCTTCGCTCATCCATTTGGAGAGTGTTGCGTATGAAAAGCGTCAAGTCTTCGATCTGCCGCCCCCAAGCGTCAAGGTAACCGAACATCGCGCGGAGAAGAAATGCTGTGCCGCTTGCGGTCTTCTGCAGCGGGCTTCGTTCCACGAAGAGGTGAGTGCCCCGACTCAATATGGCCGCGGCTTCGTCGCCTGGACGACCTATCTGCATGCGTATCAGATGCTGCCGCTCGAGAGAATCGCACAACTCTTTGAAGATCTCACGGGCTATCGTCCAAGCCAGGCTACGCTCCTGTCGTCCCTTCAAACCATGCACCAGGCGCTGGAGCAGCCGGAACAAACCATTCGAACCGAATTATTCCGCAAACCGGTGGTTCATGCCGACGAAACCGGATTTCGAGTCGGTGAACAAACACAATGGATGCACACGGTGTCCGATGCGGACTGGACGCTACTAGGCGTTTATTCCAAGCGCGGAAGTCAAGCGATGGATGAACTTGGCTTCTTTCCGTTCTACTGTGGTGGCGTAGTTCATGACTGTTTGCCGGCTCCTTACTTCAAAGATCATTACCACTTCGGGCACGCCCTCTGCAATGCTCGCCTGTTGCGTGAGTGTCGGGGAATCACAGAACATGACGGTCAGGATTGGTCGAGCCGGATGGCCGAACTACTGCAAGAAAGCTGGCAGCTTGCCCAAACGTCTCGAAAGGACCAGTCCCCTTTATCCGAAGAAGTCATCCGCGCCATCCGAGACTACTATGATGACATTCTTGCAGAAGGGGAAAACGAGTGGGAGACGGATGTCGTCCGGGCGAAGTCCGGTGCACGAGGGCGAAAAAGAAAAAGCAAAGCCGCAAACCTGGGAGCACGCATGACCCTTCATAAAGAGGTCATTCTCCGGTTTCTTTGGGATGCCCATATCCCGTTTGACAACAACCAAGCGGAACGTGACCTTCGCATGGTTAAAGTTAAACAAAAAGTTTCAGGTTCATTCCGCACCGCGTCCGGTGCGAAGATATTCGCCAGAATGCGAGGTGTTATTTCCACGCTGATTAAACAGCATCGCCCCGTACTATCCTCGCTCCTCTGCGCTTTAAGAGGCCAGTTCAGCTTCTAAGTGACCTAAGTAGTAACGAATAAACTAAATTCATAATTTCACTGTCTCTTCTATATAAATAATATACGGTTTTGTTGAAGGTTGACCTTGCGAGAAAAATAAACCTGCTGAAAGAGTAAATTCTGAAGCAAAAAAAAAGACCTGCTCTCTTGGCAGGTTCGGAATTTTACCGCATCATCCGTTCTGCACGGATAAAAGCGATAAAGCGCTTTGCTTCTTCTGACGTTAACTTGTGGCCATCAATGGTAAGCGCAAATTTATTCAGCAGCTCGTTATCGGACAGCTCGAGCTGGTCGACAAAATCTCGTACGTTCGGATCGACTACTGCTCTTGGGTTGTCCGTTCTTCCGACTAAATAATCGATCGTGACGCTGTATAAATCAGCGAATTTCGTTAACGTATCGGTATCGGGCTCTCTCCGGTTTTTCTCATAATGGGACAATGCAGCACGGGAGATGCCTAGAGTCACTGCCGTTTGTTCTTGTGTCCACCCGCGATCTTCCCTTAATTTAGCAATTCTAGTGCCGATATCCATTCGTTTCCTCCTATTTTTCTATGTAAGCTATATTAATATGAACTGGAGCCAAATGCATGTTTTGCAACGAATTGTCGCATTTCTTGAAAGTTAAGATTGAAAAAGTGTTGACATGTTACGAATTGTATCGTAAAGTTGGGTATATCGCAGATACAAAATGTATCACTTACATTATTTAGCCTTTCCAACTGAGTGAAATTTATTACTTTCAGCCGGAACACATTTCACGGAGGTGAATTATGGTTGAACGTCGTAATTTGACGGTTTTCAAACGCAAGAGCATTCGCTTGAAACTGACAAATACCGTGCTTGCCGACATCACGATTCGAGAAGTTAAGGGAAAGCTGGTTTATACGAAGTCCCGTAAAGTTCTTGTACATAACATAAGTCCTGAAGGGCTTAGCTTCAGCACGGTTCTTCGTTTTCCGGTCTCGAAAGACTGTATGTTACAATTTCAGATCATGCTGAACGGCCAAACGCTCAATCTTCAAGGTTATGTCGTATGGAGTCAGAAACAAGATAACATGTATTACTATGGGCTGCAACTTACAGGAATCTCTATTTCTAGACAGCAGATGATCAGTCTGCTGAATGACATGCTTATTCTTCAGTCTCCGACTAATATGAAGGCACACTATAAATATCGGAACTTACGCCCGCAAATGAATATGAAAAATCTATTTAATATAAAAGGATTTCAAGAGAAAAGTCAACTATATTAGCGACAATTGGAGGAACTGCGAGTGGAACTGAAAGAGTATGGTCGCATTATAGCTAAGCGTATATGGCTTATTGTTGCAATAGTTGTAATAGCTTGCGTTGCGACCGCAGTGAAAACCTATTACTTTACAACACCGGTTTATAAGGCAGATACCAAGTTAATAGTCAATCAACAATCAACGGTTGCTAATGGGGCCGAAGCAATCAATTATAATGATATTCAGACGAATATTAAACTCATTAATTCCTATAAAGAAATTATCAAGTCAGCTGCCATAATGGATAAGGTTGCACAGATTTATCCCGATTTAAAGCTCTCCTCTGATGAGCTGTCGTCGAGAGTATCGGTAAGCTCCGCTAGCGATTCACAGGTTATGAACTTGTCGTTTAGAAGTACCTCATACACTCAGGCGGCTAAAGCGGTGAACGCCATTGCAAAAGTTTTCAAAGATCAAATTCCATTAATAATGAAGGTTGATAATGTAGCCATTTTGAATACTGCAAAAATTGACAATGTTCCTGGCCCAATAAATTCTAGTCCTTCTTTAAATATGATGATAGCATTCATTGTTTCATTAATGATAGCAATTGGTCTTTCATTTCTACTCGATTATTTGGATGACACAATTAAGGGCGAGCAAGATATCGCAAATGTGTTAGATCTACCAATGTTAGCAATGATAACGAAGTTTGAGCCGAATGGAGCAAATTCTCGAAAGCCTTCTATTTCACAGCAGCAATCGGTAAAGGAGGGTAAATATGCCGCGGCAAATCAATAACTCCAATCTTATAACCTTTTATGTACCGAAATCTCCAATTTCTGAGGCTTATCGAACGTTGCGCACAAATATCCAATTCTCTTCCATTGATAAGAAAATTAGGGTTTTGATGGTTGCATCGGCTCAATCCGGTGAAGGTAAGAGCACGACAGTTTCTAACCTAGCTGTGACATATGCCCAAGAAGGAAAAAAAGTTTTGCTTATTGATGCCGACTTACGAAAACCGACGATACATCGAATATTTGGGTTATCGAATAGAACTGGTCTGACAAGCGTTATTACCGGTCAGTTTCATTCATCGGAAGCAATTCAAAGCACCGAAGTTGAAAACTTATCGATATTGCCATCTGGAGCGGTTCCGCCTAATCCAGCTGAACTTCTTGCCTCGCAGAAGATGAAAGCATTTATCAATGAGATGAAAGACACATACGACATTATTATTTTTGATACACCACCAGTTCTAGCTGTAGCGGACTCACTTATAGTTTCATCAGTGTGTGATGGAGTTGTCATTGTCATACAGGAAGGAAAAGTAAAACGCGAACTAGTCAAGAGAGCGAAGGAAAGTTTGGAACGGGTTAATGCGAAGCTGATCGGTGTAGTGTTAAACAATGTGAAGAAAAGCAAGAAAAATGGTTACTACTATTATTACCATGAGACAGCCGAGTAAATGATGGGTCAGAACTTAAGGTGATGCCTACTGTACCTTTATCATCGTAGGCACTCGGTCACGCTGTGGGTCTTGCATCTTGAAGACCTTAGACGTTTATCGTCAAGGGTGTGGCGTGAGGATGGGTTGGATGCCCACTCACAAAAAACAAGTGCTGGAAGTGTGAGCTATACTCTCTTGATTATTGGAGAGTATAGCTGACACTTTTAGTTTAGTCAAAAAAGATAAATCAAAGGGTAGGGTGAGACGATGAAAAAAGTGAGAAAAGCCATTATTCCTGCTGCTGGACTTGGAACCCGTTTTTTACCGGCAACTAAGGCAATGCCGAAAGAAATGCTTCCGATCGTTGACAAACCTACCATACAGTACATAGTTGAGGAAGCAATTGAATCAGGAATTGAGGACATAATTGTTGTAACGGGGAAAGGGAAAAGAGCAATTGAGGACCATTTCGATATTGCCTTCGAACTTGAACAGACGCTTCAAGAAAAAGGCAAGCTAGACATACTTGAGAAAGTAAGACGCTCTTCCAATGTTGAAATTCATTATATCAGGCAGAAAGAGGCTAAAGGGCTAGGTCACGCCGTTTGGTGCGCACGTAATTTTATTGGAGACGAACCGTTTGCAGTACTTCTAGGTGACGACATTGTTGATGGAAAAGTTCCATGCACAAAGCAACTGATAGAGCAATATGATCGTACTGGCCGTTCGGTTATCGGTGTACAAACCGTAGGTGTTGATCAAACAGATCGATATGGAATAGTAGATCCACTGGAAACGATGGGAAGATTATATCAAGTAAATCGTTTCGTAGAGAAGCCACCAAAAGGACAGGCACCTTCCAATCTGGCTATTATGGGGCGGTATGTACTTACACCAGAGATTTTTGATTATTTGGGACAGCAAGAACGGGGTGCCGGTGGAGAAATTCAACTTACTGATGCGATACAGAAGCTGAATATTGATCAGGGCGTATTTGCATATGATTTTGAGGGTGTACGTTACGATGTGGGCGAGAAACTTGGTTTTATTATGACGACAGTTGAGTTTGCGCTGCGCAATCCTGAATTACGACACGCACTAATAACGGAATTAGAAGGATTGTTTGAGAGAGAATTTGGTAAACAATTGCTGACGGCAAAGGGGGAGTAAGAGATGACGCCTTCGAGTCAACAAGATGAAGCATTAATGAATGTGTCAGATTATTATTCAAATCAATTATTAAGTGAAAAGAGCCAAAATCTGGCTCTTTATTCATTTCTGAAACGATCACTCGACTTTGTTAGTGCCCTGTGTGGAATAATTGTCCTGACACCTCTTTTTATTTTGATTGCAATTTTAATTAAAATTGAAGACCCTCGCGGATCAGTGTTTTTTTATCAGACTAGAGTAGGGAAAGCTGAAAAACCGTTCAGGATGTACAAATTTCGTTCAATGGTTAGCAACGCCGAAGAGAGATTAAAAGATTTGCTTGATAAAAATGAAATTCAGGGTGCAATGTTCAAAATGAAGGATGATCCACGCATTACGAAGGTTGGTAAATTCATACGAAAAACCAGCCTTGATGAACTGCCTCAGCTTGTGAATGTGTTAAAAGGAGATATGTCTTTAGTTGGTCCTCGTCCACCACTTCCAAGAGAAGTGGCGGTATATACAGAATATGACAAGCTCCGATTGACAGTGAAACCTGGTTGTACTGGTCTTTGGCAAGTAAGCGGAAGAAATGACTTAAGCTTCAAGGAAATGGTTGACCTTGATATTAAATACATTCGTAATCGGAGTTTGTTGCAAGATATTAAAATTATATTAAAGACAATTAAAATTATTTTGCTGCCTAACTCAGCATTCTGATTTCAAATAGGCTGTGAAAGGTGAGAAGTTTTTGTGAAAATTTTGTATTTCAATACTTTATATACACCGAATTCTGTTGGTGGAGCAGAAAAATCGCTGCAGTTACTAGTTGAATATTTAATCCAAAAGCAAATAGAACCTGTTATTGTGACTTTGTCTACAGAGGATAATATTGACTATGTAAATGGTGTGAAAGTTTATTATATCAAACACTCGAATATTTACTGGTTAAAAGATTCAAGCTCGCAGCGGGCTCCTGCAAAAGCATTATGGCATGTGATTGATATTCTTAACCCTATGATACTAAAAAAAATTTCGGCTATTATAGAAGCAGAAAAGCCAGAGATAATACATACTAATAATATTTCTGGTTTTTCAGTTGCTCCATGGATTGCTGCAAAAAGACGAAATATTCCTGTTGCTCATACTTTAAGAGATTATAATTTACTTTGTGTAAAAAGCACTATGTTTAAAGACAATAAGAACTGTAGCCAGAGGTGTGGTGAATGTGCGCTCTTGACTGGAGCAAAGAAGTCATTTTCTAATCAAGGGTATGTGAATAAGCTTATTGGAATATCCGATTTCATCCTTAATAAACATAAGCAGTTTGGATATTTCAAAGATGTTGATTCGGTTCGAATTTTTAATGGAATTAAATTGAATGATCGAGTAATGGAAAATAGAGAAAAAAATAATAAAGAAAAAAATAATAAAGAAAAAACAGTGAAGTTTTTATTTATGGGTAGAATTGAAGAAACTAAAGGAGTTAAAGTCATTCTTGATTTCTTTAATCATTTTCCGGAAGCAGAGCTGCATTTAGGGGGTAAAATTCACGACAAAAGTGTAAAACAGCAAATTGATAACAATGGATACGCCAAGAATATTCGTTTTCTAGGACATATTAAACCTGAAGAAGAAGTCCATAAATATGATGCAGTTATTGTTCCCTCTTTATGGCATGAGCCTTTTGGTCGAGTAGTAATTGAAGGGTATTTATACGGTAAACCCATCATTGGAGCAAAAAGAGGAGGAATATCCGAAATTATTCAGGATGAAAAAACAGGGTACCTTTTTGAGCCAAATGATACTTTAAGTCTAAAAGATGCCATTAATCGATTTATTAAAAATACAGATCGATTGAAGTTAAGTGATCAAATAAGTGAATACGTAGAAAATTTTGATATGAATATTTTAGGGGTACAATATTTAGATGTGTACACTCAATTGCTAAGCGAGAGATTATATCAAATAAACAGTTAAAATCTACCATTTACAATTAATTTTTTCATAATTAATTAATAATTATACTCCTTGAATTCTTTATGGATCAAATAACGATCCAAGAAAGAGAATATTTTTTGAAATTTTGTTCATTTGGAAACATCATCTAGCATGTTTGGGTCAAGGAGTGGAGCTTTTGAAAAGCATCTATATTAACGGCAGGTTTTTATCTCAATCTATTACGGGTGTGCAGCGCTATGCTCTGGAACTTATCAAAGCTATTGACCTAGTAATAGATGTAGATAAACAATTACAAAAGAGCTTTTCTTTTGAGCTTCTCGTTCCTAGCGAAATTCGTTATGAACCAGAACTAAAACATATTAAAATTAGAAAAGTTGGAAAATTAAAGGGTCACCTTTGGGAGCAACTTGAGCTTCCTTTTTTTGCGAGGATGGGTTTGTTGGTCAATTTATGTAATACAGCTCCAATCTTGAAAAAAATACAAACCGTAACAATTCATGATGCTGCGGTATTCGCAAATCCATCTCAGTATACACTGACATTCCGGTTATGGTATCGGTTTTTGTACAGAGTGCTAGGTATTAAGAATGGCAAAATCATTACGGTTTCAAATTTTTCAAAGAATGAATTGCAGAAATATTCAAAAATAAGGGCAGAAAATCTTAAAGTCATCTACGAAGGAAAAGAGCATATTCTAAACATTTCAGAAGAAGACAGTATTCTTCAAAAGTATGGCTTGAAAAAAAACCGTTATGTGTTGGCAGTAAGCAGCAATAGTCCCAACAAAAATTTTCATGCAATTGTAAAGGCTATCTCACTGCTTGAACCGATGGATTATGACATTGTTATTGCTGGTGGATCAAGTAGCAAAATTTACGCTCAAAATAAGATTCCTGTCTCTGACCGTGTCAAACTTGTAGGATATGTAAGCGATCAGGAGTTAAAAGCACTATATCAGAATGCAGGCTGCTTTGTGTATCCTTCATTCTATGAAGGTTTTGGACTTCCCCCGCTAGAGGCAATGACATGCGGTTGTCCAGTCATTGTATCTAATGCCGGTTCACTACCAGAAATTTTTGAAGAGGCTGCTTTGTACTGTAATCCTGACAGTGTGACAGATGTGGCTGAAAAAATTGCGTTAGTAATGCAGGATACCGATTTACAAAATCAACTGAGACAAAAAGGCATGCACCATGTAAAAAAATTTCAATGGGATCAAAGCGCATCGCAGTCCCTTCTGGTATTTAAGGAGGCTCTCAAATGAAGGTGGCAATTATACATGATTGGTTAGTTACTTATACTGGTGCTGAAAAAGTACTAGAACAGCTTCTATTGCTTTTTCCTGAAGCAGATCTTTACAGTATAGTTGATTTTTTGCCACCGGAACAGCGAGCATTTATTCAGGATAAACCCGTTCATACGACCTTTATTCAGAAAATACCGTTGGCAAAAAAATACTATCGACATTTTCTTCCATTAATGCCTCTGGCTATTGAGCGATTGGATATGTCTTCATACGATCTGGTAATTTCCAGTTCGCATGCTGTGGCGAAAGGTATTATCACTGGGCCGGATCAGACACATATATGTTATATCCATTCTCCAATTCGTTATGCTTGGGATTTGCAGCATCAATATTTAAAAGAATCAAATTTAAATAAAGGATTCAAAAGTCTAATCGTTACCGAAATGCTTCACCGTATGAGGCAATGGGATTTAAGAACGCAAAATGGAGTCGATCATTTTATTGCGAACTCACAGTTTATTGCAAGACGAGTCTGGAAAGTATATCGAAGGAAAGCATCAGTAATCTATCCACCAGTTGATACAACTTCCTTCACATACAGTGCTGATAAAGAAGATTACTATCTTACAGCTTCGAGGTTTGTGCCCTATAAAAAAATCGATGTGATCGTTGAAGCTTTCAATCGCATGCCAGATAAAAAGCTGGTTATTATCGGTACTGGGCCAGATTTTAAAAAGATCAAAGATATTGCTAATAGTAATATTTCCCTGCTTGGTTATCAACCATTTGATGTGCTTCATGAGCATATGAAAAAAGCAAAGGCATTCGTGTTCGCTGCGGAAGAGGATTTCGGCATCGTTCCAGTAGAAGCTCAGGCTTGCGGGACACCGGTTATAGCCTTCGGAAAAGGGGGAGCTTTGGAAACGGTTGTCGGATTGGAAAAAAGCAATCCTACTGGGGTTTTCTTTTATGATCAAACGCCCGATTCTATTCAGAAAGCAGTAACAGAGTTTGAACAGGCTGGAAGCAGGATTCTTCCCGAAAATTGCAGAAAGAATTCTTTGAATTTCTCGGTAGAGCGATTTCGTTCGCAGATTACCAAATTTATCGAAAATAACGCCAATCAAGATGACGGAGAAATTGAGTTTAAGAGCAGCTATGAAAAAATGTTGGTCTAAAAAGTTAACTATAAATGACAGCCAAACAGGATTTTTGGAAATTGGGGAGATCACATGAAGATAGCATTCTTGGTCGGAAATTTTCCAGCTTTATCGGAAACATTTATATTGAATCAAATTGTAGGTTTCCTTGAACAAGGACATGAAGTTGATATCTATGCGGATCATAACCGAAAGGAAGCTAAGGTTCATCCCGATGTAGCCAATTTTAATCTTCTCTCTAGATGCTATTATTTGCCGGAAAACAAGCTTGGTAGAGCAATGAAAGGCATCGCTTTGTTACTACGCAATTGGAAGTTGATTAAAACCGTTAATATATTCAAGTATGGTAAAGGGATACTTTCACTTCGTACTCTTTACACTGCTGATCAGTTTAATAGAAGAGGAAATTACGATATTGTTTATTGCCACTTTGGTAACATTGGGAATATTGGAGCCATTATTAAAGATGCTGGCTTTATGCCAGGTAAACTTGTGACGACTTTTCATGGTTATGATATTTCGGCTCTGGTCAAGGAAAAAGGTAGAGATGTATTCCAACTCCTATTTGAAAAAGGAGACTTATTTTTGCCAATTAGCAATAATTGGAAAAGCGAGCTGGTTAAACTTGGGTGCAGTGAACAGAAAATTAGCGTTCATAGAATGGGGATCGATACTGATAAATTCGCACTGAAATTGAGATCTCTTTCTAATGGAGAAACCGTACGCCTCGTAACAATTGCCAGATTAGTTGAAAAAAAAGGTGTAGAATACGGTATTCGTGCAGTTGCTAAGGTTCTTCAGAAGCACCCAAATTTAAAACTCGAATATCTAATTGTTGGGAATGGTCCTCTAAGGTCAAGGCTGGAGGAAGTAATTAGTCAAACAGGGATGGAACAGCATATCAAACTTCTTGGGTGGCGAGAGCAGCAGGAAGTAATCGCTATTCTTGAAGGAGCCCACATCTTTTTAGCACCAAGCATCACGGCTTCAAATGGAGATCAAGAAGGGATACCTGTTGTATTGATGGAATCATTGTCTATGGGAATTCCTGTGATCTCAACTTTACATAGTGGTATTCCTGAGTTAATTCAGGATACAGTTTCGGGTTATCTTGTACCCGAGAAAGAAGTAGAGTCATTAGTTGAAAAAATCAATCTTTTAACGAATCATCATCAAGAGTGGTCAACTATGGGGATTAAGGGAAGACAATATGTTGAGGAAAACTACAATATTCGTACCTTAAATGATAATTTGATAGGACTTTTTCAAAGAATCGTTTCTTGATCCTGCATGAAATTAGAAAGGAAGAATAAGATGAACGTTCTCATTATTAATGCACACTCTTCGATGAACAAAGGAGATGCCGGTATTATGCTCTCCATGATTGATAGTTTGCGCTCATCGATCGATTCATGCAACATAAAAATCAAAACACGATTTCCCGAAGTCGACGCGCCTGTTTACGATGTCAGCGTAGCAGAGTGTATTGAAAATATTAAAGATAAGAAGAGTGGCAAAATTGGAAAAATTAAAATAATTTCTAAGCTATTTCGCCAGCTTGGTACAAAGTATGACGATAAGAGTGGTGACTATGAGTGGGCGGATGTAGTAGTCAGTTGCGGAGGTGGATTTCTATTAACTCACGGGTTGAGCGTTATGACTTTACAACATCTCCTACAGATAAAGGTTGCTTTAGATTATAAGAAGCCAGTTGTAATTTATTCTCAATCAATTGGGCCATTTTACAACAAAACGATCAAATTCATTGCTTCCATGGTGCTAAAAAAAGTAGACAAGATTTTCGTCAGGGAATACATATCTGTGAAATGGCTGAAATCAATGGGGATTACGGAGAGTGTTGAAGTCGTTCCAGATTCAGCTTTTAGCATGCATATGCAGCAATCGGATGAAGTTGATGAGCTAATTGCATCAATCAGAAGAAAGCACTCTGGGTCCTTAGTAGGTTTAACCGCACGTGATTGGCATTTCCCGGAGGTAAGTGATCCCCAAGGTCACCGTGCTAGATATGTAGAGAGTCTCAGGTATACTGTCGAGCATTTGGAGAAAACATATCAAGCCAAAGTACTTGTAATGCCACAAGTATTGGGGCCAAACGCATTCAATGATGATCGGATTATAAGTCGAGAAATTCTAAATGAATGTAAAGCTAGTGGTGCAGAACTTATTGATCAGGACTTTAATCCACGTCATCTGAAATATTTATATTCACATATGGATATGTTTATCGGAACAAGAATGCACTCTAATATCTTCTCATTAGCTAACTCTGTCCCAACTGTTGCCATTAATTATGAGCATAAAACAAAAGGGATCATGGAGCTCTTGGAATTGAATGATTATATCATCGATATTAATGAAATTACTTCAGAGAAACTGACCGAGATGGTAGATCGTTGCTGGTTGAATCGAGAAACAGTGAGACAATATTTGAATGCCCGAATTCCGGAGGTAGTTTCATCGGCAACACTGCCGGCTCAATTCATCGGAAAGTTGAATAAAAAAACACCATCTAAACCGTCACTGCATCATACAAAGACACTTTCTTCATCATAGCAGTGATTTATTGAGGATTTGATGAGGTGACATATGAGTTTGACGGCTATAAGAAGAGTATTTACCGGAAGCGGATTTGTCCAGACAATATTTAAGACCAGTGCTACTAATTTTTTAGTTATGGCAACCGCTACGATTACTGCTTTAATTACAGCAAGAATGTTCGGGGTTGAAGGCAAGGGTGAGCTTTCAACCGTTTTGTTTTGGCCTTCTTTTCTGGCTGGATTGACAGGCTTTGGATTGCCAACATCGTTAATCTACAATACAAAAAAACATGGAGAGAATGTCACTGATTATTTAAGATTGTGTTTCATGTATCAATTACCGATTAGTATAATAGTTGGTGTATTAACATGGTTATATCTTCCAGTCTGGTTGGGGAACTATCCAGGGGATGTAATCAAAACGGCACAGTGGTTCACTGTGCTTAATATGCCCTTGTTGCTTGTAGTCAACGTGCTTCAATCATTAGCGCAAAGTTTGAATAAATTCAATGTTTACAATAGTTTGAGGCTCAATGTCCCACTCTTCAATTTGATTGGACTCATAGTGCTCTGGGGATTCGGGAATTTAAGTATCCCCTCTGCTGCCGTAGTATATTTAACGACAACTGTTTTGGTCATTTTCGGTTCATTATACAGACTAAGAGAATATCTGAATATCAAATGGCTTGTTAAGATTAAAAGGTTTGCTTATACGTCATTATTTGGATATGGTATTCGGGTTTATGGTACCGAGTTTATAGGAACCATGTATAATCAGTTCGACAAGCTAATCATAATATCTTTTCTCTCAGCCAAAGAGATGGGCCTGTATACTGTAATGTATACGTGTTCCAGACTTTTTAATGTTGTACAGAGCGCGATTACTAGTGTCGTGTTTCCAAAGGTAACGGGAATGAAGAAGGAAGAAATTATTCAAAAAGTTGGAACAGCTTTTCGCATATCACTCTTTTTTATGCTTATTATAGCAATACCGGGAATGATCATCGGACGGTTTCTGATAGGTCTTTTTTTTGGTGAAGCATTTCTTGAAGCGAGTACAACATTATACATTTTATGTATTGAATGTATAATTGGTGGTTCATCCTGGATATTATCTGCCTCATTTAATGCAATAGGACGTCCAGGTTTAGTACTGATTAGACAACTGTTAGCTTTAAGTATTACGATTGGATCTTTTTACATGCTTGTTCCTCATTTAGGGTTAATTGGGGTGGCAATTGCTTTACTTATCGGTTCATTTGTTAGAATGATTTTTAGTATATCAAGCATTATTGTTTTGTTTAAAGTTCCGTTTCAAAAAATAATATTTGATAAAAGTGATTTAAATGTTATGAAACAGTTTATTTTAAATCGCAAAACAAGGAGCGTGAATTAATGAGGCTGATATTACTATCTGGAGGCTCGGGCAAACGTCTATGGCCATTGTCGAATGAATCACGGTCTAAGCAATTCTTAAAGGTGTTGAAAAGTGATGAGGGTTCATTGGAATCGATGGTACAGCGGGTATGGGGGCAAATTGCCAAAGCTGGTATGGGAGATCATGCTTATATTGCAACAAGCAAAGCACAGGTTGAAATGATTTACAGTCAACTCGGAAGCGAACTGGAAGTAATCGTCGAGCCGGAACGAAGAGATACGTTCCCGGCTATTGCGCTTGCATCCGTCTATCTGTATTCGATTGCCGGAGCAAGCCTGGACGAAACCGTTGTCGTGATGCCGGTCGATCCTTACGTGGACGATTCGTTCTTTCACAAGGTGAAAGAGCTAGACAATGTATTGGAAAATTCCGGCGCCGATCTGGCCTTGATGGGCGTCAAACCGACGTATCCTTCCGAAAAGTATGGATATATAGTGCCTGACGCATCTGCAGATGATTCTTCCGCTTATCTTCATGTGGAGAGCTTCCGCGAAAAACCCCGCGAAGAAGAAGCGGCAGAGATGATTCGTCATCATGCGCTTTGGAACTGCGGGGTTTTTGCTTTCAGACTGGACTTGATTATCAATATGTTGATCGCAGAAGGGTTTCCGATTCAGTATGAAGAGATGGCCCGGCAGTACGCCAAGCTTCCAAAAAATAGTTTCGATTATGAAGTTGTTGAGAAAGCGAACCATATTGTCGCGCTTCCTTATGAGGGCAGTTGGAAAGACCTTGGCACCTGGAATACGCTGACGGAAGAAATTGAAACGCCGCTGATCGGCAAGGGCATTATCACTGACGACTCGGTTAATACGCACGTCATCAATGAGCTGGATATTCCGCTAACGCTGCTTAATGTATCCAACGTCATCGTCGCCGCCAGTCCGGACGGCATTCTCGTCGCGGACAAAGCGTCAAGCCCGTTAATTAAAGAGGTGATGAAGCATTCCGAGCAGCGTCCGATGTATGAGGAACGGCGATGGGGGCGTTACCGGGTGCTTGATTTCGTCAAATATCCAGACGGTAACGAAGTGCTGACGAAGCGGATTTGCGTCGAGGCGGGCAAAAACTTGAGCTATCAGTACCACATGCGCCGCGACGAGGTGTGGACAGTCATCTCCGGCGAAGGGGAGCTGCTACTGGATGGCAAGCTGCTCCCGCTTGCTGCGGGCAATGTGTTTCGGATTCCGAAGGGAAGCCTGCACAGCCTGCATGCGCAGACGGAAATCGAGATCATCGAAGTCCAGACCGGGACGGAGCTGATCGAAGAGGATATCGTCCGGCTGGCGCTCGATTGGAAGGAAATCCAGACGTTCATCGGCGTGAAAAATTAAGTCATACAGGGGAGTGAGCAGCATGAAACTGGCAGTCGTCGGCACCGGATATGTCGGGTTGGTATCGGGCGTTTGTTTCTCGGAGTTGGGCAATGAAGTCATCTGCGTCGATAAGATTCAAGAGAAAATCGAGATGCTTGAGAGAGGCGAAGTTCCGATCTATGAACCGGGGCTGAAGGAGCTGATAGAGAGCAACCGAAATGCGGGCCGATTGTCGTTCACGACGGATCTTGCCGATGCGGTTCGCCGGTCGGATATCGTCATTCTCGCTGTAGGAACTCCGCCGCTTCCGAACGGAGAAGCCAACCTTTCCTATATCAAGGATGCTGCGAAAGAGATTGCGCAGGCGATGAACGGCTACAAGATCGTCATGACGAAGAGCACGGTACCGGTTGGAACAAACGAGAAGATTGCGGCCATTATTTCCGAATACTCGGTTCATCACTTCGATACCGTATCCGTACCTGAATTTTTAAGGGAAGGGTCGGCAATCAAGGATACGCTTAACCCGGACCGGATTGTCATCGGAACGGATAGTCAGGCTGCGGCAGAGCGTATTTCGGCGCTGCACCGTCCGCTGACGGATCAAATCCTGTTGACGGATATTCGCAGCGCGGAAATGATCAAATATGCATCGAATGCCTTCCTGGCGACGAAAATCTCGTTCATCAATGAAATTGCTAACATATGTGAGAAAGTAGGAGCCGATGTGACTAAAGTATCCGAAGGTATGGGATTCGACAAGCGCATCGGCTCTTCCTTTCTCAAGGCAGGTATTGGGTATGGTGGTTCGTGTTTCCCTAAAGATACACAAGCGCTTATCCAAATCGCCGGTCATGTGGATTACGAATTTAAACTGCTCAAATCGGTCGTCGAGGTCAATCGAGATCAACGCTTTAATGTGATCAACAAGCTGGAAACGATACTCGGCGATTTGAGCGGTAAGACGATTGCTGTCTGGGGGCTGGCTTTTAAGCCGGAGACGGACGATGTACGTGATGCGCCCGCATTCGAGATTATTCAAACGCTTATTGACAAGGGTGCGCATGTCAAAGCCTACGACCCGATAGCCACTGATAACTTTAAGAAGCTGCTCGTTCATCCGGAAGTAAAGTATTGCGGCAGCGCAGTGGAAGCGGCAGAACAAGCCGATGCGCTATGTTTGTTGACAGAGTGGAAGGAATTTACACAATTTTCGATTGAAGCGCTTCAAAAGCTGTTAAAGCGTCCAATATTAATTGATGGACGAAATGTGTTCAGTGAGGAACAGTTGGCAGGTACTCCAATGATTTATTATTCGGTCGGAAGGCCGGGCATGAATCAAGGGGTCAGAGAACAAATGCCGGTTCTGCAATTTTAGTCGTAATTCTATTCATTCTATTCTAAGATTAGGTGGTGTTGTTGGTGAAAGGAAAGTTAAAGAAAAAAGTTGCAGTATCGGCTCTTTCGTTGACCGTGGCGGCATCTTCATTCGGCGGGGTGCCGCTGAGCGTGCTGGGAATCCCTTCATTGGATGCTGGAGTGGCCAATGCGGCTGATATTCCGGCGCTGAAATCGCAGACGCTGGAACGATTGAACAAAATTCGTGCCGCTTTACTGGCAGGAGATCCTGTAGACGTGCAGGATGTTCGAAATCTGAAAAGTGAAATTGCTGCTTTGCGCGGAACCGAGATTTTGGAACTGTTCCGCCCGGTATGGGACAAAATAACGGATGACGTCCCGGAAACGGCCGACAGATTGAAGTTCAGAGAAAATGCCGCATCATTGTTCCGGACGATCATGGCACTCCCTTACGATACGACGGGAGCTAATCTCGAAGAAGTGAGGACACATGATGACTACAAGTACGTAGTCAAGGTGTTGAGAGAGTCGGCGCGAAGCGAATCGTTGAGTGTCGATGATGTGATTTTCTTCCTGATTGGCGACGGCGGATCGCTTAAGGGTGTGCAGGGCACGATTATCGATACTTTAAGTCAGAAGTCCATTGAAGAGCTTGTGGGACTGCTGCTGGACCGTTCAAAGCTTAACGATGTCATATTCGAAAGTATTAAAAAGGTACTGGATGATAATCAATATGAACTGAGCAAAGTACTCACGACGTTAGGGGTAACACCGAAAGATATTAACGATTCGATTATTAACACCCAGATCAAACTGAAATATGACGTGCCGGCGGGAAGCGCGCTCGCAATTGCGCTGTTCCGGGCGGAATCGGTGTTGAAGGCTGTAGAATCGGATAGCGGTCGCACGAAAACATTAAAGCTGGAGTTTTTCGGCAAGGAAGTTCCTCCCGTTATTTTGAAATGGAGCAAAGTTTCAGGCGGCAGCAACGTAACCGTTAAGGATGATGGAATTGTAACGATTCCGTCAACGGATACGACCGGGACGGCTGAAATTAAGGCAACGTTCACGGATCCTCGTACAGATGCCGTTAAAACCGTATTCCAGGGTCCTGTAACGCTGACATTTAAATCAGATAATACTGGCGGTGGAAATAACGGCGGCGGAAATAACGGAGGAGGCAGCAGCAGTGAAAGCGGTCTTGGTACCCAGGAAGAAGATCCGTTTGACAAAGTGGTAGCGGCTGCACTGGCTGAATTCAGAGCAACGATTGCCGTCATCAAGCCGAAGCTTGCGACAGCGACGGGGGACCAAAAAGAACTGCTCATTCGCGATGCGGTGAAAGCCGGACAAAAGGCTTATGACACAATTGCTCCGTATGATGTTTCCAAGCTTGCCAAAGTGACGGACAGCGTATATGCGCCGGTTCTGGACACGGTCTATCTGACAAGCCGGTTAGGGAAAATCGGGAATGCGTCCAAAATTATTAAGGGCGTTCTTACCGAAGAGATCAAGGCTTCCAAATTCATGACCGGTACATATTTGAAGGTGCCGATCGTATTCGATGTGGGAACGGCCACGACCGCTAAATCGGCTGTCGAGCTGCCGGCCGCGATTGTTCAAACGGCGAAGGCAAACGGACTCACTTTTGTTGGCGCGAAATCAAGCGGAACGTCGCTCTTGCTGCCGCTGAGCCGATTCAGCGGTCCGGTCAAGCTGCAGCTGACCAAGCTGGATAACAAGACGGTAACGAGCCTGACCTACGATGCTCTGGCATCTGATGTGTACGATTTTGAAATTACGGTTGGCGGCAACAAGGTAACGACGTTCACCGATCCGGTTATTTTGAATCTTCCTTTGGTCAATGCATCTAAACTGAACAAGGAACTGCTCACGGTCATTAAAATTGACGGAACGACCATCGATTATCAAATCGGCTTCGTCAAAGGCGAATTCGTGATTGAGTCGCGTGACACGCTCTCTTCTTATGCAGTTGTTGAGCATAAAGTCACCTTCACCGATCTTGCGCCAGTTCAAGCATGGGCCGGCAATCCGATCACGGTAATTGCTTCCAAAGGCATCGCGTCGGGCAGAACGGCGGACAAATTCGTTCCGAAAGGCATAGTCACCCGTGCTGAGTTCACCAAAATGCTCGTTCGCGCATTCAACTTGGAAGTTGCCGGCGCAACAGAGAAATTTGTGGATGTGAATTCGACGGATTGGTTCGCGCCTTATGTTGCAGCTGCTGTCAAACATGGCATTACGTACGGACGCGATTTCACGCATTTTGAACCGAAAGCGACCATCACCCGTGCTGAAATGGTGACGATGATGACCCGTGCATTGAAGCTGGCCGGCGGATACGAGAACGCAACCGATATTGCGGGCGCATTGAAAGGCTTCAAAGACGCGAAATCGATCAGTTCCGCCCTGCAAGGCGGAGTCGCGTTTGCATCCTCTCATGGTCTCGTGATGGGAAGCGGCGGTAAATTCTACCCGAATGCAAACGCAACACGCGCCGAAGCAGCGGTCCTGATCTACAGAGGACTGGATTTGTTAAAGAAATAAAAACTGACGATCATACCCTTTGTCTCATCCTCCTTTCCGTTTGCGGAAAGGAGGATGACTTTATTTTTTTAGGAGAGAAAATTTGTGATCCTTCTTGGTGTCTGGCTGTATGGTTATTGATTTCGGTAGCGGGGGGAGATGGATTAAGAACCTAATCGGAAAGGACAGGTCTGTGAGATGCGCAAAAAAAAATGGAAGCGAATCGCCCTCTGGTGTTTCGGTATCGTTATTGCAATTGGAATCGGCGGAGTGATCGCCGCCAATTACGCCGTTAATCGTGTGATGGATTCATTTGTTTCCGATCTTGAATTAGATTCGGAATCCAGCGACAGCTCTCTTTCTGGTAATACCGCTTCACCCGAATCAGGAGCAATAAAACCAGCTGATACAGCTGATTCTTCAAGCAAACCCGACAAATCCGCTCCATCCGATGCATCAACCAACTCTGGAAAACCCGCCGCATCCTCCGATAATCCGGGCTCCAGTGAAGCAGCTGCCAAACCATCTTCCTCCAATGGCGGCTCGGCTAAGCCGGATCCTGCAGGGGATGTGACGACTGATAAAGCAAAAGAAGTGAAAGAAAGCTTAACCGTTAGCGACAAGGCAAACGCCGCTACGATTTTGATGAAAAGTTTGAGCGCTTCCGATATCGACGAGCTGCGGGAACTGGCTAAAGGCGGATTGACGGTTGAGGAAAAGCGTACCGCCAAATCCATTCTGCTGAACAAACTTTCTGAGAGTGATTATGATAAGCTCTCTGGACTTGCCAAAAAATATGGCGTCAGCAAGGGAAGAACGTATGCGGAAGCAAAGGAAGAAATGGACAAAGGAAAGTAACGGTTATCTGGCAGTAAATCGAAAGGGCAACAAGAAAGGGGAAAATCATGAAGAAGAAGCCAACATGGATTGCGATGATGTGCATGCTAGTTAGTTTTATTATTGGCGTTGTGCCTGCCTCGGCTGCATCAGCATCGACACCGATTGTTAAAGTGCAGTCCATTCCAGCAAAACTGAGCTTTGATAACAAGACGTACGTTTTGCCGAAGGGCCAATATGTATTTATGTATCAAAACCGCACTTACGTTCCGCTGCGATTCATTTCGTATACGCTCAAGAAAAATGTCAAATGGGATTCGGTCAAGAAGACGGTAACCGTATCGGATCCGACGGAACAGGAACTGCTCCTTCTTCAAACGGCATTGAATAGCTTGTCCAGTACCGGGCTATCTACAGCGGCAATCGCATGGCTCAAAGCTTCTTCGATACAGGCAAGCTTTGTCTTTAACGGAACGGTCAAGCAGCTGCCGAAAGATCAGATTCCTTTTATCTATAACAACTCGATTTATGTGCCGGTTCGTTTCATGTCCGAATCCGTCGGGGCGGCTATTCTGTGGGACAGCAAAACGTATACGCTCACCGTTAAGCCAAGTTCCGGTACAAGTGAACCTCCTGCCCCGGGCGGCAACTCCGGACAAGGTTCGGAACCGGGCAATGCAGGCGGATCTACCGGCTCTACCGGGACCGCAACCCAAGGAAGCGGTCAAACGGGCAGTGGCAGTCAGAACGGTAGTGGATCCAACGGAGGTGGGGGCAACCCAGGTGGCGGCGGAGGCGGAGCTCCTGTAAAGCCTTCCTACGAATCGATCACGGGCGAAGCGGAGGATAAGCTGTACGCGCTTCGCAACAGCTGCCAGGAGGGCTTGTACAGCCTTGCTGGGCAATACCTGAGTGAAAAAGATGAGAACAAGAGAAAGCAGTTAATCGCAAGCGGTCAGCAGGCTCTGGATAATTGCAAGGCGCAATTCGAGCAAATCGTTACGGAAGCCAGTCAGAAACTGAGCGCGAACGGATACAGCACCGATATTATCAACCGATACCGCGATCGCTTTAATTCGGAGCTTAACCAAGGAATGGAACTTTTGAAAAAGATGTAGTTACACTTTGAAAGTCACAGATCCATAAGCAAGGAGGAGTGAGGGCGGATGAGGCAGCGAAGGAAGAGACGAAGCAGCCGCAGCCGATCCGCTCTTTTCTCGCTTGGCTGGCTCCGCATTGTGATCCCGATATTATGGCTTGCATGGATCGCGGTCATCTTCATCTTCTCTTCCCAGTCGTATCAGAAGCAATCGATTCAGCCGCTGCTGCATCGGACGTTGACGGCTCAAGGGGCGGACAAGGTGCTGCCCAAGGTTGATTTTTCTTATGACCATAGGAAGTATTCGAGCGATTCGAATCCGTTCGGGATGATCGAATTCCTGTTCCGCAAAGGGGCTCATTTGTTTGTATACGGCATGTTGGCGATCCTGACGGCGATGCTAATGGCTCGGTTCCGCATCCGGGGAGCTTCCCTTGCGGCGTTTCCTTTGCTGACGGCGGGTGTTGTTGCGGTTCTGGATGAGATGAATCAAGGTCATTCACCGAGCCGAACACCAGCCTACCAGGACGTATTTGTTGATCTCACCGGAGCAAGCTTGGGCTTGCTTCTTTATTTCTTCGTCAGGCTCATGAGCCGCCGTTATAAATCCTCATCCCGTCACATAGACTGAACCAGTTTAGGGACAGGGGTGAGGGTATTGCTTCGCAGAAGAAGAAGACGGTTGATGCCCAAGCTGGCGCTGTTGATGCTGGCGGTGCTGATCGGATGGATTCTATGGCGGGGAGCGACGGGATTGACGGCTGGCACGGGTGACGGGGCCGAAGCGGTTGTGCGTCAGTTTTATACGCTGGAGCAGTCAGGCGATTTCGGCAGCTCCTGGGAGCTGTTTCACTCCCAGATGAAAGATCATTTTTCCAAGGATAGCTACATTCAGAAACGGGCGCATGTATTTATGCAGGACTTCGGCGTTCATTCGTTCGAGTTTGAGGTCGGCAACAGCCATGAAGTCGGAGATTGGCGCATGACAAACGAAAGCGAACTGCTTGAGCGCGTATATTTGGTTCCGGTAACGATGAACTATTCGGGCAGCTTTGGCAACTTTGAGATCGTTCAGAACTGTTATGTGACGCGGGAAGCGGAAGAGTGGAAGCTGCTCTGGTCATACGGTAAGGAAGAATCGTCCAAATAAAAATATAAATATTATAGGGGATGCTCGTGATGGAGAATGAGAAATATGCTGGTTACGATTCAAATCAATTCAGACAGGATCTTGCGGACTTCAAGAAGCAGCAGGAGCTGCTTGATCTGAAGCTGCTTCAGCTTCGAAATCGGATTCGCGATATCAGCGACGAACGGGAAAGTTATCTTACCGATCTGTCGAGAGAGCTCAATCAAATGGTGTCGTTGAAAACGAATCTGGAAGAGTATGTTGCGCCCTTTAAGGCTTAAGACTTGAAATACCGGTTGTTCAAAAAATCCGATGAAACGTTGATCCGATCGTTGACGGAAATGGAACTCGCCTTGCAAGTGGGGCACAGGCAGGTGGAGCAACTGGAACAGCAGCTGCATGCGCTGAGGGAAGATTATGCCTTTAAGATAAAGCGGCTGGAGGATGAAATTACGGCCCAGCTTGATCAGATCGAGAAGATCTGTGCGCAGCATCCCGAGGTATCGGAACGTCTGCATCAGGCGATCAGCGAGAACGGTCAAATGCCGCATCCGCTGGAATCAACCCGAATCGGCGAACGGATGCTGCTGCTCGGGTGGATCAATGCCCGGCATCTCGACAGAGCGCTCAAGTACCAGCGGACAAACGGCGGCTTATTGGGCGAAATTTTGATCGAGCTTGGCTTTGTGCGGCCGGAGCAGCTGGAGTTTCTGCTGGCCCGCACGGACAGTTCGAAACGGCTGGGCCAACTGCTCGTAGCTCACGGATACTTGCTGCAAAGCGATGTCGACCGCGCGCTGGAGCTGCAGCAGCAGAGCGGCGGAAGCCTTGGCGAAATATTAATCTCGCTTAAGCTGATCACACCCCGGCAGTTCTATCGCGAGCTGGCGAGCCAGCACCGGATCGGACGTCTGAGCGAAAGCATTGACGGCACCGACGACTACAAGCTGCCGGAAGCGATGGCCCGCAAATACAACGCCATCGTCGTGAACCGTCAGTCGACTCGCTGCGTCCTGGCGGTGGAAAAGCTGTTGGATGAGGAACAGAGGCTGCGGCTGGAAGCGCACATCGGTCTGCCGATTTTGCAGGTGCTCGCGTCCCCTTGGGAAATGGAGAAGCTGTGGAACGACATCTATCACCGTGAGCTGCTTCACGAGAGTACGGAGAAGCTGAAGCAGCAGCAGCCGGAAAACTCGGCCAGCGTCACCTTTACGGTCCTCCAAATTGTCATTGCAGCCGTATTAGCTGCGGTTGTCATTGGGGGGCTGATCGCGAACTGGTTCGCCATGCTGCTTATATTGAATGTCATCATTCAGCTGTTTTATTTTACGATGACCGTCATGAAGTTCATGATTATTATTTACGGAACCCGGCACGAGGCTCAAATCCGGATCTCGGAGGAGGAGCTGCGTCAGCTTAATGAGCGGGAACTGCCGGTCTATACCATTCTCGTTCCGATGTATAAAGAGAGCGAAGTCATTCCGCATCTGGCCCAAAATTTGAACCGTCTCGACTATCCGAAGCACAAGCTGGACGTGAGGCTGTTAATCGAGGAAGATGACGTGGAGTCGCTTGAAGTCATCCGATCGTTGTCGTTACCGCTCTACTTCAAAACAATTATCGTTCCCCACAGTCTGCCCAAGACGAAGCCGAAAGCGTGTAATTACGGTCTTGCCCGGGCAAGAGGCGAATATGTCGTCATTTACGACGCCGAAGACCGTCCCGACCCCGATCAATTGAAGAAAGTCGTTGCCGCGTTCAAGAAAAACCCCGACAACTGTGTTTGCATTCAGGCAAAACTCAATTACTTTAACAGCAACCAAAATTTGTTAACCCGTTTTTTTACCCAGGAATACAGCAACTGGTTTGAACTGCTTCTCCCCGGCGTCATGCAGCTTAAAATCCCGGTACCGCTCGGCGGGACATCCAACCACTTCAAAACGTCGATCCTGCAGGAGATGGATGCTTGGGATCCGTACAATGTAACCGAGGATGCCGATCTGGGCATTCGGTTGTACAAAAAAGGATATACGACCGGTATCGTCAATTCGCGCACGCTTGAGGAGGCGAACAGCCGTTACGGCAACTGGATTCGCCAGCGCTCGCGGTGGATTAAAGGCTACATGCAGACATGGCTTGTCCATATGCGCAATCCGCTGAAGCTGTACCGCGAAGTCGGAGCGCGCGGCTTCTGGGGCGTACAGCTGATGCTGCTGTCGTCGCCGATGCTGCCGATGCTCAACCCGATTTTCTGGTCGCTCATTATCCTCTGGTATGTCACACACGCGGGCTGGATTCCGTCGTTTTTCCCCGGGTACATCTACTATCTGGCCGCGGCGCAGCTATTGCTGGGCAACTTCCTGTTCGTTTATATGAACATGGCCGGCGCGTATTGGATCGTGCACGATTTACATATGAACCGGGAAAGATGGCTGTCGTTCGGTCTCATCAAATATGCGCTTCTGACTCCGGTATACTGGGTGATGATGAGCATTGCCGCTGTAAAAGCACTGTGGCAGCTCATCACGAAACCTTTTTATTGGGAAAAAACGACGCACGGATTAACGACTCCGGAGCAGCAAAACCGGTCGCTAAATGCTTAACGTGCGAGAGGAAATTTGCACTCTATCGGTGCAAGTAACCGTTGGAAAATTTATGTTGTTAATTACCAGTTTCAAGGTATAATGAAGCTATAATTTGGGCGCGGAGAAACCGGATCTGTATATGGGCACTTGGATCCGGCGGAGCGACTAGTGCAACCGACCACTTTCAACTTTTTGAAAGGGGTTTTTACTCTTGTTCCGACAAGTGAAAAACTTAACTATTCGGTGGACTGCGGATGGAAATTAGTGTTGTCATCCCGACATTTAACGAAGGCCGGAATGTGAACATTCTGGCTGAGAGGCTGACGTCTGTATTATCGCCGCTTGGGCGGATGTTTGAGATTATTTTTGTCGACGACAGCATGGATGACACACCGAATTATTTGCAAAAGCTGACTGCAGGAAACCCGTCTGTCCGTTATATCCACCGGACGGAGCGGAGAGGTCTTGCGACTGCCGTACTGGATGGGGTCGATGCGGCCGTCGGCGAGATTGTCGTCGTCATGGATGCGGATCTTCAGCATCCTCCGGAAGTGATTCCCGACATGATCCGCACGATTGAACAAGGCTGCCAGATGGTCATTCCATCCCGCTTCATCCCCGGCGGAAATGACGGGGGGCTCAATCCTTACCGCAAAGTCGTTTCCTGGGGAGCCCGGATGATTGCGCGCGCGGCGCTGCGCCGAATCCGGCAAATTAGCGACCCGACCAGCGGATTTTTTGCGGTTCGCAAAGCGGCGATTGAAGGGATACGATTTGAACCGCTCGGCTGGAAAATTATGCTGGAGTTCATTGTCAGGGCCGACATTCGTTCGATCGCTGAAATCCCGTACCGGTTTCAAGCCCGCGATTTGGGCAGCTCCAAAATGAACATGGGCGAGCATTTGCGCTATTTGGTTCATGTCGGTAAGCTCGTTGCCGCAAGCGATGAAGATTCGCGGTTTGTGAAATTCGGTCTGATCGGATTATGCGGCGTTGTGGTGAACACGACCCTTTATTGGACGCTGCTGAAATCCGGATTAGCTGTATTTTGGGCTTTCCTGGCGGCTTCATTTATCAGCATGTTATTTAATTTTGTGCTGAATAACCGGTATACTTGGCAGAGCCGTCACGGCTCCGGATCTTCGATCTTGAATTGGGCCGGCCGGCTGCTCAAATATTCGGTCGTCACATCCGGAAGCATCCTGCTTTCAAGCGGCCTGGTGTCTGCTCTTGTTCACTTCTTCCACGCTCATTCGCTTTTTTCCGGCTGGATCGGCATTGCCTTTGGTATCGTATGGAACTTTGTGCTGAACGATAAGTGGACGTTTTCCCGGAAACGCGCCGCCAGACCTGCCCTGGTCGAATCTGCGAAAGCGGAACCAAGACGTATGGAGTTGTAGCATGATCAAAACGAGCAAATGGCCGGCCATCCTGGTTGGGCTGGTCGTCTTCACCCTTGAGCTTGTTGTAGGAATATGGATGGCGCATGTAAATTTATTTCTCCCGGGTGATGCGCTCAGTCGTGTTGCAAACGCATATTATGTATTGTACAGCCGTGATCCGCATCTGGGGGCGATCGGCTTTATTTGGAATCCGCTGCCAAGCTTGCTGGAAATCCCTATTTTATTATTCAAACCATTGTTGCCGGAGCTTGCTACGGAAGGGCTTGTAGGTGTACTGCTGACGAGCAGTTTTGCGGCTGCCACTGCAGTTTTGTTATTCCGCCATTACAGAGCTAGAGGGCATTCGATATGGATCGCCTTGACTTTTGTCGCGTTGTTCTCCTTTAATCCGTTTATTTTTTTGTATGGCTCAAATGGAATGAGCGAAATCCTCTTTATCTTTTTTCTGGTTTGGGCAGTTACTTCTTTGTTGGATTGGATGGACAGCCAAAAAGTCGTTTCTGTCATTTTTTCCGGATTTGCGCTTGCCTTTGCGTTTTTAACCCGTTATGAAACGGTCGCTTTCGGAGCCTTTATGGCGCTGGGCGTCGCTCTCATTATTTTGAGGCGGAGGATTGTTGCAGATGAAAAGCAGTCTTTCCGGGTAACCTATCATAGATTCGAAGCGACCGAACTGATTTTCATGCTTCCCGTAATATATACCGGCCTTTTGTGGATTTTGCTGAATTACACGATTATGGGCGATCCACTATATTTTCTGCGTTCGAATTATTCGAATATAGGACAGTCGGCGGGATTGTCCAGCAATCTAACGATTGGACCGGTAATTGGGAATTTAACGGCTGCATTGCGATTTTCATGGGAAAAAAGTGTTTGTTTTTTGCTTCCATTAATTGCAATCATCGGAATGAGATTAACTAGAAAAGAGTTGTTTCGAGTTGAATTCTTCCTGCTCCTGTTAATGATAACGGCTATTCCAATCATGCAGGTATATATGCTTTACAAAGGCTCCTCATACGGATGGTTTCGCTTCTTTGTTTATCCGCTTCCTATGATAGCGGCATGGCTGCCCTATGAGTTACAGAAGCAAAAATCTCAAAGAAAGCTGATCTATATTCTCAGTTGTCTGCTAACCTTCATGTTACTGGTATCCAGCTCAATTTGGACAGGACGGATCATGCAAAATGCCACTCTGGCACAAGAAGAATATGAAGCAATCCATTTCTCTGAAAGTTCGACACATCAACAAATCCTAATGGCTAAACAAATTGCCAGCGATTTGGACCAAAGAATTGAGGAAAAAAAAGTAACAGTGTTGATGGATTCTTTCGTTTCATTCTGGACGATTCTATATTCTAAACATCCTGATCATCTTGTCATAACAAGCGACAGGGATTTTGCAGAGTCATTACTCGACCCTGTTGGCAGCGATATTGATTATATTTTGGTGCCCAAACCGGAGGCAATTGCAGCGCTGGAAGCAGTAAATCAGAAATACGGCGACTTTTATTTTAAAGGGACAGATTTTGCAGTTCTAGATACAGAATATGGTGACAAGTGGAGATTGTTCCGGGTCATTCAAAAAGACAAAGGCAATCAACCGGTTCAACAGTAAAATGGACTCTCCTCGAGTTATTCCCCATATAAGCAGAAAGTCCGATTTTTTGGATTTCTGCTTTTTATTTTTGTCATTTTATTGTATAATAATGAAAGCGGATACAAGTTCTTCTTTCTTCCCAAACAACCATTCTCTTTCGACAGAATAATGCACTTCTTTTCCTTGACTTCCATCGATTATTGTCATAAATTAAAATTAATTGATACGAAACGTAACATAACTTTCGCATTCGCTGCATAGACTTGATAGAGATTTCTTTGAAATCAGACCAGTACGCGAGGAGCGATGGCAAGTGGCAATGAGCGAGCAATTTTATTGTGTATGTTGTGGTCGATTGTTGGAACACGGTCAGGCTGATTCCCTGTTTCGAACGGGCTTCTTTCGGATTATTCATCCGCTCGGAGCATGTGTGAGCTGCAGCAAAGTCGAGCAGCAGGCGTCCGCTTCGAAGCAGATGGAGCCTCAATCCGAACCCGCTCAGGAGTGGACGATCGAAGGATATGTCCGCAGTTGTGACACATACCGCTCTGCTTAATGACGCCTGTCTTTTCCTTTCGGCAAGTCTGCCCGGACTCCCATAATCCTTGTCATTATTCGCCCGCTGTCGACGATTCGATCGTCCGCAGCGGGCGTTTTTTCCTATTGCTAATGATCGTATCGTAACGTTCGACATTTGGGAAGAAGCTCCAAAGAAAATTGGGTCCAACGGCCTAACGCCATCGTCCAACGCTCCATTTACAAGAGTTGAATTTCCATATACATTAGTCAGTAAAATGACAGTCGCAGCGGAGGCGTTTGCTGCGGCCTCATGAGAAGCGAGGAGATGGGATGAAAGACGTGCGACGTTGGACGGCTGCCGCTTTGCTCTGCTGCCTTGTCTTGAGCGGTTGCCGGATTGGCGATGGTTCTTCTGAACAATCTCGAACGGGACAAACTGGAACGGAACAAGCTCCACCGCAAGAAACGATGGATCCCCCGAATCAAACACCGCCGGATAAAGAAGCGGCGCCCCCTTCCTCCGGCAGCGAAGACAACGCTTCGACAGCGGAATTGCCGTATGCCCCGGAAGTTGCGGCAAGCGGCTTCGAGGTGCCGTGGGAGCTTAAAGCTGCGCCGGATGGACGTCTGTTTTTTACCGAAAGAACCGGTAATTTGCGCGTGATCGAGAACGGCAAGCTCGTGGACGAGCCCGTTCTGCAATTGGATGAAGGGCTTTATCGTCAATCGGAAGCGGGATTATTGGGGCTGGAGCTGGATCCGGATTTTGCCGAGAATCATTATATCTATGTATACCAGAGTTATATCGATGGCGGGCCGCCGAAAAACCGCGTCATCCGTCTCGTCGAGTCCGGCAACAAAGCGCGAATCGACAAGGTGATTCTGGACGGATTGCCCGGTTACCCTTACCATGACGGCGGACGGATCAAGTTCGGACCCGACCGTATGCTTTATATCACGAGCGGCGATGCGGGAGAACCTATGAACGCGCAGGATTTGAACCATCTAGGAGGAAAAATACTCCGCATTTCTCCCGACGGCTCGATTCCGGGCGACAACCCTTTCCCGGGATCCCCGGTATACAGCCTCGGCCACCGCAATCCGCAAGGATTGGCTTGGCATCCGGAAACGGGACAGCTGTACAGCTCCGAGCATGGACAGTCGGCTCACGATGAAGTGAACCTGATCGCCGCTGGCGCCAACTATGGATGGCCGCTTATTCAAGGCGACGAAACGCGGGTAAAACCGGAGGATGAAAGCGGCAGAGGCGTCGGCCCGTTGAAAACCCCGATCCTGCATAGCGCCGAGGATACGTGGGCCCCTTCCGGCATCACGTTCGTAACGAAAGGGCCTTGGGCGGGAAATTTGCTCGTCGCGAATCTTCGCGGCACGCAAATTCTCCGGCTTGATCTGTCGGAGGACGGCTCTTCGGTACGTTCCGTCGACAAGCTGTTCCAAGACGAGCTGGGCCGCATCCGCAACGTGACGGAAACGGCGGACGGCTCGATTTACATTTTGACCAGCAACCGAGACGGCCGGGGAGATCCCGGAAAGGACGATGACCGCATCATCCGGCTGAGGCCGTTGTTTTAGGGCGTGTATTCAAATCGATATAAGCCATTCTTTGGTTCGCCCGCTTGATAGAAGTTCCTAACGGCGTCAGCGCGATATCGGAAGGGCTGCGCCAGGAAGAATCACCGACCTCTCATATCCGGTCTATCATCATCTCCCCGGGAATGACAGCGACAGGTGTTCTTTCTGAATACGAGGATTATCCAAGCATTTCTCCCTACAGTGTCGCCAGAGCTATTGCATTTACAATTAATGAACCCGACGATGCCGGAGTTAACGAGATTGTGATTAGACCGACGATGCAATCGTTATAAACCTTGGAATTTTGTCGGGTATGGTCCATCTTCCATCACATCAGCCGCGGCTTCTAGCACGTGGCGGCATGACGTTCGTTTTCGCTGCTTTTTGCTCGCCCGCTGTCGACGGTTAGACCGTCCCTGGCGGGCTTTTTGCCGCTATTATTTTTTAGCTCAATACTGAAACAGTACTTGACGAGAACATGCGAGTGAACTTAGAGACGAAGAACAGTCGTGCGAGATAGTGGTGAAATTAGAGACGAAGAACAGTCGTGCCAGACAGTGGTGTGAGGCTCTTGGATGGACCCTAAGTCCGTTATTTCCTTCTGTGACCGCTTTCTTGTAACATTCGCGGACAGAAAATCCGTTATTCGTTCGTTGACCAGCCAATTGGTGAAGATTCAAGTCCATAAGCGGATCGTCTGTCCGCTTACATGCAAAAAACGACCGATTAGAGGGACATAGCGGATTCTGTGTCCGCTCGCGTCTATTCCATGCAACGGGGCACTTTTAAGAACACTAATTCCTGGTTTGAGCCATTATTTATTTGTTTCTTACCGGAACGCTTACAGCTTCTAGCAGATTTCCCCGGAAACTTTATATCGCAGCCGCTCGTCTATACATTAATATTTCTTCCTGAATATTCCGGCTCTATCTTCTTGATTGTCACTCAGAATTTGGTATAATAGGGGCTGTTTGTATCCGGCTGGGAGAAAAGGACTCATACTTACGACGTGGTTTTGCCGCAGGCCACACCTAAGAAGAGGCATTTGGAGTGCGATTTGCCGGTATAAAATGTGGGGAATACATACGATGAGCATGTGCCGTTGCAAAAACAAAGGGAATGCTTACGATGCGGTTTTGCCGCAGGCAAAACAAAAGATGATGCTTACGAAGCGGTTTTGCCGAAGGCAAAACCTGAAGGAGGATGGAAATGTCGGCTGAACCGATTGTTCAACTGCGCGATGTGACAAAGCGGATTGGAAACCGCACCATTATTGACAAACTGACGCTTGATGTGCCGCGGGGGGAAGTGTTCGGATTTCTGGGACCGAACGGATCGGGCAAAACGACGACGATTCGCATGATGGTAGGACTTATGTCCCTCACGGATGGGGAGATCGTCATCGGCGGCTCCAGCATCCGCACCGAATTCGAGAAGGCGATCCGCCATGTCGGCGCGATTGTCGAAAATCCGGAGATGTACAAATATTTGACCGGTTATCAAAATTTGCTGCATTACGCCCGGATGATTCCCGGCATTACGAAAGAGAGAATTGATGAGGTTGCGGAGCTTGTCGGCCTGAAAGAGAGAATCAACGAGAAGGTGCGCGGCTATTCGCTCGGCATGCGGCAGCGTCTGGGCGTGGCGCAGGCGATTCTGCACAAGCCTTCGCTGCTCATTCTGGACGAGCCGACGAACGGTCTCGACCCGGCCGGCATCCGCGAGCTGCGGGATTATTTGCGCCGGCTGGCGCAGGCAGAGAATACGGCAGTATTCGTCTCCAGCCATTTGCTGTCCGAGATGGAGCTGATGTGCGACCGCGTCGCCATTATCCAGACGGGCAAGCTGATCGATGTCCGTCCGATCCGCGAAGTAAACGCCGCAGCCGTTGCGGTTGCGGTTGTACGCCTTGAAGTGGACCGCCCCGAAGAAGCGGCCCGGCTGCTCGGCGCGTTCAACGCGCGCGTGGAGGATGGACAGCTTGCCGTTGAAGCGGACCGCGAAAGTGTTGCCGATATTAACAAACAGCTGGTCGAGGCGGGTCTGCGCGTCTACGGCATCCGCACCGTCAGCAAGTCGCTTGAAGATCAATTCCTGGAAATTACGGGGGGTGAACAAATTGTTTGATTTTTGGCAGCTGGTTCGAAACGAAAATATGAAGCTGTACCGGCGCATCCGCACGTGGATCATGCTCGCGTTTCCGGTGATCGGCGTGCTTGCCGTCTCCCTCATTGCCAACTCCGTCAGCAGCGGGCAGCCTTCCATGTGGACGATGATGCTGTACGAGTCGCTTGTTATGCTCCAACTCGTGACGATCTTCACCGTTGTCGTGGCGGCGGACAGCGTCGCCGGGGAATTTTCGGCGGGAACGATCAAGCTGCTGCTCATTCGGCCGTGGTCCCGTTCCAAAATTTTATTGTCCAAATATGTTTCGCTGCTGCTCTTTTCGCTGCTTAGTACGGTCATTCTGTTTGCGGCCGCAGTTGTGATCAACATGATCGTATTCGGCTACAGCGGAGGGCAAGCGTCCGCGATTGCGGATCTGGGCACGAATCTAAACGTCGGCGTCTGGAATTATATGCTTTCTTATTACGCGCTGCAGTGGATTTCCATGGTCGTTGTCATTACGCTTGCATTTATGCTGTCCACCGTCTTCCGCAGCAACGGACTTGCGATCGGCCTGTCGCTGTTCATCGTGCTGATGGGCTCGACGATTGCGACACTGCTGCGGGCGATGATGGAAAGATATGAATGGATCGAATACATTTTCCTCGTCCATTTGAATCTGACCGGCTATTTGAGCGGCGCCCCGGGCGACAACGGAATGACGTTCGGATTTTCGCTCGGCGTGCTTGCCGTCTATTACGTTCTGTTCCTCGCGGTTACGTGGACGCTGTTCCGCAAACGCGATGTGGCGGCGTAATTACTAACGTAATGATGTTCGTTATTTCGTTTTGACAGCACACGGCAATCACAGTATACTTAACCGTAGCTAAGTTACAAAACCGCATATGCATGAAACTGGAGGAGCCTGCCAAAAGCGGGCTCTTTTTGCTTTTTTCCGGGTGCCGTGCAAAATCGGGTGCTGTGTAGCGAGTGGAAACCCATACCGACCGTAGGCTGCATGTTTTTCACCACACTTCTAGATTTCCTGCAGTTGGAAAAACTAACGAAGAGATGAAGATGAGGGGAGAGAAAAAGTTGTCTTTGCTGCACGTTGCGATCATCGTACCTTTTTTGCTTGCATCCGCTGTGCCGCTGCTCGGCAGGCTGCTGCGCCGCGTTCATGCCGGATGGCTCGTCCTTCCGGGACCGGCCGTATTGTTCGGTTATTTTGTAAGCCGCATTCCGTTCGTCCGGCAAGGAGGGGAATTCGCGTCACTGCCTTGGATGCCGTCGCTCGGCATCGATTTTACCGTTCAGCTGGATGGGCTCAGCTTATTGTTCGCCCTGTTGATTTCCGGCATCGGCTCGCTTGTCGTTCTTTATTCCATCTTTTATTTGGATAAAAACAAGGAGCAGGTTCGAACCTTCTACGTCTATCTGCTGCTGTTCATGGGTGCGATGCTCGGCGTCGTGCTCTCGGATAACATGATGGTCCTGTACGGTTTCTGGGAGCTGACGAGCATCTCGTCATTTCTGCTGATCGCCTTCTGGCATCATCGGGAACGGTCCCGCTACGGCGCGCTCAAATCGATGCTGATCACCGTATTCGGCGGACTCGCGATGCTGGCGGGATTCATTCTCCTGTATGTGATGAGCGGCACGTTCAGCATTCGCGGCATCATCGATCAGGCGGGCACGCTGGCCGCTCACGAATTATTTATTCCGGCCATGCTGCTGATCCTGCTTGGTGCGTTTACGAAGTCCGCGCAATTTCCGTTTCACATCTGGCTGCCGGATGCGATGGAGGCCCCGACGCCGGTCAGCGCGTATTTGCATTCGGCGACGATGGTGAAGGCGGGGCTCTATCTCGTTGCCCGGTTCAATCCGTTCTTTGCGGGAGCGGCGGAGTGGTTCTGGCTCGTCTCGGGATTCGGGCTGATGACGCTCATTTACGGCTCGTTCCGGGCGCTAAAGCAGACGGATTTGAAGGCGATGCTCGCATTTTCAACCGTCAGTCAATTGGGCCTCATCATGAGCCTGCTCGGATTAGGCTCCGCCGCCGCTTCCGCTGCGGGGGCGGAAGCGCTGCTTTATACCGGGGCGGTTACGGCCGCCGTCTTCCACATTGTGAATCACGCCGCCTTCAAAGGCGCGCTGTTCATGGTGGCCGACATCGTCGACCATGAAACGGGGACGCGCGACATCCGCAAGCTGGGCGGCCTGCTGCCGCTTATGCCTGTCACGTTCACGATTGCGCTGTTCGGCACGTTTTCGATGGCGGGCCTGCCGCCGTTTGGCGGATATTTGAGCAAAGAGATGTTCCTGATGGCGGTGCTGGACACGCTTCATATGGACGTCTGGAACGCGCAGACGTGGAGCGTGCTCATTCCGGCCGTCGCCTGGATGGCGAGCGTGTTCACCTTCGTCTACAGCATGATTCTGCTGTTTCGGACGTTTACCGGTCCGCTGCAGCCGGACAAGCTGGAGCGCAAGCCCCATGAAGCGCCGCTCGGCATGCTTATTCCGCCCGCTGTGCTCGGGCTGCTGGCGCTCGTGTTCGGGCTGTTCCCGAACCTGCTCTCTCACTCGCTTATCGAGCCGGCGATAGCCGCGATTGTACCGCGCACGCTGCCGGCGGATGAGCACCTCGCCGTTCATATCGCCTTCTGGCACGGCTGGACTCCGGAAGTGTTCATGACGGCGGGCATTATTGCGGCCGGCATCGTTCTTTATAAGCTGCACAGGTGGTTTAAGCCGCTGCGCGAGCCGCTGTTCACCCGCATCTCGCTGAACCGCGCTTACGACTGGAGCCTAAGTACAGCCGAGCGGGGGGCAGCCCGCCTGACGGGCGCCTATATGACCGGCTCGGTACGCGATTACTTGAGCTACATCTTCGTCTTCTTCATCGCGGCGCTCGGGATTACGATGTTCCTGTCGGGCTCGCTCCGGATCGACATGTCGCAGTATGCGCCGCTTTCCCTATATGAAGCGGTCATTATCGCCGTGCTGATTGTCTCGGCCGCGGCCGTGCCGTTTGCCCGCTCGCGGCTGATGGCCATAATTTGGACCGGTGCGGCGGGTTATATGGTGACGCTGTTCTTCGTGCTGTTCCGGGCGCCGGACTTGGCGCTGACGCAAATGATCGTCGAAACGGTATCCGTCACGTTGTTCCTGCTCTGCTTTTACCACCTGCCCAAATTAAAAAGGGAAGTGTCCGCGCTGAGGTTCAAGCTGACCAATTTCTTGATCGCGACCGGCGTTGGCGCTGTCGTCACGTTAATCGCGCTGGGAGCAAGCGGCAGCCCGACGTTCGGCTCGATCTCCGAGTTCTTTCTGCAGGAAAGCTATCATTCGGCGGGCGGGAAAAATGTGGTGAACGTCATTCTCGTCGATTTCAGAGGATTCGATACGCTGCTGGAAATTACGGTGCTCGGCATTGCGTCGCTCGGCATCTACGCGCTCATCAAGCTCAGCCTGGATCCGGACGATGCCGCCGGCGGCTCGCGGTTGCGCACCGGCCGCCGGGAGCCGCACGCGGTGCGCATGAAGGGCAAGAGGCGGCCGGACATTCATCTGCCCGCAAGCAACGATGTCATCCTGAGGACGGTATCGAAAGCGGTCATTTTTCTCATCCTGACGTTCGCCTTGTACCTGTTTTTCTCCGGTCACCATGAGCCGGGCGGAGGTTTTATCGCGGCGCTGTTGACCTCATCGGCGCTCGTGCTGCTATCCATGGCCTTCGGCATGAACACGATGGAGCAGGTCATCCCGGTCGACTTCCGCAGCTTGACGGCAGCCGGACTGATGATCGCCCTGCTGACGGGGATCGGCTCGTTCCTGTTCGACGCGCCGTTCCTCAGCCATGCGTTCGGTTATTTCGATTTGCCGCTGCTCGGCAGGACGGAGCTGGCGACGGCCGTGCTGTTTGATCTGGGCGTCTATTTGTCCGTCGTAGGCGTCACGATGACCATCATTTTTACGATAGGGAGGGACATATAGTCATGGAGCTGTACATGTCTTTGGCGATCGGCGTGCTGTTTGCGGTCGGCGTCTATCTCATTTTGTCCAAAAGCTTGCTGCGCATCATTCTCGGCACCTCGCTGCTTACCCACGGCGTCCACTTGCTGCTGCTGACGATGTCCCGGCCCAAAAAAGGAGCGCCGCCGCTGCTCGGCGAGCATGCGAAGTCATATGTCGATCCGCTTCCGCAGGCTCTTATTTTGACGTCGATTGTGATCAGCTTCGGGGTCACCTCGTTCTTCTTCGTGCTGGCCTATAAAGCGTATCAAAAGCTCGGCACCGACGATATGGAGCAGCTGAAGGGAGACCAAGATGAATAACCTGATCGTCTTCCCGCTCCTCATTCCGCTGTGCACGGCGGTGCTGCTGATCTTCCTGAACGGCCGGCTCGCGCTGCAGCGGTGGATCAGCATGTTCGGCGTGCTGCTGTGCGCCGCTTCTGCCGCGGTGATGGTGTACCAGGTGGGGCATCGAGGAATCCAGACGCTGCAAATGGGCGGATGGATGGCGCCGTACGGCATCGTGTTCGTGGCCGACATGCTGGCGGCTCTGCTCGTGCTGACGACGTCGGTTGTCGCGGCTGCCTGTCTGCTGTATGCGTTCCGCACGATCGGGGAGCAGCGGGAGCGGCATTATTTTTATCCTTTTTTCCACTTTTTGCTGGCGGGCGTATCCGGTTCGTTCTTGACCGGCGATTTGTTCAACCTGTTCGTCTGCTTCGAGGTGCTGCTCATCGCCTCTTACGCGCTGATCGTGCTCGGCGGCACAAAGCGGCAGCTGCGCGAGACGCTGAAATATATATTGATCAATATCGTATCCTCGACCTTGTTCGTCGCGGCGGTCGCTTATTTGTACGGAGTGGTCGGCACGCTCAACATGGCGCACTTGTCCGTCCGCGTGGCGGAAGCGGGGCAGGGCGGAATGCTGAACGTTATCGCCGTGCTGTTTCTCATTGTGTTCGCCCTGAAGGCGGGGCTGTTCCTCTTCTTCTGGCTGCCCGGTTCCTACAGCGCGCCGCCGGCTGCGGTGTCGGCGCTGTTCGGCGCATTGCTCACCAAGGTGGGGCTGTACGCCATCATTCGCGTTTTTACGCTTATTTTCTACCACGATGCGGGAGTCGCACATGATTTGATCGGCTGGATGGCGGCGTCCACGATGATACTGGGAGGGATCGGGGCGATTGCTTTCTCGGATATTTACCGGATCTTGAATTATAACGTGGTGATCAGCGTCGGCTTCATCGCCTTTGGCATCGCGGTCGCTTCCCGGGATGCGCTGGATGGCGCGGTGTTTTATTTGCTGCACGATATGGTCGCCAAAGCGCTTATGTTCATGCTGGGCGGCATGATCATCCAGGCGGCCGGGACGAGCCGGCTGCAGGAGATGGGCGGCATGATCAAGCGGTACCCGCTACTGGGATGGATGTTTTTCATTGTCGCGCTGGCACTCGTCGGCATCCCGCCGCTCAGCGGCTTTCCCGGCAAACTGCTGATGGTCCGGGGCGGCCTGGCCGATCATGAATACGCATTGACCGCCATCGGCTTGGCTTCGAGCTTCCTCGTGCTGTATTCCATGATGCGGATTTTTATCCAGGCTTTTTTTGGTGAAGAAAAATCGGACCCTCAGCCTCAGTTGCCGCCCGGCAAAGGGACGGTTTACTCGGCGGTGGGGCTGTGCGTGCTTATCGTGCTGCTCGGTATCGGCTCCGAGTGGGTCTATTCGTTCGTTTCCCAGGCGTCGGACGCGCTTGTCCACCCGTCTGTGTATATTGATGCGGTACTAAAGGAGTAGTGGGATGGCGCTGCAAATTTTGTTGAATCTCGTCGTTGCTGTCGTTTGGATGTTTCTATCGGGTGAATGGTCCTATCCGCGGTTTGCGGTCGGCTATTTGCTCGGCATGGCGCTGATCGGTCTGCTGCATCGTTTCTGGCCGGAGGGGTTTTATATGAAACGGGTGTGGGCCGTCGTCAAGCTGCTGCTGCTGTTTCTGAAAGAGCTGGTCGTCTCCAGCTTCACTGTCATGGGCCAGATCGTCCGGCCGAAGCTGAATATCCGCCCCGGAATATTCGCGTATGCTACCGAGCTGAAATCGGATTGGGAAGTCACGTTGCTCTCCTGTCTCATCTGCCTGACGCCGGGGACGCTGACGCTGGACGTGTCGCGGGACGGACGCACCTTATACATTCACGCGATGGACATTGAAGACACGGAGCTGCTGTCGAAGCAGATTAAAGGAACATTTGAAAAAGCGATAATGGAGGTGACCCGCTAATGCTGTCGAATCTGCTGCTTGCATCGCTTATCCTGCTGTCGCTGGCTGTGCTCGGCTGTTTGTATCGGCTCATCAAAGGGCCGTCGATGGCGGACCGGATTGCGGCGCTCGACACGATCGGCGTCATTCTGCTGTCGATGATCGCGGTCATATGCATGCTGTTTCAAACGCGGGCCTACTTCGATATTATTTTGGTCATCGGGATTTTGACGTTTATCGGCACAACGGCATTTGCCAGATATATTGAAAGAGGTGATGTCATTGAACGCGGAGACGATAATGGGAGCCGGTGAGCTGCTGATCGGCCTGCTGGTGCTGTTCGGCGCTTTGGTCAGCGCGCTCAGCGCGTTTGGACTGATCCGGCTTCCGGACGTCTACTTGAGGTCGCATGCCGCGACCAAAAGCGCGACGCTCGGCGTGCTTGCCGTATTAACCGGCGCATTTCTTTATTTTATGTTTTACCTCGGCCATGTGAGTGCAAAGCTGTTACTAGGCATCGTGTTTGTCTTTATGACCGGGCCGGTGGCGGGCCACTTGAACGGGCGGGCGGCTTACCGGACGGGCGTTTCCTTGTGGCGGCACAGCGTGCGGGACGATCTGAAGGGCGAGTTGAAGCGCGCGCGGGAGGAACGGGAGAAGCGGGAAGTACGCGAGGAGCGGGAGGAATGGTAGGAGCGGTCGGAGTGGTAGGAGCGTGAGGGAACGGTCGGAGTGGTAGGAATGGTAGGAGCGGTAGGAGCGGGAGCGTGAGTGAGGAACGGTCGGAGCTGTCAGAGTGCGAAACACGGTAGGATCCGGAGGGCGGTGTGGCAGCAGTCAAGATGATCTAACGGAACTCCGTGCTCTTATTTTGCATTTATGAGCCCATTTGGATATTTAACGGAACTGACAGCTCTTATTCGATTCAAAATGGTCTATTTTCAGACAGAAAAACAGAAATAAGGTCCGATACTTCCGTTAGATTTTCAAATCGAACAACATGAGCTGAATAACGTCCACTGCGAGGCTGTCGATTCATTGTGGAAAGTTTTAATGTTGAACGGACACATGCAGAGAATGTATATGATTTTTCGAATACATATACAGAATCAGGGCTCAAATCACGTTTTGTATATGAATTTTCGATTAGAATCGACTGATTCGGTGTGTGTGCCGCTCATTATGTATGATTTTTCGCATACATTTTGTGGTCTTCCGCAGATTTCCGAAGTTATGAACAGTTAATCGACAAGCTCACTGCTTCCGTTAGCATCCAAGAACAACCTGTAATGGTAACGGTTTTTCAGGATCGTTCTAATAGGTACAACCAATACGTTCGAAAGAGGTGCACTTATGGTCTGGCTGGTCGCCGCGCTGCTCGTGTTTATTTTTCAAATCGCAACCATACTAATTCTCGAATACCGCAAACCGGCAAAAACGGTGGCGTGGCTGCTCATTCTGTTTGTGCTTCCGATAATCGGCTTTGTCATGTATTACTTTCTTGCGCAGGAATACCGGCATCGCCGCCGGGTGCGGAAGCAGGGCGTCATTGCCCGCGAAGTGCAGCTGCAGGCGCTGCGCCGCAGCGTGCTCGTTAACCGGCCGACCGATATGGACAATCCCGCCTTTCATCACCAGGAGCGGCTGTTCAACCTGCTGAGCAGTTTCTCGATGCTTCCGATTACGGGCTGCAACGTGAGCGAGGTGCTGACGAACGGGGACAAAACGTACAGCTCGATGCTGTCGGCGATGGAAGGCGCGCGTCATCATATACATCTCGATTTCTACACGTTCCGCAGCGACGCAACGGGCGAACGGTTCAAGGAGGTGCTCGTCCGCAAGGCGAGCGAAGGGGTGGAGGTGCGCCTTATTTACGATGGGGTCGGCAGCATCGATATCCGCTCATCCTTTGTCAATGAGCTCCGGGATGCCGGCGTCCAGGTCCAATGTTTTCTCGCGCCGCGCATCGCATTCTTCGATAAACGGATCAATTACCGCGATCACCGCAAAATCACCGTCATCGACGGCACGGCCGGTTTTGTGGGCGGCATCAATATCGGGGACGAATATTTGGGAATGGACAAAAAGCTCGGGTTCTGGCGGGATACCCACCTGCGGCTTGAAGGGGATGCGGTCTATTATTTGCAGCTGATCTTTATGCGCGACTGGTGGTTTACCGCCCGCGAGAAGCTGGACGATGCCGTCTACATGCCGGAGCACCGCTGCCGCGGCACGGAACAGGTGCAGATTGTCGCCAGCGGACCGGACAGCAATGCCGATTCCGTTCTGGAAAGCATGTTCTCGGCGATTGCCGCAGCGACTAAACGTATCTATATAGCGACGCCTTATTTCATTCCCGATCACAGCGTGCTGATGGGGCTGCGGACGGCGGCGCTGAGCGGCGTCGATGTGCGGCTTATCCTGCCGCATGTGTCCGATTCCAAGCTCGTCATGTATGCTTCCCTGTCCTACGTACAGGAACTGCTCGAGGCCGGCGTACGCATCTTCCGTTACCGGAAAGGGTTCTTGCACGCCAAAGTGCTTATCGTCGATGAACTGGTCGCGGCGGTCGGCACGGCGAATATGGACCTGCGCAGCTTCTTCAGCAACTTCGAAATTAACGCAATGCTGTACGATAAGGGCGCGATCCGCCGGCTGGAGCAGGATTTCATACAGGATTTGGACGACAGCTACGAGCTGAATCTGCACACCTACGCCTCGCGTTCCCGCCGGCAGCGCGCGTACGAGGTTGTGGCGCATATGCTTTCGCCCTTGTTGTAAAGGGAAGCCGCTGCGCGGGTGGATCATTCTTACGATCGCTGTTGTAAACGGATCGTTTTCATTTGTATTTTTAATTAAGGGAACGATCCGTCTAAGCGTATGCTTCCAAAGTGGCTTTCTTTCCAGAAAGCCTTTAGGCGAACGCTGACGCTTCACCAGCCACAAGTCAGCCTCTCCGCTCGTTTTCACCACCTTTGTTCCGGTACCCGGAGACGAGCGAACGCTGACGCAATGGCATGTATTACGTCCGAAGCGCCTGCGAATTCCGTATTCGTTAGGTGTTTTTTTCATATCCCGATACACTTCAATCCTCGCCATGAAGTCGTCTGCCCGGATAATCAGGACGTACGTACCTAAAAAAGCTCATTCGTGCGAATACCTGTACACTAGGCAATAAGTTCGGGCATGGTATATGGAGGAATTCGTATGAAAGCGGAAAACGCAGCGAGAAAAAGTAAAAGTAAAAGTAAAAGAACAATCTTCAGATGGGCGTTACTGATCGCCGCCGGTTTAATCGTGGTCGGATGCGCGGCGGGATGGGGCGTTTTTCGGATGCTTGTCGCGGTGCAGGATGTGTCGCTGCTCGATAAGCCGCTTCCGTCGGCGACGATTATTTATGACCATACAGGCAATGAAGCAAGCCGAATCGCTCAAAATGTCATTGAGCCGGTAGGCTATGACGCTATGCCGAAACATTTAATTGAAGCCGTCGTAGCGATTGAGGACAAACGCTTCTTCGAGCATGACGGCATGGATTTGCGGGGGATTATGCGGGCGCTCTTCACCAATATTACCGCGGGAGGAACTGTGCAAGGCGGCAGCACAATCACGCAGCAGCTGGCGAAAAACGTTTTCTTGTCTCACGAGAGGACCTGGAAACGAAAGTGGAGCGAGGTTCTCCTCGCACGCAAGATCGAAGAAAACTACGATAAACCGAAAATTATGGAAATGTATCTGAATAAGATTTATTTCGGTGAAGGGGCTTGGGGTATTAAACGCGCCGCCGAAACCTATTTCGGCAAGCCGGTCAGCCGGCTGACGCTGTCGGAATCCGCTCTGCTTGCCGGGCTGATTAAAGCGCCGTCCGCCCTTACGCCGTATAAGCATCCCGAGAAAGCGAAAGAACGCCGTAATCTCGTGCTTGAGACGATGAGAGAACAGGGATTCATCGATGAGCAAACCTGCAAGCAGGCGAGCCGCATACCGGTGATGCTAAAGGGTGCAAAACCGGACCGAACAAACGGCATCAAGCATCCTTATTATGTGGACCAAATCATTCGCGAGGCTTCCAACCTGTACGGACTAAGCGAAAACGACGTCCTGCACGGCGGGCTGCGCATTTATACGGAAATGGACCCGCATATGCAGCAGACGGCCGAACGTGTCTACGCAAACGACTCGCTTTTTCCCGAAAGCAGCTCTGATCAGCTCATACAAAGCGGTTCCGTCTTGGTCGATCCGCGGGACGGAGGCATCCGGGCGCTTGTAGGCGGAAGAGGCGACCAGCCATTTCGAGGCTTTAACCGCGCCGTCCAGCTGAAGCGCCAGCCCGGGTCCACGATGAAGCCGATTGCAGTTTATACGCCGGCCCTGGAGCGCGGGTACAGTCCCGAGGACACCCTGCTGGACGAACCGGTCGATTTCGGCGGCTATCAGCCGAAAAACGCAGGCGGGTCTTATCACGGTGAAGTGACGCTCTACGAAGCGCTCATTCATTCCTATAACGTCCCGGCGGTTCGGCTGCTCGATGAAATCGGCATCGATGCCGGCATGGATGCGGCTGCCCGTTTCGGACTGAAGCTTACAGACGCTGACCGGACGCTCGGTCTGGCTCTTGGCGGTCTGCAGGAGGGCGTATCGCCGCTCGAGATGGCCGAAGCGTTCGGCGTTTTCGCAAGCGACGGCGTACGGATGCCGGCACACACCATCAAGCGCATCGAAACGGCGGATGGCGCGGTATTGGCGGAAGCAGGGAGTCCATCGGGCGTGAAAACGACGGAGCAATTGGTGGCCAGAACGATGACCGCGATGCTGGAGGGTGTCGTGAGGGAGGGCACCGGTGAAGCGGCAGCGCTCGCAGACCGCCCTGTTGCGGGCAAGACCGGCACAACCCAAATGCCGGGGACGAACGGGGAAGGGGCCAAAGACAACTGGTTTGTCGGCTATACCCCTCAGCTTGTCTGCGCCGTTTGGCTCGGTTACGATCAGTCCGACTCCAGCCATTTTTTAACGACGACGTCGAAGGCCGCCGCCGCAGTGTTCCATGCGATCATGAGCGAGGCGCTGCAAGACGAGCCCGTGCAGCCATTTCCCGCTGTGAGCGTGGATCAGAAGAAAGAGAAGCGCGAAGATAAAGAACGCATCAAGCCTAAAAGTGAGGAAAGAGAGTCAACTGACAAGCACAAAGACAAAGATAAACATGAGGATAAAGGCAAAGGCAGAGACAAAGATGATGAGAAGAGAAAAGGGAAGGACCACCGAAACGAAGACGACTGAGCGTTTCAGTCCATAGGACGATAAGCAAGAGATATGCTTGAATAATTAACGTTGGACAGGAAGGCTGCCGAAAAAGTCATGGTGGCGAAGGGAAACCAATATGACATTCGTGATGTGGCCAAAGAAGCGGGATTAGGTTATGGTACGGTGTACCATTATTACAGCAACAAGGAGATCTTGCTCCGGGAAGTCATGGAAGCGGGCTTGGCAATTGCCGCAGAAGTTACGGGCCAGATTTTTGCCTCGCATGAAAGCCCTGTTCAGCAGCTTGAAAGCTACTGTAACGCCTTGCTGCAAACGTGGATGCTGCATACGTCTGTCTATCTTGTCTATAAAGCGGCTTCCGAAAACTACTGCAATTTGGACGAAATGTTCCGTCAGCAGCTCAGTGTCCAATTTCAGCATGAGCTTTACAAGCCGCTGGCGGAGTGTGTCGAGCGAGCGATGGAAGCGAAGGAAATCGGTGTACAGCTTAAAGCTGAATCGCTTTCGAACGGTTTATTGGGGTCATTGATCGGCAGCTATGGAATCTATCTTTACCATCAGGAAATGCCGCCGGATCCTTCGATTATCACCGAACTTCTGCTTAGAGGGCTGAGAGAGGGAAAGGGGGATAACAGGTGATCATTATCAAAACAATGGATGAAATTCAACAGATGAAAGCGGCGGGGCAAATAGTGGCGGCATGCCATAAGGAAATCGCCAACATGATCAAGCCGGGTGTAACGACGCTGGAGATTAATAACTACGTGGAAAAGTTTATTGCGAACAGGGGAGCGGAGCCATACACGATCGGATACAACGGGTATGAATACGCCACTTGCGCTGCGGTCAATGATGTCATTGCCCACGGCTTTCCGAGCGGTACTCCCTTGAAAAATGGAGATATTGTCACCATCGATATCGTTGCCAAATACAACGGCTGGGTGGGCGATTCCACCTGGAGCTATGCGGTAGGAGAAGTGTCGGCACAAGCCCGAAAACTGATGAATGTAACGAAGGAGTGTCTGTATCTTGCGATCAGGCAGGCCGTCGTAGGCAATCGGATCGGGGATGTCACCCATGCAATCCAAAGCCATGCGGAATCACACGGCTTTTCCGTCGTCCGCGATTTGATGGCGCACGGAGTAGGGAGAGACTTGCATGTGGAGCCTAGCTATGCGCATGTTGGAAGCCCGGGAAAAGGATTTCGGCTCAAAGCGGGCATGGTGATCACCATTGAGCCGATGATCAATGAAGGAACTTACCGGATGACCGTAGATCCGGATGGATGGACGGCACGAACGGCGGATGGCAAATGGTCGACTCAGTATGAACATACCGTCGCGATCACAGAAGATGAACCCGTTATTTTGACGGAGCAGTATAACTGATCATTGCTTATAGGCTGGAGAAATAGATTCCATCTATTTCCTGTCCTGCAATTCGGGATAAAACGTATAATCACAATGATCGCATTTCACAAGATCAAGGGAACCGACAATCCAATATTTCCAAAGCGTTCCCTTCTTGCAAGAGGGACAGAGACTTGTTGGCGCTTTCTCAAACGTTTTTTGATCTGAAGTGGCCATTTTTCACATCATTATTTCCAATTATTGGTTTTTTTGGTAGTTTCCCTCTTGATGTAGCTATGAGTACTTATATCTCAAGAATAACCTATAGAAGTAGGGATTGGAGTCGAAAAATGGGGCTTGCCCGTAACAATTCAGCTGTACGAAATCTTCTTGACAAACCAATCTAAAGTAAGTCCAATCCTGATCGCAACACCAAAATGGATACTTTAGACGATCATACCTCGAGCGGGTCCCCGCCAAACAAAGATTGAATCACCTCGCTGTCCCGAAACAATGCACATAACGCAACCGCATGTGTCCAACCTGCAAGCACCCTGCCTTTTTCTATTTGTACCAATGTTTTTTATGACATTCCCACTTTTTCATGAGATTTGTCAAATGACGCCCTTAACATGAAAAAGATGCCAACCGTATGGATGGCACCTCTTCGTAGCTTATGAAATTTTCTAAATGCCAAGCTTGTCCCATTCTTCTTGAAACTTCCGAAGCAGCTCCGGCTTCAGTTCGGGCTCTACGAAGGCGGCTTCGATCGCCTGTACGGCTACTTTTTTAAAGTCGGCTGCCTTAAATTGAAAATGGTCCGCGAGCAACTGATACTCCTTGGTCAAATCGGTATCGCTCACGGTGCGGTTGTCCGAGTTAACTGTTACGCCGATTCCCCGCTCCAAATACGAGCGGATCGGGTGCTTCTCGAGCGAGTCAACGGCCTTCGATTGTACGTTGCTGGTGACGCACATTTCCAGCGGAATGTTCCGGTCGTGAAGCAGCTGCTGGGCCCCTGCATCCTCGTAGAGACGGACGCCGTGGCCGATCCGCCGCGCATGCAGCCGTTCGACAGCGGTGCGGATATTGTTCGCCCCTCCCGCTTCTCCGGCATGAATCGTAACGGGAATTCCGAGCTCATCGGCAAGCTGGAACACCTTCTCGTGCAGCTCCGGCGGAAAGTTCTCTTCATCGCCGGCCAAGTCGACGCCGACGACGCCTTTCCCCAAAAATTTCGCAGCGGCGCGAACCGCTTCTATGTTGACCTCGACCGAATGATTGCGCATGCAGGTGACGATCATCCGCGCGATAATATCGGTTTTTTTCTCGGCAGCCGCAAGGCCCGCGCCTACGCTCACAATGGCATCTTCAACTGTCATGCCCTGCTCGGTGTGGAGATGGGGAGCGAATCGGACTTCGATATATTTTACATTTTCACGGGCGGCGTCCTCCGCCAATTCCATGGCGATCCTCTCCAGCGCATAAGGGGTCTGCATGCACTTAAGCGGCAGCTCAAAGCATTTCAAAGCTTCGACCAGACTGCTGCAGGAAGGCGGAACTTTCATCAAAGTGGTCAGCTCCTCCAAACTGCCGGCGGGAAGCTCAATGCCTTCGCGCCTCGCGATATCCGCGAGCGTCTGCGGTCTTACGCAGCCGTCTAAGTGGCAGTGCAGTTCAATCTTGGGCAGTCGGTTGATCAATTCATTCATTGTGTGCGGCCTCCTGACAGAAAGTTTGCAAAACGATTATAAAGAGAATTTTATCTTAATCGAATTGAAAAAACGAGTCATTATTTTGAAAAGTGGATTTGTCCTCAAATAAGGAGTCTGAACTGGAAAATAAATAAGTTTTTGATCAGTTTAAAATCAATCATGCATTTAATAGGGCTTAAATAGGGCGAATATTTTTTTGACACTCTGTCTATTGATCACAAATTATAATTCTGATAGGTTTATCTCAATGTAAAAACAAATCTTATATATGAAAATTTATTTCATCATTTGTTCTGTTTCATGCTTCAACCGCATTTTCGGTGTTTGCGGCAGGCTGCCTATTGGCGTTGCCGATCACGATATGATTCATGCTTATGCAGTGGTACCGGGTACAAACAACAAAGGAGCAGTGAGGCAGATGAAAAAGAAACTTGCACTTCTGGTATTATCCGCAGTCATGATGTTGACGGTGGCCGCTTGCGGCGGGAAGCCGCAACAACAAGCGGAGCAACAACCGGAGCAACCGGCGGCAAATGAAGCCGAGGCGTCGGACGAGCTGCAGCCCGAACCGGGCGCGGAACTGGTCCTCTGGGCGGGCAAAAGCGCCTATACGGAGTATGCGGCTCAAGAATTCGAGAAGAAATACAACATCAAGGTGAAGATCGAAGAAGTGAACAGCTGGGATAGCCCGGGAAGGCTGAGCACGGACGGGCCGGCCGGAACCGGCGGAGACGTGGTGGAGATCGTATCCGACGCGCTGGGAACGTCGGTGAATTCCGGGATTGTGCTGCCGAACGATTATTTTGAAGAGGAAACCCGCAGCAGCATGAGCCAATTGTCGATTGACTCCTCGACCTACAACGGCATTCTGTACGGGTATCCGCGCGACATTTATACGTATGCGCTGTTTGTCAATAAAGAGTTGGTGAAAGACACGAAATTCGAAACGTGGGACGACATCGTCGCGTTTGCGAAGAAGTTCAACGACATTCCAAGCAACAAGTTCGGCTTTATGTTCGACCCGTCCCACTGGTATCTGAATTCTTCGTTTATGCTCGGTTACGGCGGGTACATTTTCGGAAAGAACGGCACGGATACGAGCGACATCGGCATGAACAACGAAGGCGCGGTCAAAGGACTGGAGTTCCTGCAAACACTGAAAGCAACGTTGCCGTTTAAAGCGGCCGACCTTACCGGCGACCTCAAGTCGGGGCTGTTCGAGCAAGGCAAAGTGGCGATCAACTTTGACGGCAGCTGGGCTGCGTCAAGCTTCCGGAAGCTGCCGTTTGAAGTCGGCGTCATCCCGCTTCCGGCAATGCCGGGCGGCCAATATCCGCTTTCCTTAATCGGGACCCACTCGTTCTATGTGTCCGCCTATTCGAAATATCCGAACGCAGCGAAGCTGTTTGCAAACTTCCTGACGTCCAAGGAAATGCTGGCCAAAGACTATGAAACGAACGGTTTCATTCCGGCGGTTAAAGGTCTTGAAGATAACGAGAAATTCAAAAATGACGAAATTGTGCAAGGGTTCATGAAGCAGCTGGAGCACAGCCAGGTGATGCCGAATGTTCCGGAAATGAGCCAGTATTCGCAAGTTTTGACGCCTGCGCTGGTAAGCATTTGGGATGGCGGCAATGTCAAGCAGGTGCTGGACAAGGCGGCCGACAATTTGAAGACGAGCATCGCCAACAAGTAATCCGGCAAAGGGACAGGCTGACCCGTCCGCTAATATCATCAGCGTTGTGATCGATGGTGAACCGATAACTTTTGCAGGGTGCTATAAAGGAATCCAAGTGAGGCTGGCCGTTTATAACGGCTGGCCTCTTGGATTCTGACGCCCGGAGCGTACGTAGAAGCGGCGAGGGGACAAGCACGCTCTATCGTACAGTGTGCGCATTGGGTATAATGATAGCAATTGGATCGTACCTGCTCGCCGCCCGTTTACGGGTTGTTCGGGGCTCATAAATGCAAAATAAGAGCTACTTCAGTTCCGTTAGATCATCGAAAGGTTTGTCGGAGCGATCTGCTAGTAACGGTGCCGCTAGCCGGCTCCCGGTCAAAGGATAGAAACGGAGGGTTGTTGTGGCTACCATAAATGACATCGCAAAATATGCCGGAATTTCGATCGCAACCGTATCCAGGGCGCTGAACAAGCCTGAATTGGTAAACGCTGAAACCCGTGAACGCGTCATGTATGCCGCGAGAAAATTAAATTATTTCAAAAACGAGACATTGAAAATTCTTAACGTAAAAAGCAACAAATTATCAATCGGCGTTATTTTTCCTTATATTACCGCTTACTACTTCAGCGAATTATATAGCGGTATCAGCAAAGCAGCAAAGCTTCATGACATTGATTTGGTGCTTTACGAGCTTAGAAGTGAAAACATGTCCAAGGAAGGGCTTGAAGATGCATTATCGTTTGCGAGACGGCATCTGGTAGACGGCATCATGTTAGCCGGATATGTCCCGTCTGTTTATGACGAGATTTTTGAAAGTCTCGATATTCCTGTCGTTCTCCTGCTCGGTACGCATGAATCCGCTAAAATGTCGGCCTATAAGGTGGATGATATTCGGGCGGCTTTTGATGCGATTTCATTTCTGGTATCCCGCGGTCACCGAAACATCGGAATGATTTCGCTGCCCCTGACGGATCCGGCCAATGATATCGTATCGCGTTTCATGGGTTATAAACAGGGGCTCGATTTTTACAAGCTTCCTTTTTCTGAAGAAATGGTCGCTTACGGAAAGTTAGGCTTCGATGACGGGTATTCCGCCATGAAGCAATTGCTAGCAGCGAGAGAGAAGACCGGCATAACAGCGGTCTTTACAGCTGCAGACGAGGTCGCGATCGGAGCTATGCGCTGCATTCAGGATGCGGGACTTCGAGTTCCGCAGGATATATCGGTCATCGGTTTCGGTAATTTATCGATTGCCAACATATCGTCGCCCAAGCTGACGACGGTCGCTCAGCCTTTCGAAGATATCGGAGCGGAAGGCGTCAAATATATGACGAAGCTTCTCACGGAACCTGGAAGTGTTGTGGAAAGAGGTAATTTTTACCTCCCGTATAAAATTATTGAGCGGGAATCGGTGGCCGCCATTATGAATAGATCCTTTTCATATTGTGATGGTAAAGTATAAGTGAAAATCGATTGGAGCAGCAATTTCCTCTTGAAAGAACAAGATCAAGTTAGGAGTCGCATATTTGATGAAACAGAATAAATATGATGATCTCGGATTTTTCGAAAAATACAGTCAGATGCCACGTTCGACCGGCGGATTGAATGCGGCCGGGGAATGGCCCGCATTTCGTGCGTTGCTTCCCGAGCTTCGCGGCAAAAGAGTTCTCGATCTTGGCTGCGGTTATGGCTGGCATTGCCGGTATGCGCGCGAACAGCAGGCGCGGTCGGTGGTCGGAGTAGATCTCTCGGAGAAAATGCTGGAGCGTGCCAGAGAGAACACCAACGATTCCGCGATTGAGTATCGTCGTCTCGCGATTGAAGACATCGATTTTGCCGCCGGGGAATTCGATTTGGCGATCAGTTCGCTTGCCCTTCATTATGTCGAGCGCTTCGACAACGTCTGCCGGAAGGTTCATCATGGTCTCGTACCGGGGGGCGCATTCATACTCTCGGTCGAACATCCGGTCTTTACCGCACTCGCTGCCCAAGACTGGCATTACGGTCCGCAAGGAGAGCGGCTGCATTGGCCTGTCGACGACTACCAGAATGAAGGTGCACGGCTGACAAGCTTTCTGGACCATGATGTCGTCAAATATCATCGGACCGTTGCCGCTTATGTCAATGCGCTCCTTGATTCCGGCTTCAGCTTAACGAAATTATCCGAGCCGCAACCGACGCCAGAAATGCTGGCCAAATACGCCGAAATGCGGGACGAAACCCGTCGGCCCATTTTCCTCTTGATCGCTGCGGTGAAGAATTAGGGAGTGGGTCAGAAACAGCCGGAGGTTGGTGAGCAGCACAGCAGTGCAAGACCTCGGGGGTGAAGCTAATGATTGCCAAACTTTGGATTGCCAAAGAAGAGACGGCCCGGCAAGTTCTTGCCGTTCAAATCCCTGCCTACGAAGTGGAGGCGGAGCTCATTCAATTTCATGATCTCCCTCCGCTTAAGGAGACGATTGGATCGTTAACGGCATGCGGAGAAAGCTTTTATGGCTTTTTTGAGCAAGGTGAGCTGGCGGGAGTGATCTCCTACAAAAAGGAAGACGATACTGTAGATATTCACCGGTTAATCGTCCATCCCGCTTATTTCCGCAGAGGGATTGCGCAAGCGCTGCTTCGGTTCGTGGAGCGGCTGGAACAATCGGCAGCAAAATTCGTGGTGGCCACCGCTGCGAGAAATAATCCGGCCAAAAACCTTTATTTGAAAAACGGCTTTCTGCAAGTGAAGGAGCAAGAGGTTGCACCGGGACTTTCGCTTTCTTTTTTCGAAAAAAGAAAGCTTTGAATGCACAATTGCGGCACACAAATAAAACGATTTAATAATGTTAAAAAGAGGCTGCCAGCCCGACTGGCAGCCTTTGCTGCGTTTACGGGCTGTCTGAACTATTCCAGCTCGGTAAGTACATTTGCTTCTTCGAGCGCCGGTATGAGGAATTTATGATCGATGGGCGATGACATCACGATAAGAATCGTGTACGTCCCGTATTTATCGCACTGATTTCCAAATTGTTCGAGAGACCGTGTTGAGTCGGTTATGACTTTCAATAAGTAGTTATGTTCCCCGCTTATCCGATAACATTCGACGACATCGGGAGATGAGCGGCAAAAATCAAGGAATGCATGACAATCCCTTGTACGAAACAAGATGTAGGCTGCAGCTTTTTTCCCGATTTTCTCCGAAGAAATAATCGTACGGTACTCCTCAATAATTCCTTTCTCCTCCAGCCGTCTTACTCTCTCCGTTACAGCAGGTTGGGACAGCCCGACACATTTGCCCAGCTCCGTCATTGAAATCCTCGCCTGGTTTTGAAGATAAAAGAGGATTTGCTTATCAACATGGTCCATCGATTTGGCCCTCCTTTAAAATTAAGGACTTCTCTGCAAACTAACTTGTTTTCCTTCGTCATGATGCTGATTTAACTTAATCGTCTTCTGTAAACGGGGTTTCTTTGTTAATATAATATACTCACAAAAGTAAAGTAATCAATACTTTACTGTTCAGAGAGGATGAAGACCGTTGAGTAAATTATATTCAAACAAAGCAAGTACAGATGGTTTACAGGCACGTATCGATGATGTCATTGATCGTACCCTTGCCGATAAGCGGCTGGTTGGTGCGGTTGTTAAAGTGGCGGCCCAAGGTGAACTCGTTTATAGCCGGGCTGCCGGTTTCGCCGACCGTGAGCAGAACCGGGCGATGCAAGAAAATGCGTTATTCCGGCTGGCATCCGTGTCCAAACCAATCGTTTCAACGGCAGCAGTGGTACTCGTGTCGCAAGGCCGCATGCAGCTCGATGATCGCGTTGACCGCTGGTTGCCGGAGTTTAGGCCGCGTCTGCCAAACGGTCAATTCGCCGCATTGACAATTCGGCATTTGTTAACGCACACGGCCGGGCTGACTTACCGCTTCTTTCAAGAGGAAAATGGTTCATATGAGCAAGCCGGCGTATCGGATGGCATGGACCAGACAGGCATTACATTAGTGGAAAATGTGCGTCGAATTGCCTCCGTACCGCTTCTCTATACGCCAGGCACCCAGTGGAAATATTCGATCGCTACAGATGTGCTGGGCGCAGTAATTGAGAGCGTTGCGGATGTTCCGCTCAGCGAAGCCGTACGTTCTCTGGTAACACAACCACTAGGCATGAGCGATACCGGGTTTATGGCAGTCGATCAGGAGCGGCTGACCACCGTATATGCGAACGATGCTCCTGAGCCGCGGCGTATGCACGACCCGCATCGCATGGAATTTATGGAGGGCACGGCTGGCTTCCGGCTTGCCCCTGGCAGGGCGCTTGACGATACCGCCTATCCGTCTGGCGGAGCCGGCATGGTCGGCAGTGCCGGGGATTTTTTGCGGCTCTTGGAAACATTGCGCAAGGGAGGAGCCCCTCTCTTGCCGGAGAGTCTGGTCCGTCAGATGACAACAAACCAGATTGGAGATCTTCCAATGGCTTATTGGCCAGGGAGAGGCTTCGGTCTAGGTTTTACACTGCTCAAAGACCCTGCTGCCGCAGATACACCGGAATCACCGGGAACCTGGCGCATGGGCGGCACCTATGGTCATTCGTGGTTCGTTGATCCAGCGGAGCAGCTCAGCGTTGTGGCGTTTACCAATACCGCTCTGGAAGGCATGTCGGGCCAGTTTACGGCAGATCTCTGTAAAGCCGTATATGATGGGAGAGAGTGTTTTTGAAGCCAATATTTTTTATTGCTCTGGGCTTATTCGGCTTGTATACGATTGAGTTTGGCGTTGTTGGCATATTGCCGGCTATTATGGAGCGTTTCAGCGTCAGTACGTCCCAGGCGGGAATGCTCGTTGGTCTGTTTGCGCTTGTCATCGCGCTGTTAGGCCCCTTTATGGTACTGCTTCTTTCGAAATTCAACCGTAAAAACGTTTTGATCACGTCTTTGCTTATTTTCACGGGGAGCAGCTTCTTGTCCGCCTATACGCCAAATTTTTATGTTTTGCTGGCGCTTCGTATTCTCCCGGCGTTATTCCATCCCGTATTTTTTTCCTTGGCTTTTGTTGCTGCGGTTTCACTGTATGCAAAAGATAAAGCGACACAAGCTTCTGCAAAAGCATTTGTCGGTACCAGTATGGGAATGGTACTTGGGGTGCCCTTAACATCCTATATAGCCGATCAATTCTCTTATGAGGCATCTTTTATATTTACGGCCTTTGTAAATAGCATTGCTGCTGTCGGGATCGCCTTCTTTCTTCCGAAAACAGATGCAGCACAGAAGGTGACGTATAAGGAGCAGCTGGGGATCTTGCGCAAAGCTCCTCTTTGGATAAGTATTGGAGGCGCAACGTTCATTTTTGCCGCCATGTTTTCGGTCTATAGCTATTCTGCTGAATTCCTGGGACAAGTGATGGGGATGAGCGATGAAATCGTGAGTGTGATGCTTGTCATTTTCGGACTGGGTGGTGTTGCCGGTAACCTTGTTGCCGGGAGATTGCTTGGAGTACACAGGATGCGAACGACAATATTCCAACCGCTCGTATTAGCGATTTCGTTCTTGCTGCTTTATTTTGGAGAAATATCGTTTGTGCCTGTCATTGGTATGATGATTTTGTGGGGAGCCGCTCATACGAGCGGGCTTATCGTGACCCAGACATGGCTAACATCCGAGGCTCCGGAAGCCCCTGAATTTGCTAATGCACTTTATATTTCCTTCATTAACCTTGGAGTATCGATAGGCTCTGCGGCAGGCGGGGCGTTTATTGCGGCTGCAGGCATCAAGGGGACAATATGGAGCGGGTTGCTTTTTATCGGGTTTGCATTCGTATGTATTGCCGTAAAGATGGTTTACGGTAGAGCGGGAGTCCTTAATTGTGGTTCGAAATTTCGCTGCCATTGATGATGGAGCTTTGAGTAATAACGTTATTTTTTGCCGTTTCTGCTTGGGTGGAGCCCGCGGAAGGGAGCGAACCCCGGATTTCGGTCCACGCGGACAGAAGCTTCTCTAAACCTGCAAATGTGCAGTTTTTATCAACCGAAATCGCTTGTCGGAAGGAAAAAGCTGCAAATATACAGGTAATTCAAAGCTTTTATTTACTAAACATGAGAATGGACCAAAAAAAATGTATTTTTGCAGGAATTTTAATGTGATGGATAAATATAAAAGAAAAAAGATGTACGTTTGCATCTTTTTCTAAAATTCGATTACGGAATATCGTGTAACAGCTTTGCGTCAGCTTTTTTTTGGGTGCGTCAGCTTAATTTTTCTTAATTCAAGCTGCCAGCCGGACTGGCAGTCTTATCTGATCTGCTAACGCATCGGCTGCGGCTGCTTCAAAAAGGCGAGAATCGGCCGCAAATTTTGCGGCGGTACGCTCTGCAGCAGATCGCCGGTCCGGCGCAGCCGCTCACCGATGTTGAGCAGGTGGAAATCGCCTGGCTGCGCGCCGCCGCGCACCTCGTCCCAGGTGAGCGGCGTCGACACGGTCGCTCCTTTGCGCGCGCGGGGCGTGTAGGGGGCGGCGATCGTTTTGCCGCCGTAATGCTGAAGGTAGTCGAAGTAGATGAGCTCGCCGCGGTTCTTCTTCAGCCTCTCGATCGTGAATAGCCGCGGATGCTTGCGCGCCAAATATTCGCCGACGAATTGGCCGATGCCCCGCAGCTCGTCGAACGTCATATCCCCGGTAACCGGTACGATAATTTGCACGCCGGTCGCACCGCTTGTCTTCGGAATGGAGGGGATGCCGAGCGATTCCAGCAGCGCGCCGACGAGAGCCGCGGCCTCCATAATACGCGGCTCTTCTTCGCGCGACGGGTCAATGTCGATGACCCACTCCGTCGGATGGAGCGGACGGCCGATCCGGTCGAAGGAAGCGTGAAATTCGAGGCAGGCGAGGTTGGCAAGCCAAATGAGGGTAGGCAGCGAATCGAGCACGACGTAGCCGATATCACCCTGATGGGCGATCCGGACGAAGTCGGGCGTCGGCTCGGGGGCATTTTTCTGGTAAAACGATTTGCCGTGAATGCCGTTCGGATAGCGGATTGTTGTCAAGTACCGGTCCGCGCAGTGCTTCAGCAGATAAGGCGCCAAACCCGCCAGCACCTGCAAATACATCAGCTTCGTAATGCCGAGCTCCGGCCACAGCACTTTGTCCGGATTGCTGACCGCGATTTGCTGCCCTTCTACGTTCAATACGCCTTTGTGCTTCGCGCCCATCTGCTCTGCTCCTTTCTGGCGGCCGCCTTATGCACCGGTAAAAATGTCCCCGAGTAAGTGTTAGTATTGCGCACTATTAAAAATTGGCTTAAACGTCGTTCCCCGCCGGCCATGTGCATTCAAGAGGGGGCGTATCGACGAAAGCCTGAATCGAGGGCTGCCGCAGCGTCCGGTACTTTGTCCATTCCAGGAATTGAATTTTCACCGTCAGCTGAGGTTCGATCCATGTCGCATCCCGGCTCCGGTCGGGCCGATTGACAAACGGCATTGCATCCCGCTTCAGATGGCGGGCGATTTCCGTCAGTGTATTCCAGTCGCTTACCTTTACTTTCCCCGTGCCTGCATGGCCGATATACCACAATCGCCGGTTTTCGTCGTAAAGTCCGAGCAGAAGGGCATTGACGACACCGTCGCGGTGCGTGACTCCGCCGACGACGGCGATCAGGTCCTGAACGATTTTCCTCTTTTGCCATCGTTTATCTTTTCCGTTCAGCGGGTAGCTGCTGGTCAAATCCTTGATGACAATGCCTTCCAATTGGTGCTGCTGTGCCGTTTGGAATAACTCCGGAATCGTACGGTAGCTTGGAACGGTTTGAACGACATCGCCCGGCATCAGCACTTGTTCAAGCAGTGACTGCCGCTTGCTTAACGGCTCATCGATAACCCACGATCCATTGCAATAAAGAATATCAAAAACCATGTAGGCAATCGGAATCCTCTGTTTCGCCTCCTGGATCCGGGAGAGATGTTTCAAGCTGTCGCGCTTCATGACTTGATGAAAAGACGGCTTCCCGTTCTCGAGCGCGATCACTTCGCCGTCGAGGATGAAGGAGTCGGCCTTGCAGTACAGCTTCGGATTCGTCAGCTCGGGATACTGCAGCGTCCGCTCGTTTTGCTTCCGGTTAAATAAACGAGACTCAGTTCCGTCGTAATAACTGAGTATGCGAACGCCGTCCCACTTGATTTGCGCCGTCCATTGTTCGCCGATGGGGAAGCTGCTCGTCGATATCGGCTCAAAAGGGAATATGGGCGTAAGCTTCATCGTTTCGATCTCCCCTGTATAGCTCAATATCTTATCTATAGTTTGGACAAAGAAGATCATTCCGATACTGCAAGGGCAGGCATCATGCCAGTCGCAAGGAAGAGGCGGATTGTGCCGATGAGCGTTAAGCTTCCGAGTTCGATAAGCCGGTACATTCGCGAAATGCAAACTGTTTGCATCCCAGACATTTGGTGCGATCCAAAAGCGTTAGGGCGTAATTGATCGCTTCACCGGTATGTTCAAATAAGTGATCGGCCCCAATTTGCGCGTACAAGCCGCTTTTCTTCAGGACGTCCAAAGGCTGCGGCTTGATGCCCGAAATAAGGATGGTTCCGCCCGATTGTTTGAAGCGTTTCACCAATCCCGCCAAATTGGATTCGCCTGTCGTATCGATAAAGGGGACTTTTCCCATGCGCAGCAGCAAAATGTTCGGTCTTGGTTGATCCGTGTCCATGATCGATTTCTCAAACGTATTCGCGGCACCGAAGAACAAGGGTCCTTCTATCGTATAAATGCTTATTTGAGGACAATCGTGACCTTCGGAAACCATGTTAGATTTCACTTTTTCATGCTTATGGTGAGGATCGGGCAGCACTTTGGAGACGGTCATCATTTCACCCATCCGCTTCACGAAGAAAATGACAGCTGATATTAAGCCGATGACTACCGCAGTCGTTAAATTCGTAAATACGGTGAGCAAAAAAGTGATCAAGAGTACGGCGGAATCGGTCGTTTTTAATTTCAGGATGCGGATGAATTTTTTTCGCTCGCTCATATTCCACGCAACAAACATCAAGATGGGAGCCATGCTTGCAAGCGGGATATGGGATGCGTAAGGGGCAAACAGAATGAGAATAAGAAAAACAACTGCGCCGTGGATAATACCGGATAGCGGGGATACGGCGCCGTTCTTGATGTTGGTTGCCGTCCGCGCGATGGCGCCTGTTGCCGGAATGCCCCCTAATAAAGGCGCCGCCATATTGGCAATGCCTTGCCCGATCAGCTCACGGTTGCTGTTATGACGGCTGCCGGTCATTCCGTCGGCAACAACGGCCGAAAGCAAGGACTCGATCCCGCCCAGCATAGCGATAATTAAAGCGGGACGTAACAGCGTTTCGACTCGATCCCAGGTGATATCGGGAAAATGAAACTGGGGCAATGTATTCGGAATGGACCCGAAGGAAGATCCGATCGTGGCTACGTCTCCTTTGAAGAACAAGGCCGCGACAACACTCGATACGATAAGTCCCAATAATGATCCTGGGATTTTCGGCAGAACCTTCGGCGTGAGCAGGATCACCGCCAGACTGATCCCTGCTGTTATGATGCTGTAGATATTCAGGGTAGTGATGTGGAGCACGATTTCATACATGTTAGGCAAGAAATTTTCATGCTTCTTGATGCCACCCAGTCCCAAAAAGTTCGCGATTTGTCCGCTGAAAATAAGAACGGCAATACCGGCGGTAAATCCGATGGTAACCGGCTGCGGGATAAACCGAATGAGCGCCCCAAGTTTAAACAGGCCCATTAGAACGAGCATGATCCCGGCCAGGAAACCGGCAATCAATAAATTCTCGTATCCATACTGCATCACAATCGCGAAGAGGATCGGAATAAAGGCGCCCGTCGGTCCGCCGATCTGAAATTTGGAACCCCCGAACAGCGAAATGATAATGCCGGCTGCGATGGTCGTATACAATCCGGATTCGGGTTTGACGCCCGAAGCGATTGCAAATGCCATGCCGAGCGGAATCGAGATAATGCCGACAATCAGACCGGATATGAGATCTTTACGAAAGGAGGATGTATTGTATCCGGCAAATCTTCCCGTCCATCTCATCTGCTTTACCTTCTTTTCTTTGAATATCTGATTATTTGAATATAAAGAAATGATACGCCTGCAAAATATCGCTGTCAAACCCGAAAAAAAAGGAGATCCAAGTTGCTCACGGACCCCCCTGTTCTTATTTCTTTACGTCTCTTTTCTGATGTCCTTCAGTAATGAAATGGCATCGACGAGATGATTATCAAAAATCTGCTTCGCTACCGATAATAAGTCCTTAATTAAAGGATCCCGCAGCGAGTAAATGACGGAGGTTCCCTCTTTTAGGCCATAGACGACGTTTTTATTTCGTAGAACAGACAGCTGCTGCGATACGGCGGAGCCTTCCGAGCCCAATATACTTTGCAGTTCGTTTACGTTTTTATCCCCTTCGCTTAGCACTTCAAGAATTCGGATGCGCATCGGATGAGCTAGAGCTTTAAAAAAATCGGCTTTAAACTGTTGAATATTTTGATTCATGGGTATATGCCCCTTACCGGATGAAGGTTTGAATTTATGAATATCATAGCACATATCAAGAGATGTGGTAAAAATGGGTGCCGATGCGCTTGCAAGTTGTTATTTGTAGTCATGTGGGCTATACTACGCTTATATTTGAACTTTTGAATATTTGAATAAATAAAACAAAAAAAGGAGCGGGCGCGAAAAAAATTCGTTACCCCATATTAAATCATATGGAAAAAGTAAGCAGACAGTCAGTCATAGAGATGGGTGTCAAATATTTGCAGGAGTCCGGTTCCGACGCGATTTGTAAAGTTTGTATCGTAAACGGCGGTTCCTGCTGCAGCGGCTGCCGGAATCTGACGAATGGAATCGGATGTCAGCTTCGTAATACAAGCTGCACCGCTTGGTTATGCGGATTTCTAAAATATTTGCTGTACGAAACGGAACGGTTGCAGGAATGGAACGATTTCTGGGAGCAGGTACCCGGACAGGATTATCGCGAGGATTTTACCCCGGAGACTATTGTCGTGCAGCAAGCATTAACGATTGAAAGCATGAGGGAGCTTGGCGAGGCGCTTGCTTCCGATCTTCAAGAGTTGGCCCGGTCGCATATCGCTGTCGGTTTCATCATTACCCTTAGAGAGAAAATAAATAAAAATGTGGATCAATTCGTTGATTGCGGTTATGACCTTCAGAAACGAGCCCGTATAAAAAGGAACATTAAAATGCTTTCGGGCCCGTTCCATCGTTTTCATGATGCATTAAGTAAATACCGCCATAGACAACCGATCGCCTGACTTCGGTCCCGGAAGTCAAGCTGCCTTATTGTTCACCTCACCTAGGACACGGTTTCCTTCGGCTTCTTCGCGCGCGGCTTGGCCGGTTTCTTTACCGCCGGTTCTGCATCCGCGGCGGCGGCAGCGGCGGCGCGCTTTCCTCTCGGCTTCGCCGGGGACGGTGTCTTGTCGGCTGCCGAAGGCGGGATTTTCGCCGCTTCGAGGCTGGCCTGCAGCGCGGCCATCAGATCGAGCACCTGCGCCTGCTCGTGCTTCGGCGCGACACGCACTTCCTCGCCGGCCACTTTATGCTGGATCGTCTCGAGCATCCGCTCCCGGTAATCGTCGGTATATTTTTCCGGCTCAAATGGGGTGGACAGCTGTTCGATCAGCATTTTGGCCATCGTCAGTTCCTTGTCGCTCGTCTGCATCTTCTCCGGCAAATTCGGAACCTGCGTCACCGGTCGGATCTCATCGGGATAAAAAATCGTCTCCATCGCCAGGCAGCCTTCGATGACGCGGATGGCGGCCAGCGAGCTCTTGGAACGGATCGACACTTTGGCGATGCCGATTTTGCCGGTCTGCTTCATCGCTTCGAGCAGCAGCAAATAAGCTCCGCCGCCGGCCTGGTCGGGAGAAAGATAATACGTCTTTTGAAAATAAATCGGATCGATTTCCTCCAAGGCGACAAAGTCGAGAATTTCGATGCTTTTCGACCGTTCGCCGCCGAGCGCCTCCAGCTCTTCCTTTTCAAAGGTGACGTAATGCCCTTTTTCGTATTCATATCCTTTGATGATTTCGTCCCATTCGACATCGGTTTCGCAGACGGGACACTGCCGGACGTAGGCGATGTTGCTGCCGCATTTCTTATGCAGCATACGCAGGGAAATATCTTTGTCTTCGGTGGCGGAAAACATTTTGACGGGCACATGCACCAGGCCGAAGCTGATGGCGCCTTTCCAGACGGTATGCATCTGTATCGTCTCCTTTCATTCGCACGCGGATCGTTATCAATAGCGTTCCCCGAATGCATGAAATGCAAACGGAGAGGGCATATTTTTCGTGTGTGAACAAGCTGACAAAGGGGAGAAATGAGCGATGAGCGAGCGGTGCGACAACCCGGGCAGGGAAGGCTGCCTGGATGATATGAAGAACGAAGGACGAGAACAGTACGAGCTCGATATTGACCGTATGGTCAACGAAGGCTTGGGCGGCGGACAGGTCACGTACGATAACGGCCTGATAGAGGAAACGACAACCGACACGATCGGGGCGGGAAAAGACTTACAGCAACCTTAAGGAGGAAAGCGCAGCTTATGAATATGGAACGAGCGAAGCAAATCTACGAATCGCCGGATACGTTCGCGGTTCATCTGGAAGGGCAGTCCGTCTGGATCGAAAATATCGATGAACCGAACGGAATGGCAACGGTGCAGGTAGGCGGCACTCCGCAAAACACGAAAACCGTTTCAGTCGAGCGGCTCCATGAAGGGAAAGCGGACAGCCGTCAGGTGAACTGAGGTCCGCGAACAACGTACATGATTGAAGAACGGCTAAATTACCGGCCGGAGACGAATCAGATCGGCATCCGCAAACGCATCGTCTCGTGACAATCTCCGCATGATTCGTCATGTGGCGACCTTGGTTCAGCGGTCAAGACGGCGAAAGCCGCTTTAGCTCAATAGGATACATGGGGCGGGAGCTGTCTTCCGCCTCGTTTTTGTTATGGCCGTACGAATCGGGACGTTTCTCTCGCTTTATGAAAGTCTGCGGACAGAAAGCGTCAGCGGACGGCTAATGGACCGGGCCTAAAGAACCGTAAACCCGTTATTTCGGGGATTACGAGACTTTTCTGGCGTTAACGAACCGAGCAATCGTTATTTCTTTCATATGCAGCCCAATCGAGTCAATCGGAATACAATAGAGACTTTGGGATTCGTTAAAGCTTGAAACTGGTACCTTTATCACAAATAACGATGACTAGGTTCGTAAGCCGTACGAGGGGCTGGGAGACACACGTCGCTAGCGGAGGTTTCTCTGCCTCTGCCGCCGGAAGCATTCACATGGCGCCTGCTGCTGACTGCAACGAGACAGCCGTTGAATCGACGAATAAAGTTGCCAAACCGGGAGTGCCCTAACCACGTTGTTCGACAAAAAAATGAAAGGTTTCACAAGCCTATGAGAATTGAAGATAAATGAATGATAATGAATGAAAGAGTTGTAAATAATCAATAAATCAGCTGAATTTGCTGGAAAAAGGTCTTTTTTTGCGCTATAATAGAAAAAAAGGGATTTTCGAAAGGGGAGGTGCAGATGATGGTCACCAATCAGCATACGAAGCTGACCACGCTTGAAGTCATTCAGAGAATTATATTCATTACGATCGGAGCCAGCCTGATGGCTGTTGCCCTGGAAATTTTTCTCGTTCCGAACAACATTATCGACGGCGGCATAACGGGTATTTCCATTATGCTTTCCGCCATAACGGACGTGCCGCTCGGCATATTTCTGTTCATTCTTAACGTTCCCTTCCTCATTATCGGTTACAAGCAGATCGGGAAGACGTTCGCGATGTCAACGCTTTACGGCGTTGCGATCATGTCTATTGGCACGCAGCTTTTGCATCATGTGCATGCATTCACGGACGAACTGTTCCTCGCTTCCGTATTCGGAGGCATCATACTCGGAGCGGGCGTAGGACTTGTCATCCGTTTCGGCGGCTCTCTGGACGGAACGGAAATTGTCGCGATCCTCTTCAATAAGCGGCTTCCGTTCTCGGTCGGCGAAATCATCATGTTTATTAATCTATTCATCCTTACCAGCGCCGGCTTCGTCTTCTCGTGGGACCGCGCGATGTATTCAATAATCGCTTATTTCATCGCTTACAAAGTGATGGATGTTGTCATTGAAGGCATCGACGAATCCAAATCCGTCTGGATTATAAGCGACGAGTATAAGGCGGTCGGCGAAACGATTATGAGCCGTCTCGGCCGGGGCGTGACGTATTTGGCCGGCGAAGGCGGGTTTACAGGCGGCAACAAGACGGTCATATTCGTCGTAGTGACGCGCCTGGAGGAAGCGAAGCTGAAATCGATCGTCATGGAACAGGATCCGTCGGCATTTTTGGCCGTTGGAAATATTCACGATGTGAAGGGCGGCCGCTTCAAGAAACGGGAAATTCATTAACGAACGGAGCGGGCGGTCGGCAGCCGCCGCGCGCGTTGCTCAAAGACGGCGGAAGCGTACCCGGCAGAAGGGTCTGCTTCCGCCGTTTTGTTGCGGGTATGGATAGGGACCGATATAATAATAGCAGTTAATCCGCCCTTCCAAGCTATATCAGTTGAACTAAACTTTTGGACTTGAAAAGTTTGCTGCGCGAGCAGTGGGGCAGGGCGTAGTGTTTACATTGAATTGACGATTTTGAACGATGAACGGATGTGACGATATGGTTGCAGAAGCGCAATCGGAATGGATGGCGGACAGAGAGCAAGATACGGTGGAGCTTGCCGGGCTGCTTGCTTCATGGGCTGTCCCGGGCACGGTGCTCATATTGGACGGGGACCTTGGCGCCGGCAAAACGCGGTTTTCCCAGGCGTTTGCCGCGGCAATCGGGGTGCAGGGCGTCGTCAACAGTCCCACGTTTACGATCATTAAGGAATATGCGGGCAGGTCGATGCCTTTTTATCATATGGATGTGTACCGCTTGTCGCAGGAGGAGGCGGACGAGCTTGGCCTCGACGACTATTTCTTCGGCGAAGGCGTGACGATTGTGGAATGGGGAAGCCTGATCGGCGATTTGCTGCCGCCGCAGCGTCTGCATCTGTATATCGAGCATCTCGGCGGAGACAAGAGACGGATTAAGCTGCACGGCATCGGGGAGCGCTATGCGAGCTGGTGCACACAGCTTCGGCAGGACAGGAGCGGAAATAATAATGGCTAACAACGAACAAACGAACGGAATCGACTTATTGGAAGATGAAAAACAACCGCTTGTGCTGGCCTTCGACACGTCGACGGCGGCGCTTGCAGCCGCGCTCGTCAGTGGCGGTACCGTCCTGCAGGAAGTGCAATATATGGCGGAGCGGAACCACTCCGTGCAAATCGTGTCGCAGCTGAAAGCCATGCTTGCGGCGGCCGGCGTATCGGCGCGCGAGCTGGACGGCATCGCGGTCGGCCGGGGGCCGGGTTCCTATACGGGGATGCGCATCGCCGCCAGCGTGGCGAAGACGCTCGCCTGGGTATGGGACAAGCCGCTCGCCGGCGTCTCCAGCCTGGAGGCGATCGCTTACGGCGCGTGGCACAGCGGCTTCGGTCTGCAGCAGGAAGCTTCCGGCGCTGCGGCGGTAGATGGTGCCGCAGCGCCGGAGGGAGCAGCTGCCGAAGGAGATGCCAGCAGCGCAGGTGTCAGCGGGAGCAGCTCCGGCAGCGACTCCGGCTTCGGCCGCTCTGGCGCCGCCGGTTCCGGGCAATCGGACGCGCCTGGAGACGCTGAAGAAAGCTGGACCGACTGGGTCGTGCCGCTGATGGACGCCCGTCGGGGCCAGGTTTATACGGGGGGCTACGCCATGCATCCGGACGGTCGCTTTGAGCGCTTCGCGGAAGACGGCGTCCGCTTGATGGACGTCTGGACGGCCTCGCTGCTGGAGCGGGCGGAACAAGCGCAGGCTCCATCGGACAGTGCCGGCAGGCGTCCGAGAATTATATGGCTGACCGGCGATTTGTCCAAGCACGAGGAAGCGGCCGGCCGCTTTGCGGCATCTGTGCGGGATGCATTCGGCCCGGCGGGAGCGGGGCCGGAAGTCAGGCTGTACCCTTACGAACTGGAAGGCCGCTGGACCGCGTGGCTCGGCATGAAGCGGATAATCGGGGGGGATACGGATCATGCCCATACGTTTGTTCCAAATTACACGCAGTTGGCTGAAGCGGAAGCGAAGCTACTGGGGAAAATCCGGGAGGCTTAAAACGATGTCGGAGTACGAGCAAGCCAGACCGCTGCCGGAATCCGGCGACACGCTGGAGTTCCGCGGCATGAAGCTGGAAGATGTGGCGGCGATCGCGGCGATCGAACAGGAAGCCTTCGAATCCCCATGGACGAAGGAAGCTTTCGTCAACGAGCTGACGAACAACCATTTTGCCCGTTATCTGGTCATGGTTAAGGATGGAGAGATTATCGGCTACAGCGGCATGTGGGTCATTATCGACGAAGCGCACGTAACCAACATCGCCGTCCGCAGCGACTACCAGGGGCAGAAGCTGGGACAGCGGCTTATGAGCGAGCTGCAGAAGGTGGCCGTTTTTTGCGGCGCCCGCAAAATGACGCTGGAGGTTCGCGTCTCGAACGAGCGCGCCCAGCGCTTGTACCGCAAGTTCGGGTTCGAGCCGTCGGGAATCCGTCCCGGCTACTATACCGATAACGGAGAGGACGCACTCATCATGTGGGCGGAATTGCAGCAGGCGAAGACAGGGGATTGGGCGCAATGACCATACATTTGAATCAACATTTGGAGCGGAAAATGCAAGAGGGGCCGTCCGGCGGGGCGGCGGATCATGAGCTGATTCTGGCGATCGAGACCAGCTGCGACGAAACGTCGGTCGCCGTCGTCAAGGGCGGCCGTCACATTTTGTCCAACGTCGTCTCAAGCCAGATTGAAACGCATAAGCGCTTTGGCGGCGTCGTGCCGGAGATCGCCTCGCGCAAGCACGTCGAGACGATTACGCTCATGATGGAACAGGCTGTCCAGGAGTCGGGTCACCGCTTGGACGAGATGTCCGCTATTGCGGTTACGCAAGGGCCGGGCCTGGTGGGTGCGCTGCTGGTCGGCATCGTCGCGGCCAAAAGCTTGGCGATGGCGCTCGATGTGCCGCTGATCGGCACCCATCATATCGCCGGGCATATTTATGCCAACGCGCTCATTTATGAGCTGCAGTATCCTTGCCTGGCGCTCGTCGTGTCGGGCGGGCATACGGAGCTGGTCGTGCTGGAGCGGGAAGGGAGCTTTCGCATTATCGGACGCACGCGCGACGACGCGGTTGGCGAAGCGTACGACAAAGTGGCGCGCGCGCTGCAGTTTCCTTACCCCGGCGGACCGCATATCGACCGGCTGGCCCAGTCGGCGGAGGAAGCGATTACGCTGCCGCGCGCCTGGCTGGAGCCGGACTCGTACGATTTCAGCTTCAGCGGCCTCAAGTCCGCCGTGCTGGCGGCGATCAATCAGGCGAAGATGAAGGGCGAAGAGCTGGACCGCTCCGCACTCGCCCGCGGCTTCCAGGAGTCGGTCATCGACGTGCTGATGGAAAAAGCGATCCGCGCCGCGAAGCAGTTCGGAGCGCGGCAGCTGCTGCTGTGCGGCGGCGTAGCGGCCAACGGCGGTTTGCGCGCGGCGCTCACCGCCCGCTGCGAAGCCGAAGGCGTGCCGCTGCTTATTCCGCCGCTGTCCCTGTGCACCGACAATGCGGCGATGATCGCTGCCGCCGCCCACTTGAAGTGGAAGAGCGGAGAATGTACGACGCTCGACATGAAGGCGGATCCGGGCCTGTCTTTGGAGGACTGGTCGGTCGGGGCGGGCAGCATCGACTAGCTGAGCCTGGGCTCCAACGACAAAACGGCAGCAAGCAAGTTGTTTTCCAATCGGAGAGCGGCTTGTTTGCTGCCGTTTTTATGTGGTGTGGAGAAACGAACGGACCGTCAGGCCGTTATTCGTTCAGAAATAAGCCAATTTGTGATGATTCACAGCCAATAACGGATCTCATGTCCACTTATATGCAAAAAATGAGCGATTAGAGGGAAATAGCGGATTCAGGGTCCGCACCGCGTCGCCGCCATGTGTTCGACTGGCTCGCTGCCATGGTTCCGCTTCGCGTCGGCAATTTTGCGATTGCCGGCGAGGACGATTTCAACCATGCCCCCATCATGCAGGCGATCGCGTATCACGACTCCGGTGCGATGATGACGATCGATACCCACTATCCTTCCTTCTACCAGCAGGACAAAGTGGGCGAGGTCGAGGCGGTACGGCGTACGAAGAATTATTTCGAATCGCTTGTGCTCGAAGACGTTAGCTTCGACAAATCATAAAATAAGCGGCAGCCTTGGACATGTAAAATGTCAGTCCTGGACTGCCGCTTTTTTATTCCCTAAACGTTTCCGGGCGATGCTGTTTATTTCTTTAAATGAAACGGAACGGTCGTGACAATGACATCTTTCCGATACAGCAAGTGAGCGCGCATGAGTAAGCTTGTTTGATTGTGAAGGATATTGTGCCAGCCTTTCTTCGGGATGAACTGCGGGACGATAACCGTAACGTTATAGTTGGATTGGCTCGCTTTGCGCTGCACCGAATCAATAAACTTGCTCAATGGCTGAATAATGCTTCGGTATGGAGAGTGAAGAGTCACGAGTCTAATCTCGGGCATCCACTTTTTCCATTTCTGTTCAAATCGCTCTTCATCTTCTCTTTCGAAAGGGACGTATACGGCGATGATTTGTCCGGCATCAAGCGATCGGGCATAGTTGATGGAGTTCTCAACCACATGGGTAATGCCGGAAACAGGCAGAATGAATACATTCCCTTCAACAGGTAATGCCGGCTCGCAGGTTGCCAGGCTGAGCTGCTCTCCCACCGCATCATAGTGTTTTCGAATCCGGTAAAACCAAATAATGATCAGCGGCAAGAAAACGAGCACGGGCCAAACCTGGTTGAACTTTGTTAAAAAGAACATGCAGGTAACGATAAAGCTGATAAGGGCGCCCGTTGCGTTAATGAAAAGTTTTAACATCCAGCCTTGCGGTTTCTCACGCACCCATTTTACAATCATTCCTGTCTGAGCAAGGGTAAACGGAATGAATACGCCGACGGCATAAAGCGGAATCAGATGCTCGGTTTTTCCCTTAAAGGCAATAATCAAAACGATGGATAACACCCCGAGAAAAATGATTCCGTTGGAGTAACCTAACCGGTCCCCTCTAACGGTGAACATTCGCGGGATAAATTTATCTTTCGCAAGGTTTACGGCAAGCAATGGGAACGCCGAGTATCCGGTATTCGCCGCAAGGATTAAGATCAATGCCGTCGTTCCTTGAACGAAGAAATACATCAAGTTCCGGCCGAAAACCTGCTCTGCGAGCTGGGAGAGAACGGTAACTTCCGGTCCCGGGGCAATCCCGTAGTAGTAAACCAAATAAACAATGCCTGAAAACAAAACAGCGAGTAAAGTACCCATGGCCATCAATGTTTTAACCGCATTATTCGGAGCCGGATCTTTAAAGTTCGGTATCGCATTCGAAATGGCCTCGACACCGGTTAAAGCGGAGCTCCCTGAGGCAAACGCTCTAAGCAGCAAAAACAAGCTGATTCCGGCAATCGGCGTACCGACAGGTGCATGCAAATCCGGTGAAAGTTTACCGGTAACGACATTGTAGAGGCCGACTCCGATCAAGATGAATAACGCCAAAACAAATAGATACACCGGATAGGCTAGAATGGAGGCGGATTCCGTTACCCCCCTTAAGTTAAGAATCGTGATAAATACGACAAAGGCTACGGCAATGATAACCGTATGTTCATGTAAACTTGGAAAAGCGGAGGTGATCGCATCTGTGCCCGCCGAAACGCTTACGGCTACGGTCAAAATATAATCCACTAATAATGAACCGCCGGCTACCAAGCCGGGAAACAAGCCCAAATTTTCCTTCGATACGACATAAGCTCCCCCGCCGTGAGGATAAGCAAATATAATTTGCCGGTAAGATAAAATAAGGGCTAGCAGCAAAATCAATACGCCAATGCCAATCGGGATGGAATACCAAAATGCAGCCATGCCGATCGTCATTAAAACTAACAAGATTTGTTCCGGACCATAAGCAACGGAGGACAAAGCATCCGAAGAGAGGATGGCAAGGGCCTTCGTCTTGGTCAATTTTTGCTCGCCTAATTCCGTCGATTTTAAAGGTCGTCCGATTAAAAGTCTCTTTAAGGAAGCCAAATTAATTGTCACCGCCGATTCTGAATTCATACCGATGGATACTCAGTTGCCAATACGTGAAAATCATAGTGAGCAAGCGAACACGCCTGCCCATAATATCTCCATTCTGTGGTTTTCTGCACACAAAAAACCACAGAGGTTTCCCCTGTGGTCAAAATCCGACCATGGCCGTTTCACCCTCTCTAAAGACGCTTACGAGGTTAGCTGACGGATTCGGGCGTCTAGATCGCCCTACGGCATTGTGTGCCGATTCACCCCAAGCGATGAAAAATCTTCACCGCAGTTGGTTCCCCCGTTTTCCCGTTATTGGAAAATTCAGCGATTGTTTCAATGAAACGATCATATTCCTTCCGGAACATCAAGTAAAGCTTCATTTTCGATTGAAAATCAATAAAAATCCGTTTTATTCCATACGGGAATCGGGAAACGCACCTAAATCTCTAATTATCCGTGGCTTAAGCGGCATTACGCTGCGCTGCCGTTCGATAAGCGCCTTAACAGCGAAGCGTGTGACAAATCTGTTGGAAACTTTACCCGCCCATCGAACAGAAGCTTCTTATGCCTTCGTTCGAAGAGGCGGGACGTCCTTGCTGAACGGGCCATTCCCTGAACAGCCGTTTGCCATCTCACTTGAAAAACAAAAAGTTCGTCGCAAGCGGGCGCAGCCGGCCGTCGGACGGGTGATTGACGACCCGGCCGTCAAAGATGAGCGACGACGATCCGCCGCCGTCGAGGTTATAGGCGTCCACCGCGCCGAGCCGCGACGCCAGAATTTGCATTTCGGCCAGCGTCGCGCCGGAGCTGCCGTTCTCGTTGCGGCCGTCCACGACGAGAAACAGCAGCTGGTCGTCCTTGTAGTTGGCCATAACGGTGCGGGGGGCGCGGTACGGGCTCGTTTGCCACTTTTCCGGAATAGGTGTCATCCGGCCGTTCTTGAGCAGAACCGGCACGAACGAAACGCCGAACTGCGGGTTTTCGCGGTCGAGCTCGGATTTGCTGGAATATTGGCCTCCGATCAGCTTCCGGTCATCGTTTAATCCGACAAAAAACAAATCCGCATAGGTAGGCTCGAAGCCGCCAACGTACCGGCCGTCGAGAACGGTTGTGCTGAGCGGGTAACGCCCGCCTCTCCCGTCGGCGAAGCCGCCGGCATTGACGCCGGCGACCGCGCCGTAGCGGCTTGCCGCAGCCAGCGTCGTTTCCGCGCCGCCAAACTTGTCTTTGCCAAGCGCGAGCTTCATCGCCTTGTCGCTCTTCAGCCTCACTTTCAGAGCATATCCCGAAAAATTCTGCGCCCGCACAACGTAAAGCTGCGCCGTCAGCTTGTCCGACTGGATGGAACGGGCCGGCGCGCCAAGCTTGGCCGTAATGCGGCGGTTATAGATGAATTCCGGCCGCACCGCCTGAACGGCGGCAGTCCGTGCTATAGCGGACATGCTCCGGTTCGTCTGTTCATAAAGCCTTGTCTGCCTGTTGATTGTGTTTGCGGTCGCCGCCGCCGTCTTGGCGGCCTGCTGCAGCCCTTTAACCGCTTCTCCCGTCGTTTGCGCGGATGGACCGACGGCGGCGGTGTTCGGCTTGGGCGTATGAAGCTGCGGAATCGTGATGGACATGTCCGCAGCCAACAGCCACAGCATCATGCCGATAAACGGCGCGAGCGCAAGCAGAAAGAAACGGTTCACTTGCTGGACGGTCATATTTATCATTTCAGCATGTCCAGCTTTCTTTTCAGCTCGTCAAGCTGCTTCTGCACCTGACTGAGCTGGGTGTACAGCTTGTTGCTGTTATCGGTCTTATTGCTGGCGTTGTCCTTCGTAAACGTAAGCAGCTCATTCAGGCTGTCCACCTCGCTTTGCAGCTTGGCGATCTGGGAGGAATAGCCGGCGTCCAGTTCCTTGATCCGCTGCTCGTAGTTGTTTTCCATCGCGGCGATCTGCCGCGCGGTCTGCGCTTCAATCTGGGCTGTGATTTGCTGCTTCATATGCTCAGAGTACAGCCATGCTCCTGCCGTACCCATCATAATTATCACGATCCATGCGATCAGAAAAGGCACAGGCGACCTTCGCCTGCTGCGCCTGGCAGGGGTCTGTCCGGCGCCGGCTTGCAGCAGTGATGTGTCGGAATCCATGATGTAATTATTCACCTCTTATTTTGATAGCGGCACGTTTCCGCCCGCTTGTCCATGACGACTGACAGCTGGAAAAAGTTGCAGGAAGCGGTAAGATTAGCGATATCTATTATTCTATCATAGAGATTCGGGGAGGGAACGGGCGAAACTGATTTTTTGCTCCGCTATTTTTCGTTTGACAACCGATATCGGGTATGCATATACTATTGGCAACAGATTCATTCATACCATTCGTAAACGCTTTGAACAGGAACAGTAAGGTGAACCGGGATTGCGGGTGCAGGGGAGCAGGCCTTTCGAGGGAGGAAGTTCCGTGCATGACGCGCTAGAGAGCTGCGGGAAGGTGCAACGCAGCCGAAGGTCATCTGAAGCTCGCCTGGGAGCGGAACGTTGGAAAGAGGCGGAGGTTGAACGCCTTGTGTACATCGTTACGGCTAACCTCCGTCAGCGGGTGATCTTCCTGCCCATGTTCCGGACATGTGACGGGAAGGTTGTAAGGGGATGCTGCCGGACAAATGGCGGCGTCAACGAGAGTGGTACCGCGCGGGCTAATAACCTGTCGTCTCTTGATTCAAGAGGCGGCGGGTTTTTTTATGTTCCCTGACGCGGCGCTTTGCGGCGGTGCGCACGCCTGCAAAGCTTCGAAGGCGAGATCTGATCCTGACCGGCAGCCCGGAACAATAACGATTCCACAGCATGCAGCCGGGAACCGTCAGGCAATAGTTTCAGGAAGTAGTAACAGTCAACAGTCAACAGTCAACAGTCAACTTCAACGATCAACGATCAACGATCAACGATCAGCTTAAAAGAAATCCATTTCATAGATTCAAACGCAATGAACAGGAGCAGTACAAGCGATACCTGGACCAAAAACGCGGGCGGACGCCGCCTGCGGGCAGAGAGCTGCGGGGCGGTGCGACGCAGCCGAAGGATGCTTGGAAACTCGCCTGGGAGCGGAACGGTGGAAAGCGGCGCCTGGCAGTGCGCTCTGCAAATGGAGCGTATAGGTTTGTTCGTCATTACACCGTTACGGGGATCCTCCGTCATCGGAACTTAAGCGGGCTGGAACCCGCGGGAACTTGAGTATGCCGCCGCCGAAGCATGCGGTCTGATTCGCCGCCGTGCAAAACGCTGCAACTCATGACGAGGGCGCGCGCCTGAACTTGGATCGGCGTCTCGCAACCTGTCTCCCTTACGGTTCCGGCAACAAGAGTGGTACCGCGGCAGTCTGCAGCAGCCTGTCGTCTCTTTCTAACGGAGAGACGACAGGCTTTTTTGCATTTTCAAACCCTACTAAATGGAGGTCACCATAATGACAGATACGAACAAACGGCATATTCAAATTTTCGATACGACGCTGCGCGACGGGGAGCAGTCTCCGGGCGCTTCCATCGATCCCGAGCGCAAAATCCTCATCGCCCGCCAGCTGGCGAAATTGGGTGTCGACGTCATCGAGCCCGGCTTTCCGGTATCGAGCAGCGGCGAGTTCGCCGCAGTGCAGCAAATTTCCAGAGAGCTGCAAAACGTTGAAATCGCCGGCTTCGCGCGCGCGGTCAAGGGCGACATCGATGCAGCCGTCCGGGCGACGCAGGATGCGGCAAGGCGGCGGCTGCACCTGTTCATTTCATCCTCGGACATCCATTTGAATTACCAGCTGCGCAAGTCGCGCGCCGATGTCATTCAGATTGCGAGGGAGATGGTCGCGTACGGCAAACAGTTCGTGAATGAAATCGAATTTTCGGCAATGGATTCGACCCGTTCGGACCGCGAGTTCGTCATTGAACTGGTTGAAGCCGTTATCGCCGAAGGGGCGACGATCATCAACCTGCCCGATACGCTCGGTTACGCGCTGCCCGGCGAAATTACGGAGCTGTTCACAGCGGTTCGGCAACAGGCGCGCGGCGGCGACAAGGTCCGCTACAGCGCCCACTGCCACAATGACCTGGGCATGGCGGTGGCCAACAGCATCGCGGCCGTTCAGGCCGGAGCGACGCAGATCGAAGTGACGGTCAACGGCATCGGCGAGCGTGCCGGCAACTGCTCGCTGGAGGAGCTGGCGATGGTGCTCGATACGCGCAAGGCGGCGCTGGAAGCGGAAACGCGCATCAACCCGGCCGAAATTTTCGAGACGTCGCGTCTCGTAAGCCGGATGATGCATTTTCCGATTGCATACAACAAGCCGGTTGTCGGCCGCAACGCGTTTCAGCACGAATCGGGCATCCATCAGGACGGGCTGCTGAAGAACCGCAGCACCTACGAAATTATGGACCCCGAAGCGATGGGCATTCCGCGCAGCATGATCGTGCTCGGCAAGCATTCCGGCCGCCACGCCATCAAGCATCGTTTGGCGGAGTTCGGGATCGAGCTCGATCCCGCGCAGCTGGAGGAAGTATATGGGGCGTTCAAGGATCAAGCCGACAAGCAAAAGATCGTCACGGACGATCAGCTCATCCGGATCGCCGGCGACAAAACCGACACCCAGCACGACCCTTACGTGCTGGTCGATTTGCAGGTGCTGGCCGGAACCCAGCGCTCCCGCGTCGCATCCATAACCGTAAGAAAGAGCGGCAGCGGGGAGCGGACATATACCGGATCGGGTAACGGGCCGCTCGAAGCGGTCATCAGCTGCATCCGGCAGGCGATTCCAGAGGCTGCGGAATTCGAGGATTTGGAGCTGCATTCGCTCTCCACAGGCGAAGATGCCCGCGGCGAAGCCGTCGTCACCGTTGTAAGGGACGGCCAACGGTATCGCGGCACGTCGATCCAGAGCGATATCGTACTGGCGGCGGCGGAAGCTTATGTGGCGGCGTGCAACCAATTAATATTAAGCGCGCGTAAAGGCACTGTGGATAAGGTTGTCCACAGTTGAGGCAAATGGTGTGGAAAAGCGGGTCAATTTCAGTCTTGGCGCGGATCCTCGTTGTGGAGAAAACGGGGATTCATTTTTCACAGGTGATCTGTGGGTAATGTGGATAACAGGGGATAAATGGCGAAATAAAATTTCAAAACCCTTGATTTTCATTAAAACCTAACTAAACAGCCATTTGAATCTCTGGAATGCTGTCAGAATTGACGCACAATTATCCCGAAGGTGTGGATAACATTGTGGACAGTTAATTGATAGCGGAAACTGGATTAACGGCGCGTTCAGACTGGCGCTCACAAGCCCGATCATGTGATTCGATCGTCATCATCCAGCGCACGCGGCCCGCGCTGAGAACTGCCGGCGTTGCGAAACTATGCCGAGCCCACCCGAGATGCCGTTACAAACGTCGTTAGCTGCTCCCCAGGATTGTTCCAATGGGATCATCCGAATATTGAAGAATTGAGGCTGTCTCATAAGTATTCACATGAATGAGCGAGTCTTAAATCGGAGGCAAAAGGACCTCCAATTTCACTGGCAAAGCGGAATTTGGAGGTCCTTTCCTCGCTTCACGGGATAAGCTTTCAAAACCTGCGAATGTGCAGGTATTATCGATCGAAATCCCATGTCTGGAGAGAAAACCTGCGATGGTGCAGGAATTCCCAGCTGCTATCGCCTGAACGAGAGATGGGGTCGACAAAAAAAAGCATTTTCGCAGGAATTTTAACGTAGTCGAAAAATAATAAAAAAATGGATGTACGAACGCATCTTTTTCAACAATCCCCCCTTCGTGCAGAGCGACAAAAACGAACGAACCGGCCAAGGTTAGCCCCTTGATCGGTTCGTTTTTCGCTTTTGAAGCTGAAGAGAATGATTGATACGACTAAAAACCTGCTTATGGGACAGCCCCGTTTTTTGTGCTTTTTTCAATTCCCAATTTTAGGTGGCGATCGGAAGATCAAACCCGCCCGCGCAGCGCCTCTTTTTTAGCTTTTCCCCGGTTCAAGCGGCAAGCGCGCTACTCGCGCAGCCGCGTCTACTGCCTTCACCTCATGAAAAAGAGAGCGGAGCGGATCATTTGATCTGGAGAAGCGAAGCGTTAGCTTTTGTCCCCGGATACAGAAAAATGGTGGTATCTAAGCGGAGAGGCTGACTTGTGACTGTGGAAGCGTCAGCGGTCGCCTTTGTGGACGGATTGTTACCCTGTAAGGGTTAAAATTCCCGACAATCCGGCCACAACAGCGATCGAAAGCACAAGTCAGCCTCGCAGCGGTCACCACACACAGTAATTCCGGCTACAACAGCGATCGGAAGATCAAATGAATCTGCGCAGCGTCCCTTTTTCACCTCCGCCTTATCGGTCTTCCTTCTTGCGGGGCAGCGAATACCAGAGCCCGTTCAGCCAGGCGAGCTCATCTTCCGCCAAAGGGGCGGCATGTGCGGCGTGCAGACTGTCGTCGAGCTGTTCCGGACGGCTGGCGCCGATGATGGCCGAAGTAATGCCCGGCTGCTGCGTCACCCAGCGGACGGCAGTCGTCGTCATGTTCAGCTCCCGCTCCTTGCACCAGCTGCCGTAAGCTTGAACGGCGTTAAACTGGGCTTCGTGCCAATAGCGCTCCTGATAAAAGCTTCCGGCGCGCTCAAGGCCGAAGCGGGTGCCGCTTTGGGCCTCATCACCCCATTGGTAACGGCCGGTAAGCAGGCCGCCGGCGAGCGGGTTGTAGCTGATGATGCCGATCCCTTCCTGGTCGGCCATCGGCACCAGTTCCTCCTCGATCATCCGGAACAGCAGGTTGTAGCGCGGCTGCACGCTTACGATCGGCTCCAAATCGCGGCGGTCGGCGATGCCGTTCGCCTTGGCGATTTGCCATGCCCGCCAATTGGACACGCCGATGTAGCGAACTTTGCCCTGCGTCACGAGATCGTCGAACGCACGCATCGTTTCCTCGACCGGCGTCTGCGGATCGAACATATGCGCCTGGTACAGATCGATATAATCCGTTTTCAACCGCCGCAGGCTGCCTTCGACGGCATCCATAATATGCTTGCGGCTCAATCCCCGGTCGTTCGCTCCCGGACCGACTTGGAGGTGGCATTTGGTCGCCAGCACGACCTGACTCCGTTTCCCCTGCAGCCACTGGCCGATAATTTCTTCCGTCTTTCCGGTTTGGCTCCATACCGCGCCAAGCGGATAACCGTCGGCGGTGTCGATGAACGTGACGCCGGCGTCGAGCGCTTTGTCCATAATGGCGAAAGAGGTTTCGTGGTCGGCTTGGACGCCAAACGTCATCGTCCCGAGACAGAGGCTGCTGACCTTTAGGCCCGTTTTTCCCAAATTCCTCGTTTCCATGCTAACATCTCCCTTGTCCGAAATAAGTACGTGTGCTCCTTGCGTTCATTCGTCACGATACGTAAACGTTGATGCCGAGCTGAAGATCGCTATTCTGGATGAAGAAACGGTTTGATGAATGCTAGTTTTTTCCTGTTCTATTATTATACCTGGTTCGGTTGGCCGCAAGTCAAATAAGCCTGCTTGGCAGGTGGTTCTGTTGAATGGAAGATCGAGACGGATCGCCGGATTTAAATCGGAAGTGCTGGTTCTGGGCGGAATGCCGGAAGAAGGCGACGTTATCCTGCTGAAGCCGGACGAGACTGTAGCAAACGGCACTCCGGTCGCTTGAGACTCTTGTCAAAAAAGAAGCCTTTCATCAAGCCGCGCGCGGCGGCGATGAAAGGCTTCTTCGGTTTGTCAAGGCCGCTCCAGCGGCTTCCCTCCCGGCCTTGAGGCCCAAGAAGGCGTGCCGGGAATCCCGGCCGTGCGGTTAAAGCGCCAACGTTATGGGCCGTTGGCGGATGCGTCCGGTATAAGCAGCCTGCTTAAAGCTGCTTGACCGCGCCATATATTGATCGCCCCGCATCGGTTGGCACCCGCGCCTTCCGAGCGTTCCCTTGTCTCTCTACAATAATCAATCCGGGGCGTGTCTTGCATGTCGCAAGTTCACGGTAACTGCGGATTGCCTTTTCATAAACGGTTCTGTGCGCCTTCGCCGCGTCGTGATGACGGCTTTTAGACGCTTTACCAAACGAATCGTTTGTAGTCCAACAAATGTGCTGCTATTCCAAAACAACGAAAGCCCTGCCTCTCTTCCGTCCTTGCGGCTCCGATGACCGCGCCAGTGCGAGTCGGAAATAATTCCATGTCATGGGAACAAGTGAAACCGGAGAAATCCGAAGATAAACGATGGATTTCATCAAGAGAAGGGAAAAAAAGGGGAAATCAACCTTGTTAGTATAGCACGACGGCATTAGACATGCAAGCAGCAATTGATTGTGGATAATGTGGACAAATGAAGGGCGAACGGGCGAACCGAAGGACCGTCTACGTAAAAACGGTGCAAAACGGCATCGGAAAGCCGGTTCGTGTCGGGAATTGTCGACTGAATTGTTCCACAATTTCAATCGAACTGTGGATAAAGCTGTGGAAAAAGTGGACGGCCGAAGCCGTCCATTACGCGAGCAGCTCCTCCCACGCATCGTAAGCGGTCTGCAGGGCGCCCTTGGCGGCGTCAAGCTCCGTTTGAATTTCCTGGACTTTGACATAATTGTTGTAAACGGCGGGATCCGTCAGCCGGCTTTCAAGCTCCGCCGTTTCGGCTTCCAAACGGGCGATGTCGGCTTCAAGCTGCTCCAGCTTGCGCTGCCGGTTGCGCTCATCCCGCTTCGCCTGCTTCTCGGCTTCATAGGAAGTGACCCCGGCCTGCTGCGGCTCGGCGGCAGCCGAAGCGTTTTTGGCCGCCGCTGCAGCCAGCGATTCGAGACGAAGTTCTTCGATTTCGCGCTTTTTTTCCACCATATCATCGTAATTTCCTAGGAAATGAAGCGTTCCTTCCGCTGTAAGCTCGACGATCCGCTCCGACATTTTGTTCAGGAAATAGCGGTCATGGGAAATAAAAAGCAGCGTGCCTTCAAATTCAAGCAGCGCCGACTCCAGCACTTCTTTGCTGAATAAGTCCAAATGGTTGGTCGGTTCGTCCAGAATGAGCACGTTCGCTTCCTTCAGCATTAGCTTCGCAAGCGATACGCGCGCTTTCTCGCCGCCGCTCAGCGCAGAGATCCGCTTTAGAACGTCCTCGCCGCTGAACAAAAAATTGCCGAGTACGGTGCGGATTCTCGCCTCTTCAATATGCGGGTATGCGCTCCAAACTTCTTCGAGCACCGTATTGGCCGCGTTCAGTCCGGTTTGCTCCTGGTCGTAATAGCCAAGCTGCACGTTGGAGCCCCAGTGGACCGTGCCTGCGGACAGCGGCTGCTGCCCGACGAGCGCTTTCAGCAGGGTGGACTTTCCGGTGCCGTTCGGACCGGTCAGCGCCACCATTTCTCCCCGCTCCAGACAGATCGAAACGTCTTGGAATAACGGCCGGTCGCGGCCCTCGAACGTGACGGATAAGCCGCTCGCGTCGAGCACGTCCTTGCCGGTCATCTTACCGATTTCAAAGCGGAAGCGAGCTTTTTTCAGCTCGCCTGCGGGGCGGTCGAGACGCTCCATCTTCTCCAGCATTTTACGGCGGCTTTGGGCCCGCTTCGTGGTGGAGGCGCGTACGATGTTGCGCTGGATGAACGCTTCGGTGCGCGCAATTTCGTCCTGCTGCTTCTCGAACTGCTTCAGATCGGCCTCGTATTCCGCTTCTTTCAATTCTAGGTAACGGGTATAATTGCCGGTGTAGCGTTTTGCGGCATGACGCTCGATTTCAATAATCGTTTGCGCGAGCGAATCAAGAAAATAACGGTCGTGGGAAACGACGAGAATCGCGCCGGAATAACCGCGGAGATAGTCTTCGAGCCAGGTCAGCGTCTCAATGTCCAAATAGTTGGTCGGTTCGTCGAGCATAAGCAGATCCGGCGCCTGCAGCAGGATGCGCGCGAGCGCCAGCCGCGTTTTCTGCCCGCCGCTTAATGTCGAGACAGGCGTTGCGGGATCAAAGCTGCCGAATCCCATCCCGTGCAGCACGCTCTTGATGCGCGTGTCCATCTCGAAGCCGCCGTGTTCGCGGAACCAGTCCGAGCGTCTCGCATAACGTTCCAGCGTTTCTTCGTAGCGGCGGGCGTCGCGCTGCAGCTCCGGATCGGCGATGTCCCGCTCCAGCGTCCGGAGCTCCCGTTCCGCATCTATTAAAGGGGCGAACACCGCCTGCATCTCCGACTCGATCGTGCCGTCCGACTGCAGGCCGCTGTTTTGCGCCAAGTAGCCGATCCGCGTTTCTTTGGCGCAATGAACCGTGCCGCTGTCGGCGGACAGTTCGCCCGCGATGATTTTGAGCAGCGTCGATTTGCCGGCGCCGTTGACGCCGACGAGTCCGATGCGCTCGCGCGGCTGAACCTGCAGCGAAATCCGCGACAGCACGGTGCTCACGCCGTAGCTTTTGGAAATATCGGAAACTTGCAAAAGCATGACTCTATATTCCTCCATTAACGTTGAATAATAAGTCTAGTTTACATGAAATAGCTCGATGAAGCGACTTGCTGTATGCCGGCAGCGGCACTGTTCCAAGAAGCTCTCAGTCCGAAGCTTCCGGGAGGCCGGGCGCGAAATTTATATCGGATCCGCTGCATAGGCGAATTGGCGGAATAACGGTTTCAATGGTACACTAGAAGCAAAATTAGCTAACAGTTGAATGACATGCAGCAGAAGCGTTCATAAAGGGTTGATCGATGATGGCAAAGGCAACTCCTGACGAAATTGCAGCGGCGAAGAAAGCGGAACGGTCCCGGCTTGCCGCAATCCGCAGCGGGATTGAGCCGCGGTCGCGCGCGCGGCAGTCGCATGCGGTGTGCGATTATGCGGCCGATTGGATCGCCCGCTCGGCGCTGCCGGAATTTATGGCATACGTTCCATTCCGGTCCGAGCTCGACACCCACTCGCTCATGCAGTGGGGGTGGGAAAACGGAATCGGCGTCATCATTCCGCGCTGCGACCCCTCTGCAAGACAGCTGACGCTTTACCGGATCCAGTCCCCCGACGATTTGGCGGCGGGAGCCTACGGCATTATGGAACCGGACCCATCCCGCTTGACGCCGCTTCCGAGACCGTACGTACCGGCGGTCATTTTGCTGCCGGGACTCGGGTTTGACGGCAAAGGCGGAAGACTCGGATATGGAGGGGGCTACTACGACCGTTTTTTGCAAGAATTGGATGCCGAATGCGCATCAAGGGGAATCGACCGTCCGCTTCGGTTCGGACTGGCTTACACGGAACAGATCGTCTCCGGCGTTCTGATGGAGGACCATGATGAACGGCTGGACGGAACGATTACGGAGCACGGTATTGAATTGGCGCGGCGGGAGTGAACATCATTGGATAAGGAAAGCGGCGCCCTGACACTGACCGCAAGGCGGATGCTCACTTTTCGATCTAAAGGAGAGACATAATGGAACTGACGCATTTCAATGAGCAGGGAAGAGCGAAGATGGTCGATGTTTCGGGGAAGGAAAGCACGGACCGGACAGCGGTAGCCTCTACGACGGTCAAGATGCATGAAGGTACGCTTGCACGCATTAAAGCGGGCGAGATCGCCAAGGGTGATGTGCTTGGAGTCGCCCAGATCGCCGGTATTATGGGAGCGAAAAAAACGTCGGACTGGATTCCGATGTGCCACCCGCTTGCGCTCAGCGGAGTCAATCTGACGTTCAGCGATAACGGGGCAGACGAGCTCTATATTGAAGCGACCGTTAAAATAACGGGGCGCACCGGTGTGGAGATGGAGGCGCTGACAGCCGTTTCGGCGGCCGCGTTGACCGTGTACGATATGTGCAAAGCGCTGCAGAAAGATATGGTGATCGGACCGACGAAGCTTGTTTCCAAAACCGGAGGCAAGAGCGGCGATTTCGGACCGGTCTGATTGTAGAAGCAGCAGATACCTGCGGGAAGCACCCGCCGGAGGAAAGTTAATGTTGCAGGGACGGGAGGAATCGATGATGCGGTGGAAGGTGGCAATTCTGACAGCGAGCGACAAAGGCTCCAAGGGGGAACGGGAAGATACAAGCGCTCAAGTCATTCGTGAATTGGTGGAAGAAGAGCTTGGAGGCGAAATTGTAGACTACCGCATCGTCCCCGACGAACAGGACGAAATTATGGCGGCCATGATTGAGATGACCGATTATTTTCAGGCGGATCTGGTGCTTACGACGGGCGGCACGGGTCTTGGGCCGAGAGATATTACGCCCGAGGCGACGCTCAAGGTTGTGGAACGGCTCGTTCCGGGCCTATCGGAGGCAATGCGGAGCGGGACGATGTCGAAGACGCGCCGGGCAATGCTATCCCGGGGCATCAGCGGCATCAGAGGGCGCACATTAATTATCAATTTGCCCGGCAACCCGAAGGGCGTCCATGAATGTCTGGTTGAAGTGATGGATCAGCTTCCGCACGCTCTTGGCATTATATCCGGACGGGAAGGAGAACACACATCATGACGGATGAAACGGCAAACAAACAAGCTCTGAGCGAATCCGGCGCAGGCTCGACGATATTGAAGGAGGTTCCGGTGGAGCAGGCTGTCGGCCTGCGGCTTGCGCACGATCTAACGCAAATTGTACCGGGGACGTTTAAAGGGCGGCTGTTCAAAAAAGGCCACGTCATTACGGAAGAGGATCTGCCCCGTCTTCTTGATATCGGCAAAGCGCATATCTATATTATGGAGCTGGGCGAAGGCGAGCTCCATGAGGACGAAGCTGCGCTGCGGATGGCGCTTGCACTGCAGGGCGAAGGGACGGTGCTGACGGAGCCGCACGAGGGCAAAGTCGGACTGAAGTCCGAGCTGCTGGGCATAGCCCGCGTCGACCCGGAGTATGTAGCGGCGGTCAACGCACTGGGCGAAGTCGCGCTGGCGACGGTGAAGACGAACGTGGTCGTCAAGCCGGGCCAGCAGCTTGCGGCGACGCGCGCCATCCCGCTTGTTGTGCCCGCCTCCAAAGTCGAAGAAGTGGAGCGGCTTGCACGCGAATACCGCGAGCGCAGCGGCGGTTCCGGGCCGGTTGCGGTGCAACCTTTTTCACGGTTCCGGGTGGGGCTGCTGACGACGGGCGGCGAGGTGTACACCGGGCGGATTGTCGACAAGTTCGGTCCGGTCGTCCGTGCGAAGCTGGAAGCGTTCGGATCGGAAGTGGCGGAACAGCGTTACGTCCCGGACGACAAGGAGAAGATCGTCGAAGAAATCGCTTCCATGCGTCAAGCGGGTTATGATATGATACTGGTAACGGGCGGGATGTCCGTCGACCCCGACGACCGGACGCCGGGAGCGATCAAAGCTGCCGGAGCCGACATCGTCAGCTACGGCACGCCGATGCTGCCGGGCTCGATGCTGCTGATGGGTTATCTGGATGGCGTGCCTATTATGGGTTTGCCGGGATGTGTCATGCATGACCCGTATACGTCGTTTGACGTGCTGCTCCCGCGCATCCTTGCGGGGGACCGGATCGTGAAGGAAGATATTACGACGCTCGGCTACGGAGGCTTGCATAACTGCTGACGTTTTGGGCGCGGCAGGCCTTCATCATCCACGTTTGAGGAGGGGACTCCATGTTTGGCGGAATTGGCGCGACTGGTTTTTTGCTGCTGGCAATCATTGCGCTTTTGCTCTTTGGGCCGAATAAGCTGCCCGAGCTGGGGCGGGCGTTCGGCCGCACGCTGCGGGAGTTTAAAGCGGGCACACGCGACTTGATAGAGGACGATTCGGGCAAAAGCAATGCATCGCAGGTAGATGTCACCCGCGCGGACGAACAAGACAACAAACGGCTTCCGGATTGACGGAAGCCTGTTTTTTTTTCCGGCCCAGATGGTGATTGACAAGCAAGGAGGGGTAGACGATGACGGACAGTATGCGAGCGGAAAGCGAAGCGGAAGCGGCGCGCGCCCGCATTCGCGAAGAAGGGCTGATGCCGCTGTTTGAGCATTTGGGGGAGCTGCGCAAGCGGATCATTGCGGTGCTCGTTGTGCTCGCGCTCGGCCTTGTTGCCGGTTTGATTTGCGCCGATCCGGTATACCGCTACTTGATGGAGCAGCCGCCCGTGAACGAAATGGCGCTTCATGCTTTTTCGCTATGGGACGGCATCGGGATCTACATGAAATTCGCTTTTGTCATCGCGCTTATTCCTGTCGTTCCATTCGCTTTCTACCAGCTGTGGTCGTTCGTAAAGCCGGCGTTGAAGCCGCAAGAGCAGCGGGCCGCGCTTCGTTATGTGCCCTACGCCGTCGTTATGTTTCTGATCGGGCTTTCATTTTCGTATTTTATCGTGCTGCCGATGGCATTCTCCTTCACGACGAAAGTGTCGCGGCATCTCGGGCTCGAAGAAACGTACGGGATTACGCAGTATTTCACGTTTATGTTCAACATCATCATTCCGATTTCGCTGCTGTTTGAGCTTCCGCTTCTCATTATGTTTCTGACGATGCTGCGCATCGTAACGCCGGCCACGCTGCGCAAAATGCGCCGCGTCGCCTACTTTATTATGATTGTGATCGGAGTTACGATTACGCCGCCGGACGTCGTTTCGGATATTTTGGTGTCCATTCCGCTGGTGGTGCTGTATGAAGTGAGCGTGTTTTTGTCCGCCCGGATATACCGCCGCCAGCAGCGGGCGGACGCCCGCTTCGAGGAAGACTACGGCGTACAGCGAATTTAACGACAGCTGAACATTGAATAATGCTTGTATTACCTGCCGTAATATCCGCTGCAGCTCTGTCTGCGGCGGTTTTTTTTGAGATTATAGACTTATAAAATTACGGGGTGAGGGTAGTCTTCCGCCTCGTTTTTGTTTTGTTTTTCGTTATAGGACAATCTTGACGTTGGGGGAATCTTCGAGCAGTGGACGGCAGCGAACGACTTATGAAACTGGCTAAAGAATCGTAAAACCGTTATTTCAGGAATAATTAGACTTCTTGAGCGATAACGAACCCTACCATCATTATTGCATCAAAAAACAAACCAACCGAGTCGATAGGAATAGAATAGTGACTCTACGATTCGTTAGAGCTTGGAACAGGTTCAATCTGTACAAATAACGATGACTCAGTTCGTAAGCCATACGAGGCTGGTTTGTGATCCGCAGATGTTCAGCCAAGGGGGATGGTTGAACAGCGCATGAACTTTTTGACCGGCATGGGTCGCTCATCATTAAATGACTCCGACAGGAGTTTTCCTCAGCTTTTTCACCTTCTGTCATGCCTCCGTTTCTCGCAATCCGTCATTTAACCTAAACCACCTGCATAGTCAATATATAAAAGTGACTGAAATTTGATAAAAAAATGAAAATTATGTGACATAAAATTCGTAAATGTGGTATATTCTAATTAAGAAAGCCCTTACATTAAACCGAATAGGATGTGATAGACGTGAGCAAAATGGTGTCGATGAAAAAGCCGGATCTGGACAAACATGATGTCAAACGTCTCTTTACTTTTATGAATTTTGCGGCATGGGCATGTCTGGTGACCGGGGTGGTATTGTGCTTGTGGAGGTTGAGCCACTTCAGCGACGAAAATCTGAGCCTGATGGTCGGCATCGGTTTTCTGATCGGCAGCGTCTTTATTTACACCGCCGGCGCCTCCATTTATTTGGTGCACCGGGAAGAGGAGAAAGAGCGGGACGCGGACCGGACGGATGATCTGTAACGGTCGCTGCGCCGCAGCCGTATTAATGAAGCTGTAAGACGATGGCCGCAAACCGCGCTTGGCCCGGTTTGCGGCCATCGTCTTTTTTGGGCGGCGCCCCGCATCATTCCTAGGATAGGCGAACCCGCTTGGGAGCCAGGTGAGGCGGCGCTAACAAGGGCCGTTCGCGCAGAGAAGCAAAAATTTCGTAAATTGCACCGATTTTAAGCCGAACCACTTGAAATCATTCCCTAAGTTGAGTATGATTAAAAATGTTATTAGCACTAAGCTCTCACGAGTGCTAACAATCATCAAATTGCGACAAATTCAATTTAAGGAGGCTATTTTTCATGATCAGACCTTTGGGTGAACGCGTATTGATCGAACCGATCGCGAAAGAAGAAACGACCGCCAGCGGTATCGTACTGCCGGACACGGCGAAAGAAAAGCCGCAAGAAGGCAAAGTGGTAGCTGTCGGAAGTGGAACACTGAAAGACGGCGTTCGCGTTGCTCTGGAAGTGAAAGAAGGCGACCGCGTTCTGTTCTCCAAATATGCGGGCACGGAAATCAAATACGAAGGCAAAGAGTATTTGATTATGAAAGAAAGCGACATTCACGCGATTTTCGGTTAAGACAAGCCGGAGATCCCCACATACAGGGCAACAAGCGCAAGGAAGAATTACTTACGGCTTATAAGCCCACACCCAACACATTACCCGGGAGGTAACTGACGATGGCAAAAGAAATCAAGTTCAGCGAAGAAGCCCGCCGCGGCATGCTGCGCGGAGTTGACGCTCTTGCAAATACGGTTAAAGTAACGCTCGGTCCGAAAGGCCGCAACGTTGTACTGGAGAAAAAATTCGGAAGCCCGCTCATCACGAATGACGGCGTTTCCATCGCCAAAGAAATCGAGCTCGAAGATGCGTTCGAAAACGCCGGCGCGCAGCTGGTTAAAGAAGTTGCGACCAAAACGAACGACGTTGCGGGCGACGGCACGACGACGGCAACCGTTCTGGCGCAAGCGATCATCCGCGAAGGCCTGAAAAACGTAACAGCCGGCGCTAACCCGGTTGTCATCCGCAAAGGCATCGAAAAAGCGGTTAGAGCCGCTGTTGAGGAGCTGAAAGCAATCTCCAAGCCGATCGCAGGCAAACAGTCGATCGCACAGGTTGCGGCAATCTCCTCCGGTGACGAAGAAGTCGGCCAACTGATCGCGGAAGCGATGGAAAAAGTGGGCAACGACGGCGTCATTACCGTTGAAGAATCCAAAGGTTTCGCTACGGAGCTGGAAGTGGTTGAAGGCATGCAGTTCGACCGCGGCTACACTTCCCCTTACATGGTTACGAATACCGACAAGATGGAAGCGATTCTTGACGAGCCGTACATCTTGATCACTGACAAAAAAATTACGAACATTCAAGAGATCCTTCCGGTTCTCGAGAAAGTCGTTCAATCCGGCAAGCAGCTGCTGATTATCGCGGAAGACGTGGAAGGCGAAGCGCAAGCTACCTTGATCGTCAACCGTCTTCGCGGCACGTTCACTTGCGTGGCCGTTAAAGCTCCTGGCTTTGGCGACCGCCGCAAAGCGATGCTGGGCGATATCGCCGCTCTGACCGGCGGCCAAGTCATTACGGAAGAGCTCGGTCTCGACCTGAAATCGACGACTCCGGAGCAGCTCGGTTCCGCGCGCCAAGTTCGTGTAACGAAAGAAAACACGATCATCGTCGACGGCAAAGGCAACCCGGCCGACATCCAATCCCGCGTCACCCAAATCCGTTCGCAGCTGGAAGAAACAACTTCCGACTTCGACCGCGAGAAACTGCAAGAGCGTCTGGCTAAACTGGCCGGCGGCGTAGCGGTAATCAAAGTCGGCGCTGCAACCGAAACCGAACTGAAAGAGCGCAAGCTGCGCATCGAAGACGCCCTGAACTCCACCCGCGCTGCGGTTGAAGAAGGTATCGTTTCCGGCGGCGGTACGGCACTCGTGAACGTATACAACAAAGTAGCGGCACTTGAAGTTAGCGGCGAAGAAAAAACCGGCGTTAACATCATCCTGCGCGCTCTGGAAGAGCCGGTTCGCACGATCGCTGCGAACGCTGGCGTTGAAGGCTCCATCATCGTGGAACGCTTGAAAAAAGAAGAGCTCGGCATCGGCTACAACGCCGCTACCGGCGACTGGGTGAACATGATCGATGCAGGTATCGTTGACCCGACCAAAGTAACGCGCTCCGCGCTGCAAAACGCGGCTTCCGTAGCGGCAGTCGTTCTGACGACCGAAGCGGTTGTCGTTGACAAACCTGAAAAAGACAAACCGGCTATGCCAGACATGGGCGGAATGGGCGGAATGGGCGGAATGATGTAATCGCCCCTCCAAAACCTTGATATACAAGCAAAACGGGACCTTTCGGGGTCCCGTTTTTGTATAAAGGTCAAGAAAAAGTCACATTTCTTGCAGATTGGTGCCCTTCAGGATGTCTGAGCTCTCAAGGGGCTCATTTGTTCGATAAACTTGAATTAACCTATAAGTTTGCCATAGGTTCTATTTGGAATTAAAAGCTTGCCATTAGTCGGCAAGCTTTATTGATTTAAAGGTTGTTGCCAACGAATATCATTCGTTGAGTTACCGGGCAGGATGGTTTAAGCTTCCTCCGTAATCACACATTCTAACTTCCATGGGTAAGCTGATTAAGCTGTTGAATCAATTGCTTGCGTGAGTCAATAGGTATTCCTTCAAATATTTTTTCTGCAGCTTGTTCCATTACAATTCGTGCTTGTTCTATGATAGGGAGTGCTTCATCAGTCAATTTCACAAGCGTTGCCCGACGATCAGTTGGATCTGCCGTCCGCACAAGTAAATTTTGTCCCTCTAACGTATCTACATATTGTGTCACGACCCGAGCTTCGACCCCCAGATTTTTTGCTAAATCACTCATACGAATGCTGCCATATTGTGAAACATCCAAAAGGACTCGCAAACGTGGTCCAGTTAAGTATGATGGCAATCCCAAAGTCGATAATAGCCTCTCAAACTCACGATGAACTTGGTGAGTGGTCTTAATTAAGGTTTGTAATACAAAGGCGGCTGAAGCAGGATTAGCCGGAAATGGAAATTCTGAATTGCCCATACATATTCTCCTTGACATTTTTTAACTTACTGATCATAATCACTATATAAATATCAATAATTGATATGGTCATTATAATCAAGTTCTGTATCTGTAGTGTACCCTAATCAGGAAAAGGTGGCAAACAAATCTGTCGGTAAGGAGAGAATGAGATGAATCGATTTTTTTTTATGCATGTCAGAAGAATTAATAGTTTTGGATGAACTGAAAACGAAGTACAAACTCCTGTCTCACTTAGAAGTTTTAAATCCTGTATGTATTGCGAACGATCCCTTCATGCCAAACCGCCTCTATTGCGGAACCGATGGGCATGGCTTATGGATGAGTGATGACGGTGGCGACAGTTGGAAAAGGATTGGAGAAGACATTCCCGAATCAATCTTTACTTCTGTGTTTGTTAGCCCGACCCGAAAAAACGGAGATTATGGAACGGTCTACGCAGGAACTGATCGAAGTGCTTTGTTTTATTCCATCGATGCCGGCCAAAGTTGGAGTGAATGGGAAGAGATCAAAGCCTTGCCTTCTTATTCGAGATGGTCTTTCCCGCCAAATCCCCAAACCCATAATGTTCGTATGATTGCTGAAGATTCGTCGAATGGAAATATATATGCTTCCATCGAGGCAGGGGCAGTGATTAGAACTCAAAACGGAGGCGAACACTGGCTGGATACAAAAGAAGGAAACCCTTTAGACGCCCATATACTATTAACTCATCCAAAGGCACCTAATCGAATCTATGCAGCGTGTAGTGACGGTGTAGATCAACCAGGCAGAAGCGTGTTACTGAGTCACGATGGCGGCGAGACGTGGGTACATTTTAGCGATGGATTAGAACATCGTTATATGCTTAGTATGGTGGTCAGCAAGGATGACCCGGACATGATGCTCGTTTCTGCTTCTGCCGGAGCGATAAATGCTTATGACCCTTCCGTTGCTGAATCTTATATCTATCGTAAAGAAAAGGATCAGCCATGGAAAAAGGTCGAACAGGGCTTGCCCGTTGCGAAAGGTACAATGATTTCCAATTTAGCAGCGGACCCGAATGATTATAATACTTTCTATGCGTTGAATAATCGAGGTCTTTTTCGGTCTTCGGATAGAGGAAAAACTTGGCATGCATTGTCTGTCGATTGGGACAAAAGGCATTTACAACATGCCCCACAAAGAAGACATCGCAGCGCTTTATTAGTTATGGATTGGAAAGGAGAATTATAATGAACCGGCTCAATGGAAAAGTAGCACTGGTTACCGGGGGAAGCAGAGGGATCGGCCGAGGGATCGCTTTACGGCTCGCAAGAGAAGGTGCATTAATTGCCGTTCACTATGGAAGCGGGCAGGATGCCGCAGAAGATGTGGTGAAAACGATAAAAGCGAACGGGGGTGAAGCATTTTCAATTGGTGCGAATCTTAACACAGCCGCCGGTGTCAATCAACTCATCCAATTACTTGATAAGGAACTAATGCTTCGAACCGGTGAAATCCACTTTGACATTCTGGTCAATAATGCTGGTATCGGAATACCGGAATCTTTTGAAGAAACGACGGAAAGCGCATTTGATGAAATATTTGCAGTGAATGTCAAAGCACCGTTCTTTTTAGTACAAAAGTCGCTCTCCCGCTTGCGTAATGAAGGGCGTATCGTCAATATTTCTTCGGGTGTTACAAGGGTTGCTTATCCACCGATTATGGCTTACAACTTAACCAAAGGAGCAATCAATACCTTCACGCTCCATCTTGCAAAATTACTTGGTCCTCGAGGAATCACGGTAAATGCGGTTTTACCCGGCATGGTTAGAACCGACATGAATGCGGACTTTCTTGATTCTCCTGAAGCACAAAAACTACTCGCTGACATGGTCGCTCTTGGCCGAATGGGTGAACCCTCCGATATTGCCGATGTTGTTGCGTTCCTTGCATCCCAAGACGGCCGTTTCGTCACAGCCCAATTACTTGATGTTACGGGAGGATCTCATTTATAGTGGTTCACCCCGAGATAACATCGAACATAGAAACTTTCTGTTTCCCTTATGAAATTTGAAAAGATGGTTCTTACAAGCAAATTACGAATTCCGGACCAAACCATCGCGTTAATCTTTGGGATCGTCCCGAGTCGCCGCTGTTTGTGGAAAGGAAACGGTTATGGCCATTTGAGAAGTCCTTGTATTCAAGGGCTTTTGTTTTGGAAGCATAAGCTTGCCATATAATTGAGAGGGTGTGCAATTGATCGACATGAGGTGAAAAAGAGGTTTCTTGCGAGTTCATCAACTTGCGGGAAGCCTCTATTTTGCTGTAAATAGTGCACCTTTTTCAGATGAAAATTCCCCTTGTTTCCGGATTATCCGGGGTGTTAGCATTTATGAAAGCGCTTAATTTTTGAAATGGCGTAAAGAGCCGGAACGACTGCTCAAGAGGGGGATGCAGCATGAACAAAATGAATACGCTTGGTTCTCGTTTCTTTCTGCTTTTCGGTGCGATCACGGTTCCCCTCCTTTTGATTCTTTTTATCGTCGGGAATTATGCTAAAAGCGTCGTCTTGACTCAAGTTGCGAATTCATATCAAAACCTGGTTAATTCCAATTTACATATGATCGACAAGAGCTTGGAAGATATTACGACGTATATGCTGGATATTGTTAATAACGATGATGACTTTCAAAAATTCGGGAAACCCGGTTTATCCGACTCCGAGAATTATTTTACGCAATTTCAGTTAATTCACCGGAACACGATTTATCAATCTTATTACCATACGGTCGACATGTTTTTTATTTATTCCAAACCGAAAGACAGGGCATATTCTACGGATATGTTCGGTGCCGCTTCCGACGATAAAGAGGCGGTAAGAGCTTGGATTGCCGATTCGTTCCACCAACCGGAGCTCATTAAAGGTCTGATGTATAAGTGGTCTGTCATTCGCATTCAGGATCAACATTATTTATACCGATTGGTAAGCGACGATTTAACCAATAATGCCTATATCGGAGCCATCATCAGCATGAACAGTTTGAAGATCCCCCTTGGAAACCTGGATCTGAGGGAGGGCGGGGATGTATTGTTTGTTGGAGATGACGGCACGGTATTGTCCAATCCTTCATCTTCATTAAAGGCCATCCAACGATTGGATGCGGATAAACTGCAAAAGAGCCAATCGTTCACGCTCTCAAACGGGAAATCAAAGCTGTTGGCGGTTACCAGCCGTTCGGCAAACAGCGGAATCAGTATGGCTGTTCTCCTTCCGAATTCAGAGCTGCTGCGGGGCTTAAGCGGTTTTCAAATCATGATCAATTTGCTTCCGCTGTTTGTCGTTGTCACTTTAATTTTATATATATCCATTTTTCGAAGCATCATTTTCAATCCCATTCGTCAATTGCTGAAAGCGATAAGGCGGATTAAAGAAGGAGATATGAATACGAGATTGCCCGATTCGAGCATTACCGAATTTGCTTTGATCAATCATTCCTTTAACCGAATGGTCGCAGAGATCACGGATTTGAAAATAAACGTTTATGAAGAGAGACTGCGCTCCCAGCAAGCAGAACTGAAGCATCTTCAACTGCAAATTAATCCTCATTTTTTTCTGAATACGATGAATATCATCTTTCAGTTGGCGGACTTGAAGCGCTATGAATTGGTGAAAAAGACCGTGCGCCATCTGATGCAATATTTCAGGTTTATGCTTCGTTCAAAGAGAGATATGATCACCATTTCCCAGGAAATGGATCATATTATTCATTACTTGGAAATCCAAAAAATGCGCTATCAGGATTCATTCATGTTTGATATCCGGTTGCCGGATGATTTGCATCACGTTCAGATTCCGTCCCTGCTTATCCAGCCCTTTGTGGAAAATGCGATGATTCATGGCATGAGCGTAAAGACGACCCCTTTTATGATGCAAATTTCGGTTGAACGGCCGGGTGGAACCGAGGATATGATCGCGATCGAATTGCGTGATAACGGAAAAGGGATGACATCAGAACAACGTATGGAATTCAACTCGGAAGGGTACGCTCCGGATTCAGAAGACAGCCACATCGGGATATGGAATGTAAAAAGACGTCTGGCGATGCGGTATGGGGGCAAGGCGCAGCTGGTCTTTCATCATAATGAGCCTAAAGGCGTTCGGATACGGCTGTTGCTGCCGATTGAGTATGCGGAGGAGGGAACTAAAGATGTACAACATGCTGATCGTGGACGATGAAAAATTCGCCGTGGAAGGCATCCGTAAATGCAATGATTGGCAGATGCACGGCATCGATACGGTGGATGTGGCTTATAACGCGGACGATGCCAGAAAAATTATGTTGGAGAAACGGATCGATATCTTGATCTGCGATATAGAGATGCCTGACGAGGAAGGGTTTTCCTTGGTCCAATGGGTCAATGATCGTTCTCCTCACACGGAATGGGTGTTTCTGAGCTGCCACGACGAGTTTGCGTATGCGAAGCGGGCTCTTCACCTCGGAAGTTTCGATTATTTATTGAAACCCGTGGACAGTGAAGAATTGGCGCAAGTGGTTGGGCGAATGATACATGCCATCGAGGAGAAGGAAAAACAGTCGCGCTATAATGAGATGTATCAGAAATACTACTCGCTATGGAAAAAACAGCAGCCGCTGCTCGCGGAGCGATTCTGGCAAGATTTGTTGTCCCGCCGCATTTTGCCGTTTGGCGATTTCCTGGAAAGGGCACTTAAGGATGCACAGATCCAGCTGTCGCCGGAGGATTATGTTTTGCCGTTCCTGATCAGTATTGAGGATTGGAAGAAGCCGCTTCAGGAACGGGAGAAGGAAATGATGGAATATGCGGTAAAGAAGGCGGCAGAGGAGCTTCTGCTTGCCGATCATCCCGGGCAGGCCATTATAGACAAAAATGGTATCCTATTTGTCATCGTCTACGGGTCGAGGACAATTCAGGGCGCATCTTCAACAGACAGATGGGTTCAGGCAGGAAGACAATTTCTTGAAGTCTGCCAAAATTATTTCTATTGCAAGGCGTCCTGTTATGTCGGTTATTTTGCGACTTTTCAAGATTTGCCCAGATTGTGCCTCGGTTTGAAGGAAATGGAACGAAACAATGTGGCCAAATCACAGTCTGTTCTTGTCTTTACGGCATTCGAAGAGAAAGAAACGGACGGACTCGTCCGGAAATCGATTCAATATATGAAAGAGAATGTGGAGGAAGACATCTCCCGGGAAGATGTTGCAGCTCATGTCAGGCTCAATCCTACTTATTTATCGCGGCTGTTTAAGAAGGAAACCGGCAACAACCTGATCGATTACCTGATTGAAATCAAAATGGACAGGGCGAAGCTATTACTCGACTCGACGGATATGACCGTAAGCGCAATCGCCCAGCAGGTTGGATACTGCAACTTTTCCCACTTTACCCGAATGTTCAAGAAGCACTGCGGAGTTAACCCCCAACAATATCGAAAGCAATATGCACGGCTCAGCTATCGATGAGCTGTGCTTTTTTTTCGAATCGACGAAGTAACAAAATGACTAGAGCCGGGTAACAAAAACAGTGGGGGACCCGTTCGATTGCCTGTAAGATAATAACATAAACAGCAACAGGAAGGTGGACCCTATGTATGTAGAAAAACAATTGGCGTCAATTAGGGAAAAGTCAACCGGGAAATCCAGAAATCCGTTTCGGACACTATGGAAATTCCGGGCGTTGATGATTTTGGCGTTACCCGGCTTTTTGTTTCTGCTGATAAACAATTATCTGCCTATGTTCGGTATTTTTCTCGCATTTAAGGATTTGAATTTTTCGAAGGGAATCTGGGGCAGCGACTGGGCAGGTTTCGATAATTTTAAATTTCTGTTCGCCACAGGAGATATCTGGAAGATTGTCGCCCATACGATCGTGTATAACCTCGCTTTTCTCGTTATTAACACGGTCTTATCGGTGTTACTCGCTCTGTTGTTAAATGAGGTCAGAAGCCGGATTTTATCCAAATTTTATCAAAGCACGCTGATTTTGCCCAATTTTATCTCTATGGTCGTCGTTGCTTTCCTCGTATTCGGCTTCCTGAATCCCGATCTCGGTTTTATCAATAAATCGATTTTAGAGCCGATGGGCCATGAAGCGATATCTTGGTACATGTCTCCGCAATATTGGCCGTACATTTTAGCGATAGTTAATATTTGGAAATCTGTAGGCTTTGGCTCCATTATTTATTTAGCGACGATTGTAGGGATCGACAAAGAATATTACGAAGCTGCGATGATCGACGGAGCTGGCAAGTGGAAGCAAATGACCCGTATAACCCTTCCGTTTCTCGTTCCGGTCATCATTATTTTAACGCTCCTTTCGCTCGGCCGCATCTTTAATGCCGATTTTGGCTTGTTCTACCAGGTGACCTTAAACGCCGGAATGCTCAAGAGTACAACAGAAGTCATCGACACGTATGTCTATAACGCGCTGCTTGTATCGGGAGATTCAAATCTCGCTTCGTCGGCCGGTCTATTGCAGTCTGTCGTCGGCTTTATTTTAGTGGTGTCGGTGAATATGATCGTGAAAAAAATAAGCAAAGAGAAGGCGTTATTTTAGGAGGGAGACCCGTGCCAAAAAAACATAATCGGACGGACCTGGTGATTAATCTGTTTTTTATCCTTGCCTGCCTGGCCTGTTTAATTCCGTTCTGGCTGATCTTGATGGTTTCATTGACCAGTCAGGATGCGTTGACCAAATACGGATACAGCTTTTGGCCGCGAGAATTCGACTTTGTTGCCTACCGCTATCTGCTCCATGATGCGGAGCCGATCTTGAGAGCGTTCGGCGTTTCCATTTTTGTAACCGCTGTCGGAACAATCGTCAGCCTGTTCGTGACATCGGCCATGGCCTTCTCGCTCTCCAGAAAGGACTTTCCGTACCGCGGATTTTTAAGTTTCTATGTGCTGATTACGATGTTGTTCGGCGGCGGATTGCTTCCTTGGTACTTGGTCTATACGAAGTTCCTCCATTTGCAGGACTCCCTGCTCGCCTTGATTATTCCCGGACTGCTGGGCGGGTTTAACGTATTCATTATCCGCACGTTCTTTACGACCAGCATCCCTCCGTCCCTGATTGATTCGGCGCAAATCGACGGAGCGAGTGAATACCGTACGTATTTCAGCATTATTCTTCCGCTATCGTTGCCGGTTCTGGCAACGGTTGGTCTTTTCACAATTGTGGGCTATTGGAACGATTGGTTTACGAGCCTGGTCTTTATCAGTAACGATAAGCTCTACAATTTGCAATATTTCTTATACAACACTTTAATGAATGCTCAATATCTTCAGTCCATTGCGGATAAAGCGCATATTGACGCGTCGTCTATGCAGGTTCAGCCGCTGGAGGAGCTTCGAATGGCAATGGCGGTTATTGCGGTATTGCCGGTCGCGCTTGTATTTCCTTTCCTGCAAAAATATTTTGTTAAAGGCTTGACGATCGGTTCAGTCAAAGGCTAAGTTCGGTTCCGGCCGATTTAGTATAAAAACATCCTATGGGGGGTTACGGAAATGAAACGTTATAATAAAAGGTCGATCATTCTTACGTCGCTTCTTCTATCGCTTTCTCTTGCCGCGGCGGGCTGTACAGGCAATAGCGCAGGCAACCAGAATACGGAGCCGGCACAGGAGCCTCAATCTTCGCAGGCTTCGCAAAGTTCAGACCAAGGTGCCGAAAAATTGGATCCGTACGAAGTCGTCATGGTCTATCCGGACGGCAAACAGAATGATCTGTCAACCGTCCAAAGCGCCATGAACGATTATTTGAACAAAACCTATCCGGAGCTAAATATGAAGGTTAAGCTTAATCCGATCGATTGGAGCGCTTACAGCGACAAGACGAACCTCATGATGTCCTCAGGGGGAAAATTCGATCTGCTGTGGACGGCCAATTGGATGGGGTTTGAATCGCAAGTGGTTAAAGGCGCCCTGCTTCCGCTCGATGATCTGCTTGCGAAATATGGAGCCGATATTAAAGCGGTTGAAGGTGACCTGCTGGAAGGAGCTCGCCGCGGGGGTAAGCTGTACGGCCTCCATGTTCACCAGGAGCTGGGCAATCCCCAAGGAATCGTGCTCAGAAAAGATCTGGTCGACAAATATAATATGGACCTGAGCCCCCTTAAATCAGGGGAATTCAAAGACCTTGAACCGCTGCTGAAGACGATTAAGGATAACGAGCCGAACATAACACCTGCCGTTGGACCGGCCTTCCCGCTAGGCGCTTATTTTGGATCGGGCAGCATGGAGAGCATCATTGGCCCTGCCGGGCTGGATCAGCGGGATCCAAATGCGGACAATAAATTTAAAGTCGTCAATATGTATGAAACTTCCCGCTATATGGAATTGGCGAATTTGACGCGTGAATGGTATAAAGCGGGTTATCTCAACAAGGATGCAACGACCCCTGGAGTGGATATTTGGAAAAAGTTCCAAGCCAAAACGGCGTTTGCGTCCATCGGATCCGATCTGGAAATCGTGAAGGATATGGAAATCGGAAAGCCGGCGCCTATGCCGAACAAGAGCACGCAAATCGGCATTGAGCTCATTCAGATTCCGATGAACATTGACAGGCTGCATACGACCAAGCTGTCCGCGACGATGCAAGCCATTTCCCAAACTTCTAAAGATCCGGCTCGTGCGATGATGCTCTTGAATTTGTTATACAAGGATAAAAATTTACTGACCTTGTTCAACTACGGCGTAGAAGGTAAGCATTACGTCCTGAATAACGGGCAAATCGCTTTGCCGGACGGCAAAACGAAGGACAATGTCGGGTTCTATCACGACAACCAGTGGCAGCTCGGCAACCAAATGCTCAACTACACCCGCATAGGCGAAGATCCGGACAAGTACAAGAACTATGAGCAATTCAACGAAATCGTTCAAAGCCAGCCTTCTCCGCTATTCGGATTCGTGTTCGATCCGGAGCCGGTGAAGAATGAATTGATCGCCATCGGCAAAATTCAAAGCACCTACGATCCGGGCCTTCAATCGGGCCAACTGGACCCGGCAGAATTGCCGAAGATGATCGATAAATTGAAAGCCGCAGGTCTTGAAAAAATCATTGCCGAAGCTCAGAAGCAAGTAGACGCTTGGCGCGCAGCTAACGGAAAATAAGGATGAAAAGGGGTATTGCCTAGCGCAATACCCCTTTTGACTGCCATAAATGAAGAATAGATGAGAAAAATGAAAAAGAATGACGAAATGTAGCGGGAAAGATGAAAGGATTCTAATTTCGCTGCAGGAGGGATTTCAGAGAAAAAATCGAATTGTACTACTCAATGTAATAATAACTACATAATTGTCGAATTTCCGTACATGGAAAACGGGGGAACCATCTTGGGTGAATTAATCTTGCAATTAAAGGATTATAGGGCACCTTCAACCGAACCCTTAGCTAACCTCGTAGGCAGCGAAGGGAGTATATGTTGAAGAAGCGAGCCGCAGTTTTGTTGTTGGGAGCCACAATGTTGTTTGCAGGTGCAGGGAATGCTTTTGCAAATGAATCAGAGTTAAATGAAACCGTTAATGAAGTCGTAGGGACTCCTTATAAGTGGGGAGGAACTACGGTCCAAGGATTTGATTGTTCCGGATTCATCCGTTACGTGTTTAATCAATTCGAAACGAAGCTTCCGCGGACATCCAGGTCACAAGCAAAGGTTGGCATGAAAGTGGAGAAAGAGGAACTGCGTCCTGGAGACCTTGTTTTCTTTAACACAAATGGCATCGGGATTTCTCATGCCGGTATCTACATAGGTGAGGGAAAATTTGCTCATTCATCCAGCAGCAAAGGTGTCAGCATCAGCAAATTGTCGGACTCTTATTATAAGAAACGTTATGTCACTGCCCGGCGTATTGTAACGGGAGAACATTATGCAGCAATGATCGAAGACATCCATGAGTCAGATGATGCTCGTGCGTAAAAGATAAGGACCAGCCCGCCATAGCAGATGGCAGGCCGGTTTTTTTTTGCCTAAAGTTTTCTTTGTCTTGTGACGATTAACAATTCGCAATCGAAAATTTAGCGCCAATTACAAAAAACAATGGATGCCCTTTAAAATGCAGGGTAGAAAAGATAATATATGAGATGGATCGTAATGTAACCTTTTCTCACATTCCATGGAGATAAGGCTTGCTTTTTTCCAAAAGGAGCTAAATGAAACATCCATTTATCCCGATTGAATCGCAATCACGAAATGATAGCTTACAAGAACACCGCTGAAAGGTATGAATAATGATGAGCTTAGAGGCTTTAAACGAACGAGTGAAAACCGAACTTTCTTATCTCGCTTTCGGGGGCGCGGACTGGGTGCGTCCTCTGAGCCATCCTGAAGGGCATGTCTACGATGTCGTCATTATCGGCGGCGGCCAAGGCGGCTTAGGCACGGCTTTCGGACTTTTGCGCGAGCGGGTATCCAATATTCTCGTGATCGACGAAAACCGTGAAGGCTTGGAAGGGCCGTGGGAAACCTATGCCCGGATGGTGACGCTCCGAACACCCAAGCATTTGACCTCCATCGACCTTGGGGTTCCTTCTTTGACCTTCCGCTCATGGTGGGAAGCGCAATTCGGGCCGGAAGGCTGGGAAGCGGTGGATAAAATTCCGCGGGGCGACTGGATGAACTACCTGCGCTGGTATCGGAAGGTTCTGAATTTGCCAGTCATCAATGAAGTGAAGCTGAACCTGATCGAGCCTGCAGAAGATGGGATTCACCGCCTTCATATCGAAGGGGCCGGGGCGCCGCGGGGCCTGCTGCTGGCTCGCAAAGTCATTCTGGCCAACGGCATTCAAGGCGGCGGCGAATGGCACGTACCGCCGATGATCTCAGGCAAATTGCCGGACCATCTCTACGCTCACACTTCGAAAGATATTGATTTTGAAGCGCTTAAAGGCAAGAAAATTGCTGTTTTGGGCGGCGGGGCGTCGGCCTTTGATAATGCCAATTTCGCCTTGAACGAAGGTGTGGCTGAGGCACACGTCTTTGTACGCCGCAAGGAGCTGCCGCGTATCAATCCGATCCGCCAGATGGAAGTTTCCGGCATGATCGAGCATTTCCCGACTTTGCCGGACGCCGATAAATATAAAGTATTCGCCCATTTCTTTAAGTTCAATCAGCCGCCGACGAACGATACGTTTGGACGGGCTGCTTCCTGGCCCGGCTTTAATCTGCACTTGGGCGCACCATGGCTTGATGTGGAGGCGACAGATGACGGTGCGGTGGTGACCACGCCTCAGGGTAAATTCACCTTTGATTTCCTCATCATCAGCACCGGTCTTCTTACCGATCCGGCGTTGCGTCCGGAGCTGAAGCTTGTCGAAAGCCACATTGCCCGCTGGAGCGACCGTTATACGGCGCCGGAAGAAGTGGCCAATCCGCTGCTCGATTCCCATCCTTACCTCAGCCCCGGCTTTGCTTTCGAAGGCCGCGATGAAGAGGGAGCAAAGCTTTTGCATGGACTTTATGCTTTCAACTATTCTGCGCTAATCAGCTGCGGGATTTCGGCTTCGGCGATTTCCGGCATGAAATATGCGATTCCAAAGCTCGCTTCGGCGGTCGCGCATCAGCTGTTCCTCGATGACCGTGAAGAAATTTTGAAAAACTTCTTCGCTTATAACGAGCTTGAATTTGTCGGCGAATGGCCGCAAAAGGGATAACCCAGCTTGAACTGAAAAGAGCCGTCCCCGAGTAGTAAACATTCTACGAGCGGGACGGCTCTATTTTCAATTACAGTATGGCCATGCAATCCCAATCCCCATATCTACTTATGCATCGGATTCGGCCCTGCTTGGAACGGCATCGTTTGGGTCGGATACATGACGTTAGGAGAATCTTCTCTTTCCATGTACGTTTTGTGACAGTACAGATGCGAAATGCGCGGGATATAGACGGATTCGCCCAGTGTCATTTGTTTCGGATTTCCAATGTGCGGGTTCGCTTCCTCAATGATCGGATAGGGCATATTGTACATATGGGATATTTTTTCTAACGTATCCCCGGCTTGCGCTTGATGGACAGTGAAGATTTCGTTTCCGCCGTCTTCATCCCGGAAAAAAGGAAAGAAAAACGGAAAGAAGAAGAAAAACGGGAACAAGAAGCGGCCGGGAAAAAATGGATGAGGGAACGGGCGGAATGGACGGCGGAATCCGGGTCCGCCAAACGGTGTAAACGCACGATGCATAATAAGACCTCCGTTGAAGTATAGTCATTTGACTATATACACTATGGCCTACACAAAAAATAGGTTCCTACCCTTATAAAAAAATGGGCTCGTCCTGGTCGATTAACGTAATTCCAATCAGATTAATAAGAATACTAAATAAATAAATATATCATAGCAAACAGACAAAAATCAACATATTTTTGCTTGATCGATGGAAAAAATTGAAGTAGTATATAGGAGAACGTAAAAAAAGGAAGAGAGGTGTACAAGCATGACGATGAGTATGAACATGATGATGATGATGTGTATGGAAGAAATGATGTGCAAGATGAAATGTATGCAGATGATGATGGATTCCATGCAAGAAGCGGGCGAAATGGACATGGATATGGACATGATGATGTCCAAAATGCAGGAATGCGACGAAATGATGACCGGTATGATGGCAATGATGCGCGACAAAAAACAACCGATGGCTTAAGGTCTCACGACTCTCTTAATCCAACGGGCAAAGCAGTCAACTGCATGCCTATTTTTTTTGTCCAAAAACCCGCTTCAAATACGTTTAAGTTGTCTGGCGATATACAGCCGCCGCTGCTTCAAGTTCCACAGAGCCTCTTCCGCCTGCCGATCCTCATTCGCCGTACTCTTCCGCAGCCGTTCATAAACGGCCAGCATTTCATGAATAACCGCATCGTACTGCTGCCACAGCTGGACTTTCAATTCCTGTACCGGATTGTAATCGGGCACGTTCATCTGCTTCAACGTCTGTACAATTTCTTCTTTCCAGGCGGAATCGCCGATTTGCACCGCATAGTTCAACAGATCCAAATAATCATCGATCCATATTTGCGTAATGGCCGCAGAATTTGTCATGTTGCTTATCTCCTCGAATTTTGGTATATACCAAGTATTATACTCGGTTTTATAGGTAAATCAATACTTTTTCTTTAATCCGATTTGTTGAAGTCGGCGAGCGACTCCATATCGGCCAGCCGTTCGACCGTCCAATCTGGGGCGAACAGTGGATTGCCGGGAACGGCCTGAAGCCGGGCCAAGCCTTGTCTGACCCAAATCGCGCGCATGCCAAGCTTTTTGGCTGGAATGATGTCGTTATCGATGCGGTCTCCAACCATGACGGCTTCCTCAGGGAGGCAGGCGGTTTTGCTTAAGGCCAGCTCAAAAAAACGGGGATCCGGCTTGGCAAGCCCTTCTTCGGAAGAAGAGAACACCGCATGGATATGCTCCAGCATGCCGTACCGTTCCAGTCTCGACGTTGTTCCGGCGCTTTGGTTGGCAATAATGCCGATGCGATAGTTTTGCGCGAGCTTGCGCAGCAGCTCTTTCGCCTGCGGGAACGGCTTCTCCAGCTCTTTGCGGTATTTCATTGCGCTTCTGACGGCCGCGATATCCGCATCCGACTTGATGAACTTCTTCATCACATCCTGCATCGGAAAGGGACTGAAGCTGCGGTGCGCTTCCATAAAAGCGTCCAGCGCTTCCTCGTGCCGCAGCGGCCATCCGAGCAGCGAAGCCTGTTCGACGAACTGTCCGATAATGTCTCTGATCGGTTCGCTTTCATCCACCAGCGTTTCGCCGACATCAAAAAAGAACCATTTGATCCGCTTTGTATTCAACTGCGGCCACCCGCTCTCTTGGATTCATGTTAAGGAATCTTCATCAACATCTTATGGCGAAATTGTACAAAGTATCATTGCCGGAAGCAACTGAAGCGGATATTTGTTAAAAATAAAACTTATCCATTTCCGGCGGGATGCCGCAGCGTCGCAAATACCATTCGAGCGGTTCCCCATGCTCCATCGGCTCGGCGCACGTCAACAGCTTGACGGCAAATTCGTTCGCCTGATTTTCGTACCTGCCGACGGCAAAGTAGGTTTCCCTTGTAATGAAATAATGGTTCATGCCTCGGTGCAGCAGCGTATGGCCGAGCTCGTGGGCGCAGATGAACCGCTGCTCATCCTCCGGCGCATTCCGGTTGATCACGATGAATTTCCGGCGGAACACACGCTGGCAGTAGCCTTTAATGCCGCCCGGCAAATCCAGGATCAGCACGGTAATATGAAACATTTTGGCCAGTTGAAAAGGGCATGACGTGCCGTATTTAGTATAAAGATTTCGCGTTCGCCGTTTGATGTCCATCATGCTTTCCCCCAGGTCACAGCCGCTGTCAATTTCCGTCGTCCATATTCTCTCGGGCTTTTTTGTAGGCTTCTTTATTTTGTCGTTTCGCTTCCCAGGCGATCGTCTCCATGACGCCGATCATCTTTTGCCGGTCTTCCTCCGAAAATTCGATGCCGTCATAATACAGCACCTCCGGCTGTTCGATAAATTTTTTGATATCCCGCCTGTCCTTCGCACTTGCCCATGAAGGGGCTTCCACGACAGCATCGAAGCCGAGCAAATAATCGGGATTGACACCGTAAAATTCAGCCAGCTTGTTCAGCATATCGACCCGCGGCCTCGCGATGCCGTTCTCCCACGAATTATAGCGCGCCCGCTTGATGCCGAGCTGCTTGGCGGCGTCATACTGGGAAAGTCCTTTTTCTTCCCTTAACCGGATCAGAATTTGGCCTATGCTCTTCTTCATGCTCATGCCTCCAAAAATGGTTTCGCCTGCTCTTGACGGATAAAAAAATTATCCATATAATGATCGCATCGAACACATGTTCCGTTTTAACTATCATGCCTTAAGGTTGAGTTTAATGCAAGCATTATTATTTTATTAGTCCTGTGGAGGTGAAGAGCGCTTTAACCCTGCGTTTATCGGGGGAGGAATGAGGGGGGTCATACCTGTGGTTGGATAATTTAATTATCTATCTTTAACGATCGGATGATGATGCCGGAGGCGTCAAGAGCGGGCGTCTACATGGGTTAGTTTGGCCATTCCAGAGCGGAGGTGATTCCAATGGATAACACAGAACATCTATCTTTCTTTCTGTCCGCAATTAGTCAGGTTGGATTTCCTATTTTCCTTGCCGGTTATTTGCTTTTTCGTTTTGAAAAGAAGCTGGAAACGTTGTCGGAGTCGATTTCGCGGCTGAAGGATGACTTGAATAAAATTAGCGAGGAGATCCAGGAAAAATGAGCTGCTCGGCCAATTACGCCTCATTGCTCCAGCCTCTCTGCCGTGATACGATTTTGATATCCAATGATTGGGAGGAATAGCGGATATGACAGGATCAGTCGACCAGGATTACGTTACCGGTTTTTTGCAAACGATATTGGCTATTCCGAGTCCGAGCGGTTTTTACGCCCGTATTATGGAACATATTTCGGAAGAAGCGGGAAGGCTCGGATATTCCGTCGAGAGAAACCGTAAAGGCTGCGCCATCATTACGGTGCCCGGCCGTGAATCGGCTGGAGGCGAAGTCATCGGCCTGTCGGCCCACGTCGATACGCTCGGGGCGATGGTGCGCTCGGTCAAGGATAGCGGAAATTTGCGGCTGACGCTCGTCGGCGGTTACATGATGGGCTCCATCGAAAATGAATATTGCACCGTGCATACGCGCGACGGCCGCACGTATTCGGGTACGATTATGTCTACGCACCCTTCGGTTCACGTCTATGCGGATGCGCGCGACTTCAAACGCGAAGAAGCCGTCATGGAGGTGCGCCTGGACGAGCCCGTGCGCAGCCGGAAGGATACGGAGGCGCTCGGAATCGGGCCGGGCGACTATATTTCGTTCGATCCGCGGACGGTCGTGCTCCCGAACGGCTACATCAAGTCCCGGCACCTCGACGACAAGGCGAGCGTGGCCGCACTGTTCGGCTTGCTGGAATGGTTTAAGCGGGAAAACATCGCTCCCCGCACGACGGTCAAACTTTTTATCTCCGTCTATGAAGAGGTCGGGCACGGAGCTTCCTCCATTCCGGACGACATCACGGAGCTGATCGCCGTCGATATGGGCTGCATCGGCGACGATCTTTCCTGCACGGAGATGGATGTGTCGATCTGCGCCAAAGATTCGACGGGGCCGTACGACTATGAAATGACGTCGAAGCTGATCGGGCTGGCCAAGCGGCACGGCATCCGCCATGCGGTCGATATTTATCCGCATTACGGTTCGGACGCGTCGGCGGCTTTGCGCGGAGGGGCAAACATCAGAGCCGCGCTGATCGGACCGGGCGTGCACGCCTCGCATGCGATGGAGCGGACGCACATTGACGCGGTCTGCGGCACGGTGCGTCTGCTTGCGGCTTATGTGACCAATATCGACTAAAAGGAGCGAAAAGCGTACGATGAAACGAATTGCGATAGATATGGATGAAGTGATCGCCGATTTCAACCCGAAACATTTGCGGCTTTTTAACGAAGAATACAAAGAACAAATTACGGTTGAGCATTTGATGGGAACAAGTCTCGGCGATTTGCGCCCCCATTTGAGAAATGAAATTCGAGCTTACTTATACGAACCGGCTTTTTTCCGCGATTTGGAAGTGATGAAAGACAGCCAGGAAGTCATCAAGTGGCTAAGCGAACGCTATGAAGTGTTTATTACGACGGCTGCGATGGAGTTTCCGACTTCTTTTACAGCAAAATATGAATGGTTGAAAGAACATTTCGGTTTCTTGAGCGAGCTGAACTTCGTGTTTTGCGGCGACAAAAGCATCATTCATGCGGACTACCTGATCGATGACAATGTGCGGCATTTCAAACGGTTCACGGGCCAAGGCATCTTATTCTCAGCGCCGCACAACTGCAATGAAACCGGGTATGTCCGCGTCAACAACTGGCTGGAAGTAAAGGAATATTTTCAATAACAAAAGGTCTATTTCGTTACCATTTTCATTAAGATATCAACGTCTTGCAGCCAATGTCCTTCAGCGCTATGCGCCTCCTGCAGCATAAGGCCGGTAATGACGGAGAAGTAGAGGAACAGCAGCTGATAAGGATCGCCTGCGCAAAAATCGCCGGTTTGCTGCCCTTTAACGAATAAGGGGATCAGCCCGCCGATCGTATCCTGGGGGGAATACGCAGCGATAATCTGTTTCGCTTTTGCCGGCACCTCATCCGACGCTTGAGCTTGCTGGAGCAACAGGAAGTAATGCTTGTGGCTCGCGTCCAGCATCCTTATCGTTAAAGCTCTTATTTGTTCAACGGGGGTGCCGGGCAGATGAGCGATGTTTTGAACCGCCTCCTGCGCTCTTTCCATCGCTTCCTCGACGAGCAGGGTGAAGAGCTCTTCCTTGGAATTGAAATAGCGGTAGGAAAGACCTTGGCTAATGCCGGCTTCAGCGGCAATCATGCTCATTTTGGTTCCGGCGATTCCCCGAAGGGCAAAAACTTTCAGAGCCGCGCTCTTAATCTGCTCCCGCCGTTCCTCGTGGATGCGATCGGGCTGCTGTTCATTGAATGGCGTCAACGGTTATTCACTCTCCAGTTTTGTCATTTAGGACGATTCTTTATCGGGTCTTGCGGATGCCGGTTTGTTCCTCGCTTATTTCCCACAATCGTTTTGCCGCTTCCGCGTTCCGGGCGGGCGCAGCAGGGATGGCCGTTTGCATGTCTCTGTAATATCCGCCGCTTTCGGCGGCAATTTCATCGGAGCCGGCGAGCCATACCAGCGTTTCGGCGCCTTTCTCCGGAGTGCGGGCAAACATTCTCATCACGGCCATCGTCATGCGGGCCAATCGTCCGTTGTCCTGGTTGAAGTTCGTGGCGACAAGCCCCGGATCGAAGCAGTGGGCCGTGACTCCGGTTCCTTCCAGCCGCCGCGCCAGCTCAGTGGTAAACAAAATATTGGCGAGCTTGGTCTCCCCATAGCGCAATGTAGGACCGCCCATCAGCTTTTGCGGGGATTTGTACAGACGCTCGGCGCCGAGATCGTCAAAGTGGATTCCTTTCTTGGCCATCTTGTGGCCGTGGGAGGCGGTCGTGATCACGCGTGCATGCCCGCTTTCCTTCAGCCGGTCCAGGAGCAGTGTCGTCAGCAGGAAGGGGGCGAGATGATTGACCGCCCAGGTCATCTCCAAGCCGTCGACCGTCAGCTGCCGCGTGACGAACATGGCGCCGGCGTTGTTGATCAGGACGTCCACTTTCGGGCAATGGGCCAAAATGTCGGCTGCGGCGCGGCGCACGGACTGCTGTGAAGCCATGTCGGCCAGGAATACGTCCACTGCTGCGCGGCCGCCGGATGCTGCCTTGATTTGAGCCGCCGCTTCATTTGCTTTCGCTTCACTCCGGGCGACGATGCCAAGATTTGCGCCTTGAGCGGCGAGCTCTTTGGCAGCGGCAAGCCCGATGCCGCTTGTAGCCCCGGTAATGACGACGTATTTGCCCCGGAGGGTACGATTCGCATTTGTCATTCCATTCTCCATCGTTATTCAACCTCTATCGCAGTATATTGAATGAATGGTTCATTCATTTTTATCTTATTTCAATTTATGGAAACTGTCAATCGTACCTTTGCCCGGGAATCCGGGAATGTGGGGCGGCACGATTGTCGTGACCCTTTTTGTTGGGCAAGTTCCAGAAGGGCTATCCCGAGGCTCTCCGTACGGACAAGCCGTTCAAAACCTGCAATTGTGCAGTTTTGAACGATTGAAATCGCTTATCGAGAGGAAATTCCTGCAATTGTGCAGGTATTCCAAGCTTTTATTGCCCAAACATACGTTTGGTCCAGAAAAAAATGTAATTTTGCAGGAATTTTTACGATTTGGATAATAAACAAGGAAAAGGATGTATGGATGCATGTTTTTTCGAAAATAACTTCTCGTGCTGCACGACATGGAAGCCTTTAGCTCCGTCGGCGGCAGAAAGCCGGAGCGCCGGAGCGCCGGAGCGTATGGGTCCGGTATGCTGCGATATACAAGAAGCCGCAATGAGCGGCTTCTTAAGCATATATGTTTGTTCTGTATAGCTAGGACGGCTTTCTGGCAATGACAATTCTCGAAGCATGACGGTGAGGAATGCCGCTGGAGCTGCAATCAAAGATCCATTCTTCGGATAGAAGCGTTTCCCAGTCTGAATAATAGGCTTGCAGCTCGTCCTGCTTGTAGAGATATTCGTTTGTTCCCCAATCGGGCGCGACCGGTACGTCGGGATGCTCCGTAAATGCGAACAGCACATGGAGACCGCCCGGCAGCGTGCTCTCTTTGAAATGACGGAACTGCCGCGCCCGATTGTCCGGGTGAATGTACTGCAGGGCGCCGATTGAGTATACGACATCGGCGCGATGAGGAAAGACGAAGGTGTTAATGTCGCCTTCAATGGTAGCGATCGCAGTGTTCATCTCGGCAGCCAATCGTTCGGCTTTCGCCAATCCGGCCGGAGCGAAATCCATCGCCGCGACGTCGAACCCTTGCTTGGCGAGGAAGACGCTGTCCCGGCCTTCCCCCGCGCCTAAATCGATCACTTTTTTGCCCGGGATTCGCTCATTGGAAATATACGCTAATATGCGTTTTGCCAGTTCGTTCGGTTCTTTTCCCCAATAATATCCGTCTTGCAAGTAAAGTTCCTGCAGCTGCTCTTTGTCCATGAATGTATCCTCCCCGTTAAGATATTCTTATCATAAAGCTTGACGTTACGAGAAGGTCAATACGGTGCCAAAGAATGAGTACTTGTTCACGTTACAGATCCGTCTATGAGGTTTTGTGCTTCAGCAGCAAAGGGGCTTCGACTTCTAAATGAAAAAGATGATATGATCATCTTTGAGAAGGTATACGCAAACAGAAATCGGAAACAATTGTGGAGGGATAAGATGGAGATTTTGGATTTGCTCCCTTTCGGCGTTGTATTCATCGATTTGAATTGGAAAATTGTCGGGGTCAACCGAAATGCAGCGGATATGCTTCGGAGGGAAGCCACCGCCATTGTCAATCTCCATTGGAATGATGCATTTCCGGATCTGTTAACCGAAGAAATCATGAATGACGCAAAAGCAGTTTTTCGTTTTGAATATGGCGGCGAAGAGTACATTGTGCAAAAGGTCCCGTACCCTTCTAATAAACGGGTAGAGGGTCACGTGTTCATTTTTAATTGTGTTCCTTTTTTGGAAGAAGTGACGAAGGAACTGGACGTATACAATGATTTGAATCTGGATTTGAAAGCCGTATTCGATGCTTCTTATGACGACTTGCACGTTACCGATGGAAGAGGTATTACGCTCAGGGTCAGTCCCGGTTGCGCAGAATCGATGGGACATAAGGAAAGTGAATTGATCGGCAAAAGCGTGTATCAATTGGAGAAGGAAGGTGTGTTTAATCCGTCCGCGACCCGTCAAGTATTAGAAAAAAACGAGAAGGTTTCTATGGTCCAGACAACGAAATCGGGACGTCGACTAATGGTGGCCGCAACACCAATCAGAGATGAGCAAGGACAAATTATTCGGGTTGTCAACGCTTCCCGTGACATTACGGAAGAAAGTCAGCTTCAGACGGAGCTTGAACGATTAAAGCAATTAACGGAAGGTTACCGCAAGGAAATTATGAATTTGCGCACCAAGGACGAACTGGAGCACAAGCTTGTGTTCCGAAGCGACAAGATGGAGAAAGTGATGGTGCTCGTAAGGAAAATATCGGAAGTGGATTCCGGGGTGCTTATTATTGGTGATTTCGGCGTCGGTAAGGAGCTCGTAGCTTCCCTTATTCATAAATGGAGCGCCAGGAGCGAAAAGCCTTTTATTTCGGTGAACTGCGGAGCCGTGCCCGAAGCCGTGTTGGAAACGGATCTCTTCGGATTGGAGAGAGATGCGTCAGGCGTGCGAGAGGGGAAGTTTGGCGCCTTGGAAATGGCCAACGACGGTACGCTGTTTTTGGATGAAGTGGAAGCGATGCCCTTGACGCTGCAAGCCAAGCTTATGCAGGTTATCCATGAGAAGATGATATTCAGAATTGGCAGTCAGAGACCTATACCAGTAAATGTAAGAATTGTCGCATCAACACGGATTGATCTAGAAGATTCGATTCAGTCTGGACAATTCCGGAAGGATCTTTATTTTCAACTAAATATAGTATCCATTCCGATTCCGTCTTTAAAAGACCGGAGAGAAGATATCATTCCGTTAATCGTTTACTTTACCGGACAGTTAAATCAAAATTACGGAGTTAACAAAAAATTCAGCCCTTCCTTATTGAAAAAAATGCAGCAGTATTCATGGCCAGGCAATGTACGTGAACTGCAAAATGTGGTGGAAAGATTGTTCGTCACTGCGGAGGACGATTGGATTGAAACCGAGCATATGCAAAACCAATATCCAGCCGGATTCTCCAAACAAAAGATCGTTCAAGTTAACGAGATTATCCCTTTGAAAAAAGCTACTGCATTATTGGAAATCGAGCTTCTGGAGATGTCGCGGAAACGATATGGATCTTCCACAAAAATCGCCGAGGTTTTAGGGGTAAATCAATCGACAATCGTAAGAAAAATGAATAAAAACAACGTGAAATAGCGAAGCCGCCGCTTTCGGCCTATGCAAAAATGCATAGGTTTTTTTGTTGCTCGTATTGTGGATTGAGAAGATTGTATGTTATTAATATTAACAACACCCAAGAAACATCTTTCGAAAAGAAAGGATGCGTGTAATATACATGTTCTAAAATATAACATAATAGCTGTGAATCGGTAGCGATAATGAAGTTTATTGACATGGATTAAAATCCAAATATTTACATGAGGAGCGATTTTTTTATGAAAAGAACAATAACGAAATCGATGATTGTAGTCGGAATTCTGATGCTGATCGTCGGTTGCGGCTCAAGCCCAAAATCAACCGGCTCGGCCGATTCCGAGTCTGCGGCCAATCTGCTCGAGAAAATCAAGCAAAGCGGCATGGTGACAGTCGGAACGGAAGCGGCTTACGAGCCGTTTGAATATATCCAGGACGGCAAAATCGTCGGATACGGATCGGATATTCTTGCTTACATCGTTGAGCAGCTCGGGGTCAAAGTGGAACAGAAAGATCTTCCTTTCCAAGGCATTCTGCCGGGATTGGAAGCGAAGCAGTTTGATTTTGTGGCAACAGCAGTATCCATCACTCCGGAACGGGCGGAGAAATACGGCATGACGGTACCAATTGCAGACGGGACGGTTGCGGTTTTGAAACGCAAAGGCGACGATTCGATTAAGAGTCCGGAAGATATCGCAGGTAAAATCGTAGGCACTCAATTGGGTTCCGGACAGTTGAAAGCATTGAAGGAATATGACGAGACGTTAAAAAAGGATAAAGGAAAAGGAACGAAGGAAATCAAAGAATATGTTGCTTACCCGGAAGCCTATCAGGATTTAGCGAACGGACGCGTAGACGCCGTTGTCAATACAAAAGCAAATCTCGCTTCGATTTTGAAGAAGCAGCCCGATACATTTGAGATGGTTGATACGTTCGGCAACAAAATGTGGATTTCATGGGTCGTCCGTAAAGAGGATAAGGAATTGCTCGATTTTATTAATGAGAAAATTTTGGAGATGAAATCGAGCGGCAAGCTGGCCGAGCTGCAAACCAAATGGTTTGGGTATACGATGGAAACTCCGGAATCGGATTACCTTCCGCAATGACGCCGGTCCGATCATAATGTCAGCAGGAGGGATGGAATGAAATTTGATTTTTCGATTGTGCTTGATCAGATGCCCTATCTGCTGCGAGGGTTAATCGTAACGCTGGAAATGTCCGCGCTCGCCATCGCAGCGGGCGCTGTACTCGGAATTTTGTCAGCCTTATTCCTTCTTAGCGGATTCAAATGGTTGGAATGGCCTGTAAAACTGTTTATCAATCTCGTTCGCGGCGTTCCGTTCCTGATTCAAATTTTGATTGTATATTACGGTTTGGCCAGTTTTGGGCTCAAGTTACCGGCTTTTATCAGCGCTGTGTTGGCCATGGCATTAAATACGGCCGCATTTCAAGCGGAAATCATTCGGGCGGGAATCGAATCCGTTGCGAAAGGTCAGCGTGAGTCCGCTATTGCTTTAGGAATGTCGCGGACGCAAACGATGCTGCGTATCGTGCTTCCGCAGGCGTTTACGAAGGTTATTCCTTCCTTGACGAATGAGTTTATCATATTACTGAAAAATTCATCGCTCGTCTCGGTTATTTCCGTCATTGAACTGACTCGGGTCAGCCAACAAGCTGTCAGTTCCACTTATCGACCGACAGAAATTTATGTCACGGTGGCCGTTTTGTACTTCCTGATGAACTTGTTGATTTCACGCGCATCGCGATATTGGGAACGCCGCACGGCTGCTTATCGATAAGGAGGATTAGCGTATGTCTCTCGATTTTTCCGTCATTTTCGAATACAGGCAAATCCTGATCGACGGTTTTGTCAAAATGATCTATATATGCGCTGCAGGATTGACCATCGGATTAGCGGTCGGAGCCGTCGTGTGCGCGGCCAAAATGTCGCACTCTTCTCTACTGCGCCGATGTGCGGACGTATATATCGAGTGGTTTCGCGGAACCCCTTTTTTGATTCAAATGTTCATTCTGTACTATGTAGGACCGAATTTCGGCTTGGAATTGGATGCTACGCTCGCGGGGATCATCGGCTTGGGTATTTACTCGGGTTCCTATTTTGCGGAGAATTACCGTTCCGGCATCCAATCGATACCCCGTGGGCAAATTGAGGCGGCTCGTGCGTTAGGTATGGGAAATGCAGCGGTGTTCTTCCGGATCGTGCTGCCGCAGATGATGGGGCTCATACTTGCGCCTATGACGAACAACTCCGTCAGTTTCATTAAGGATTCAGCCGTCCTCTCCATCATCACGGTTCAGGAGCTGAGCTTTGCGGGTCAAAGCGTTATTGGCCAAACGTACCGTTATGTGGAAGTTTACGCCGCCGTTGCCCTGCTTTATTGGGTCGTAATTACATGTCTTACGATTTGTTCTGCTCGATTGGAACGCTTTTTTACCCGCCATCGCACTGCAGCCTCCCGGCTATCTACATTATCAGCAAAGGGTGATTTGAAATGACGAATACCTTGGCCCGGACGACGGCAGGCGAGACGATTATTCGGGTAGAAGGCTTGCGCAAATCGTTCGGTCACTCCGAGATTTTGACCGGAATCGATTTACAGGTCGCACAGGGAGAAGTTGTTTGCATCATCGGACCCAGCGGTTCGGGCAAGAGCACGTTCCTTCGCTGCCTGAATCTGCTGGAGATGCCGACGGACGGTGACATTCGGATTCTTGAGAACCACATTTTTTCGGGTGGCCGCAAGAGTCGCCTTCACGATAAGAGCCTGAGACGGATCCGCACCCAAGTAGGGATGGTGTTTCAGCAGTTCAATCTTTGGCCTCATAAAACGGTTCTTCAAAATATTATTGAAGCTCCCGTCAAGGTTCACCGCGAGGATAAGCGCAAAGCGTTTGCCAATGCGGAAAAATTGCTTGCTAAAGTCGGACTGTCTGACAAAGGAAATGCCTATCCGATCAGCTTGTCCGGCGGTCAGCAGCAGAGGGTCGCCATTGCAAGGGCGCTGGCCATGAATCCGCAAGTCATTTTGTTCGATGAGCCTACTTCTGCGTTGGACCCCGAGCTCGTCGGTGAAGTTCTCCGTGTCATGAAGGAGCTTGCGTCCGAAGGAATGACGATGATCATCGTGACTCATGAAATGGGTTTTGCCAGAGATGTCGCCGACCGGATCGTCTTTATGGATAATGGCAATGTCGTGGAGCAAGGCTCTCCCGACGAGCTGTTTAAGCAGCCGAAGAGCGAACGGTTGCAGCAGTTTTTATCAAAAGTTTTGGATGCTAATTCATAGAACATAATTGGAGGAATTGATGATGACAACACAAGTAAACAGTGAAAAACAGATCCTTAACCTTCCTTTTACCGGCATTTGCTCTTTTGCCAAATACCCGATTTGCACCGATCTGGACCAATTGGATGCCGATGTCGCCATTATCGGCGTTCCTTACGATATGGGGACGCAATTCCGTTCCGGAACCCGATTCGGTCCGCGCAGCATACGAGAATCCTCAACGCTTTACAGCTTCGGTCTGAACGGGTCATACGATCCGGAACGAGACGAGATGTTTCTTGCTCCGCCATGGCGGATCGTTGACTGCGGGGACGTGGATATGGTGCACGGCGATCTGCAGCAATGTTTCGAAAATATCGAAGCGGCTGTAAGGAAGATCATTTCCAAGGGAGCGATGCCGGTTGTGCTCGGCGGCGATCACTCCATTACGATCCCGGTAAGCAAAGCGTTGGATTCATTAGGCCCTGTATGCGCGATTCAGATCGATGCCCATCTGGATTGGGCCGATCATCGTTCGGGGCAGCGTTTCGGCCATGGAAGTCCGATGCGCCGGATGGCGGAAATGGATCATATTCAAGGCATGGCACAGCTTGGCATCCGCGGTATCGGAAGCAGCATCAAGGGGGATTTTGACGACGCCAGAGCGTACGGCAGTGTTATCCTCAGTCCGCGTGAAATGCGTAAACTCGGAATTGAAGGCGTTTTGGAGCGGATTCCGGACGCCGAACGCTATTTCCTGACGATCGATATCGATGGTATCGACCCCTCTGTGGCACCGGGAACGGGGACGCCGTCTCCTGGCGGCTTATACTATGATGAAGTGAACGAGCTTCTTGAGGCATTGGCGAAGAAAGGCGAGATCGTCGGATTTGATTTTGTGGAAGTGGCTCCGGCTTACGATCATTCCGGAATGACCGGACAGGTTGCGGCTCGTCTTACGCTTGATTTGATCGGCTTTATTTTGAAAGAACGCGAGAAAAAGGCCCGGAAGTAAATTCATACTGAGGATATGAGAAGTTGACGCGGAATGTGTTAATACCGGGCGGGGAAGGCCGATCATTCAAGGTTTATAGAGATGAATATATTAAAATTACGGATGTCGCCGGGAAACAAGTAGCTGACTTTGTCGCATTGAATATGCATAATACCCATGAGTTTGTTTCAGCCAGTCATACCCGCATCATGCTGAATCGAGTATTTCTGCAGAAAGAGGACCGTCTGTACAGCAACTACCGCAACGCATTGCTTCGACTTGTAGAGGATACTGTTGGCGTACACGATCTGATGTATCCTTGCTGTGATCCGATGCGTTACCTGATCGATTACGGCGTGGCAGATCACCGGAACTGCCGAAACAATCTGTTCGAAAGTCTGAAGGAGTATGAAGTGGATTACTGGCGGGTGCCCGATCCGGTCAATCTGTTCCAAAATACGCCGTTGAACGCGGACGGAAGTTTTGCGCAGCCGCAGGAACCAAAGACCAGCGCGGGGGATTATGTGATCTTCCAGGCGTTGGCGGACGTCGTAGTCGGCATCTCCGCATGTCCCCAAGACATGAATCCGCTGTGCGGTTGGAATGTATCGGATATCAAAGCGGAGATATTGCGGGAAATATAAAGAAGATAACGATAGAAGGTGAACATACGTGACAGAAATCAAGAAGGGGTTCCAGCTTCCCGTCCCCGCGGTCATGCCCCGATACAGCGGCATCAGATCCTTTATGAGGCTGCCTTACGATCCGGAAGTTCAACCTCGGGATTTTGTCGTTTTGGGGGCGCCGTTTGATACTTCCGCCAGCTATCGGGCAGGATCGAGGTTTGGTCCGGAATCGATCCGCCGCGTCTCCAGCCTATTAAGAGCGGCGAATGTATTTCACCGGATCAAGCCGTCGGATTATCTTGACGGTGTGGACGGAGGGGACATCATGACCGTTCCCGGGAATACGGCCGCGAGCCATCACAATATCGCAAGCCATGTGAAGGCTTGGGTACAAGAAGGGGCGGTCCCGATTGTGCTGGGAGGGGATCACTCCATTTCGCTTCCGGAGCTGAGAGCGGTAAGCGCCGTCCATGGACCGCTCGCTCTTCTTCATTTTGATGCGCATGGCGATACTTGGGATGAATATTGGGGCGAGAAATATACGCACGGAACGCCTTTTCGCAGAGCAGTAGAGGAAGGAATCATTGATCCGAACCGGTCTGTGCAAATCGGGATAAGAGGCACCGTCTATGATCCGGATGATATCGAGGAAGCGCGCAGTCTCGGTTTTCTTGTCATCACGGCAGATGAAATGAGAGCGATTGGTCTGCAGGAAACGATGCGCAGGGTGCTGGAACGGCTTGGATCGTCGAAAGTGTTTCTTACTTTTGACATTGACTTCCTTGATCCCGTGTACGCTCCCGGAACCGGAACACCGGAGATTGCCGGATTTGCAAGCTATGAAGCGCAGAATATGCTCCGTCAATTAACGGATATCAATATCGTAGGTTGTGATTTGGTCGAAGTACTTCCGGCCCTCGATCAAGCGGAAGTGACCGCGCTGACTGCTGCCACACTCGTATTTGAAATGATCAGTCTGCTCGCAGTTCAGAAGCGTACCCGTACAAGTTGACGGGGAAAACAGGACATTATTGACAGCCGCCGATAAGGGTGTTATTGTTAAGTATATAATTCATAGCGTTTTAGTTGGATATAACGATTTTGCCGACTGTACAGACAGAGGCATTGCGGTCTTGGTGAGAGCCGCGATGCCTCTCTAATTTTTTTGCCGGGACGGAAGGAGGACGTGGAGTGGGCGATGCACTGCTGGAAATAAAGGAGCTTCATAAACGGTTCGACACAGCCAAAGGTTCGGTACAGGCGCTGCACAACGTCAGTTTGAGCGTAGAGGAAGGCGAGTTCGTGACGGTGATCGGTCCGAGCGGCTGCGGCAAAAGCACGCTGCTCCGCATCATTGCCGGACTGGACAGCGGGTACGCGGGGAGTGTGCGGCTTGGCGGGGCCGAAATTAACGGTCCGGGCATCGACAAAGGGTTTATTTTTCAGGAGCACCGTCTGTTCCCGTGGCTGACCGTCGAGAAAAACATCGCCTCCGACCTGCCGCTCGGCAGCAAGGAAGTGAGGCGGAAAGTGGATGCGCTGATCGAGCTTGTGCGGTTGAAAGGGTTCGAAAAAGCGTACCCCCGCGAGCTGTCCGGCGGCATGGCGCAGCGCGTGTCCATTGCCAGGGCGCTGCTGCGCAATCCGAAAATTTTGCTGCTCGACGAACCGTTCGGCGCGCTCGACGCGTTCACGAGAGCCCATATGCAGGATGTGCTGCTGGACATTTGGCGCACGAACAAAACGACGATGATATTTGTGACGCACGATATTGACGAGGCGGTATTTTTGGCGGGCAGGGTTGTCATATTGAAGCCCCGGCCGGGAGAGATCCGCAAGGTGATCCGTGTCGATTTGCCTTATCCCCGCAAAAAAGCGACCCAGTCGTTTCAGGATTTGCGTCTTAAGGTGCTGAGCGAGTTCGAAAGCGTGGAAGAGCTGCAGCTCACGGACGGCGCGGGCATTTAGGTAGGCGAAAACGGACAGTAAGCGCGTCTAAGGTGCTTATGCGGCGGGAGTGCAGATTGCGGTTCGCATACGGGCCGAATAGCTTTTATAATAGGATGGTGCGGCCAATTCGTACCGGTTATAAAAGTATGGGGAATGCAGGAGGTGCTTCGATATTGACAAGAGTCGTCAACAATATAACGGAGCTGATCGGGAACACCCCGGTCGTTCGCTTGAATAGGCTTACCGGCCCGCAGGATGCGGACGTTTATGTGAAGCTCGAACGGTTCAACCCGAGCGGCAGCGTGAAGGACCGCGCGGCTTTCAATCTGATTGCCGAGGCCGAAAAGGACGGTTCGTTGAAACCCGGAGGCACGATTATCGAGCCAACGAGCGGCAATACGGGTATCGGACTAGCGATGAATGCGGCAGCGAAAGGCTACCGCGCCATTCTGGTCATGCCGTCGAACATGACGAAGGAACGGATCAATATTTTGAAGGCGTACGGAGCGGAAGTCGTGCTGACGCCGGCCAATGAGCGGATGCCGGGCGCAATCCGCAAAGCGCTGGAGCTCGGCCGGGAAATCGAGGGGAGCTTTATTCCGCAGCAGTTTGAAAATAAGGCGAACCCGGATATTCACCGCAAGACGACCGCGCTTGAAATATTGCAGCAGATGGATGGGCAATTGGACGCATTCGTCGCTTCCTCGGGAACGGGAGGCACGATTACCGGCACCGGAGAGGTGCTGCGCGAGCATTTGCCGGATATCCGCATCCTCGTTGTGGAGCCGAAAGGATCGCCCGTGCTGTCCGGCGGCCAGCCCGGACCGCACAAGCTGGTCGGCACAAGCCCCGGATTTATACCGCCGATTTTGAATACGAGCGTGTACGATGAAATCGTGCAGGTGTCCGACGAGGATGCGCTGGAGACGACCCGGGAGCTTGCCTCGCAGGAGGGCATCCTGATCGGCCCTTCCGGCGGCGCGAGCGTATGGACCGCGCTCCAGGAAGCGCGCCGTCTCGGGCCAGGCAAGCGGGTCGTCTGCATCGCGCCCGACTCGGGCGAACGCTATTTAAGCATGGGCATTTTTTGATCGCGGAAGACAAGGCGGGCGGGTAGGAAGCATCGTTTTCACCGCCCGTTATTTATTCTTGACAGGACGGAACGGGACATGTAAACTCAATAACATAGTTAATCAATAGGAATTATATAATTTGAATATTGCGGACGCCGTCCTTTGCAGGCTGGCGCTCATCTACCAAACCATTGGAGACTTCCTTTATGAACGAAATCGGGGAAGTCTCTTTGTTATTATCGGTCCTTATACGTGTCAACCGTATGAACGGAGACATTCTCGCTTGAAGAGGATGTCTTTTTGTGTTTTTGAAGAGGCTTTAATGAAAGGAGGGAAGCGGCATGAGCAAACGGTTAGCGGCGGGGGCTGAAAAGGAGCCCGGCAAATGGACATTGGCGGGTCTGGCCCTCGTACTGCCGGTTACGGTCTTACTGGTGTGGCAGGTGCTAGGGGCGAACGGTTATATATCGGAGCTGCTTTTTCCGACGCCTTCTACGATTGCCCTCTCGTTTGCCGCGCTCGCCGCGTCGGGCGATCTGTGGAGCAACCTGCAAATCAGCATCGTCCGCGTATTATCGGGATTTGCGCTTGGCGGCGGACTTGGGCTGCTGCTTGGCCTTGCGGTCGGATTGTTCCGGCGGACGGAGAAGCTGCTCGATCCTACGCTGCAAATGATCCGCATGGTGCCGAGCTTGGCGGTCGTTCCTCTATTTATATTATGGTTCGGCATCGGCGAGGAATCGAAAGTGCTGCTCATTGCCAAGAGCGCGTTTTTTCCGCTTTATATCAACACCTTTCTCGGCATCCGCAATGTGGACAACAAATGGTTTGAAGTGGCGCGGGTGCTCGGTTTCAGCCGGCTGAAACAGGTTGTAAGGCTGGTCCTTCCGGCGGCGGCGCCGAACATTTTGCTCGGAGCGCGGCTGTCGATCGGATTGTCGTGGCTCGGGTTGGTCGTGGCGGAGCTGATCGCTTCCACCTCGGGCATCGGCTATATGATGTCGGACGCGCGCCAGTTCGCGGATACGCCGGTTGTATTTGTCGGCATTATCGTATTTGCGGCCGCGGGACTTACGACCGATTATCTGATCCGTCTGCTCGAAAGCCGGCTGCTCAGGTGGAAAGACCGCTACAGGGGATAAAAGGGAGGTGTTGACATGAGCAAAGCGGCTGAAGCTGTCGTCCAGCCGGCGGGCAGCAAGCGGGAGGCGAATCCGGACGTTTCCCGGAGAGGGGCGCTGCGAAGGGCAAGACATGCCGTCGCAGCCTGGAAAAAGGCAGCCTCCGACATTGCGGCGGCAGCCGTTATTCCGGTCGTTCTGCTAGTCGTTTGGCAGGCGGCCGCGAGCGCCGGTCTCGTATCGCCGACATTCTTGCCGTCGCCGCTAACCATTGCGGGGGCGCTGGCGGGGTTGACCGTATCCGGCGACATTTTTCACCATTTGGGTGTCAGCGTCGGCAGAGCGGGAATCGGCTTCGCGGCCGGCGGCTCGGCGGGGCTGCTGCTCGGCATATGGACCGGGCTGTTCCGCAAGGCGCAGTATTTGCTCGATCCGAGTCTGCAGGTGCTGCGGCTCGTTCCCCATCTGGCGATCGCGCCGCTTATTATTCTCTGGTTCGGCTTCGGGGAAGTTTCGAAAACGGTCATTATTATGACCGGGGCTTTCTTTCCGCTTTATATCAACACGTTCGCGGGCATCCGCAATGTGGACGGCAAGCTGTTTGAAGTGGCGCGGGTGCTGGCGTTCAGCCCGTTCAAGCGGGTCGTCCGGCTAATTTTGCCGGCGGCGCTGCCCGATATTTTGCTCGGCTTGCGCTTGTCGCTTGCGGTATCGTGGATCGGCCTCGTCGTGGCGGAGCTGATCGGCTCGCAGTCCGGCATCGGCTTTCTTATTAATGAAGCGAAGCAAAACTCCGATACCGAAGTGATTTTTGTCGGCATTCTCATTTTTGCAGCTGTGGGCAAGCTGATCGATTCGTTCGTCCGCTTGCTGGAGCGGAGATGGCTTCACTGGCGGGACGGCTACAAAGGCTGACCGGATGTTAAAACAAATTTCAATGGGGAGGTTTTCACAAATGGGTGAGCACGCGGCAAAAGGAGCACTCCGCTTAACGGCGGATGTATTGGTGATCGGAGGCGGGCCTGCCGGAACGTGGGCGGCCATTACGGCGGCTGCGAAGGGCGCGAAAGTTGTGCTGGCGGACAAAGGATACTGCGGCTCGAGCGGCGCGACCGCTCCTTCCGGAACGGGAGTCTGGTACGTCAAGCCGGAGCGGGAGCTGCGGGAAAATGCCAAGGCGAGCCGGTACACGATGGGCGGTCAGCTCGCTGAGCATAAATGGATGGACCGCGTGCTGGACCGTACGTATGAAAATATGAACAAGCTCGGCGCATGGGGCTATCCGTTCCCGCTCGACGAGCACGGCAGCCAGCACCGCCGGGGGCTGCAGGGGCCGGAATATATGCGCCTGATGCGCAAGCTGGTGCAAAAGGCCGGCGTCAAAATTCTCGATCACAGTCCGGCGCTGGAGCTGCTGGCCGATGAGCACGGCGTCGGCGGGGCGAGCGGCGTGCAGACGCAAACGGGCGATACGTGGACCGTGCAGGCGGGTGCCGTCGTCATTGCGACCGGCGGCTGCGCGTTTCTCAGCAAGGCGCTCGGCTGCAATGTGCTCACCGGAGACGGGTATCTGTTTGCCGCCGAAGCGGGAGCGGATTTGTCGGGCATGGAATTTTCGAACGCGTATGCGATCTGCCCGACCTTCTCGTCCGTGACGAAGACCGCTTATTACACCTACGCCAGCTTTTATTATGAGGACGGAACGGTTGTCGAGGGCGCAGGCTCCAAGAAGGGCCGCTCGATCATCGCCCGTAATCTGCTTGAGGGACGGCAAGTTTACGCCAGCCTGGATCAGGCGCCGGAGCATCTTAAGCCGCTGCTGCGCGTCGGGCAGACGAACTTCTTCCTGCCGTTCGACCGCCGCGGAATCGATCCGTTCAAGGATAAATTCCCGGTCACACTCCGGCTGGAAGGAACGGTTCGCGGCACAGGCGGCATCCGCATTACGGATGAAAGCTGCGCGACGAAAGTGCCGGGCCTTTATGCGGCCGGAGACGCGGCGACCCGCGAGCTGATTTGCGGCGGTTTTACCGGCGGCGGCAGCCATAATGCGGCATGGGCGATGTCTTCGGGCTCGTTTGCGGGCGAAGGGGCGGCCGTTTATGCGCAGCGGCTCGGAAGCCATGCGGTTTCGCGCACGCTGAAAGGGTTGTCCTCATCGCCGCTCGTGGAGAAGGGAGCAAGAGCGGACGCTGCGGCCAGGTCGGAACAGATCGTGCGCGCCGTTCAAGACGAGGTGAAGCCGTACGACCGCAATCTGTTCCGGACGGAGAAGGGGCTTACCGGTTCGCTCGGGCGGCTGGATGGTCTGTGGAGTTCCCAGCGCGGCGAAGCGGTTGAACGCACGGCCGAAGGCGTCAAAGCGCGCGAGGCGGCTGCGATGACGGCAACGGCGCGCTGGATGTACAATGCGGCTCTGGCCCGCACGGAAACGAGAGGCATGCACAAGCGGGAAGATTTCCCCGTAGCCGACAGCGGGCAGCATCACCGGCTCATTACCGGCGGCCTCGATAACGTCTGGGTGCGGACGGAGGAAGTTGCGAAGGAGAGTGTGCCGCTATGATTGAAGTGATTAGCCAAACCCGGTGCGTCGAGTGCAACCAGTGCGTTTCCGTCTGCCCGACAAACGTGTTCGACAAAGTTGAAGGCGGCGTGCCCGTCATCGCCAGACAGAGCGATTGCCAGACCTGCTTCATGTGCGAGCTGTACTGCCCGGTCGACGCGCTCTATGTTGCGCCGAATTCGGAAGAGGTGACCGGCGTGACGGAAGAGGAGCTGGAGCGGCAGGGGCTGCTTGGCGGCTACCGGGAGAAGGTCGGCTGGGGCAAAGGCCGGAAGCCCGTTGCCGGCCACGAATACATGTACCAGTTAGCGTTGCAAACAAACTTCTGAACCGGCGGCCGCTTGGCGAAAATGAGCGAGAGGCCGGTTCGGCGCAGGAGCATCGGCGGAGAGGAGCATCAAAACATGGCGCAGTTTTACAGAGAGAACAAAGGGGGGCGCGCGAGAAGCTTGAAGCTCGCGCTGATCGCAGCTTTTATGATGGCAATCGTGTTGATTCAGGCATGCGGATCTTCCGGTCAAAGTACGAACGGCACGTCATCTTCCGGCTCCGAAGCGGGAGCGGAAGCTGCGGGTACGTCCTCAGAGGCGGCAAGCAATGTGCCCGCCGTACTGAACTACGGGTTTATCGGCAGCAATAAGCTGAACCTGCCGGCCGGCGCGGAAGGCTGGGGGCTGTATAAAGGGATTATCCAGGAGGAGCTGAAAAAGTACGGCATCTCCGAAGTGAAAGCGACCGGATTTCCGAACGGACCGGACCAGACGGAATCGCTGATCAGCGGACGCCTTGATTTCGGCAGCCTCGGCGACACGCCCGCCATTATCGCCTATTCGTCCGGCGCGAAAACGCGTCTCATTACGCAGTCCTCGACGGGCACGATCGGCTATGTGATCGGCAAGAAAGACGGTCCGAAGACGATTCAGGATCTGAAGGGCAAGACGATCGCGATCCAAAAGGGTTCTTTTATGCACCGTTATGTCGTCGGGCTGCTGAAGCAGGAAGGTGTAACCGATTATAAGCTCGTTCATATGCTCATCCCGGATGCGCAGGCGGCGCTCGCGCGCGGCGATGTGGACGCGATGACCAACACCGGCGTGAACGCGCTGAAACAGATCGACGAAGGCTTCACTTATCTCGACGATGCCACGAAGCATCCCGACCTGCTTGGCACAAGCGCAACCGTCGTATCGGAAGACTACCTGCAGAAGTTCCCTGATTTCCCGAAAGTGTGGAATGAAGCCCGTCTGAAGGCGCTTGAAGACTTGAAGCAGCACGAGGAAGAATATTATCAATTCGTTGCGCAGGTGTACAACACAACGGTCGAATTGGCGGAAAAAGTATATCCGATCAGCGACATCAAGGACACTCCGTTTACCGATAACGGCCTGAAGCTGCTGGAAGGCACGAAGAACTTCCTGGTGGAAGAGAAGCTGGCCAAAAGAGAATTCAATATTAGCGACTGGCAGTTGATAATTGGCGGATAAGGGCACTGGAGGCACTCCCTCGGGTGCCTCCTTTTTTCCACTCTTGCAAGTACTCTGATCACCGACGGATACCGATACCGTGACAAATGAAGGGAGCGAATTCATAATGACGATTCAAGAAGCGTTTTTTTCTTTCAAGCCGGAGCAGCCGGCCGATTCTCCAATAGTTAACCGCCTCAAGCGGTCCCCGTCCGAGAAAAGCGGACTCGATGAGGAAGCGCTGCTGTCTATTGTGAAGGCCGCCTATGCGGAACCATCGTCCGCAAATGAGAGGAAGTGGAGCTTTTACGCGGCGATGACGGAGGAGGAGAAGGTGCTGTTCCGTTCCTTTATCCGCGCGAAAGACCGCACCTGGACGGACAACGCAGCGGCGCTGCTGCTTTTCTCTTCGCACAGGCAGCCGGCTCAGGAACAAAGCAGTGCCGCCACGCTCAAGGACGCAGGGGGAGCATGGGCGAGACTGGCGCGCCAGGCGAGGCTGATGGGGATATCGACGCGTGCGGCGGGCGGCTTTGACCATTTTATCGCCCGCAAATTGCTGCAGGTGCCAGATTCGATCGTGCTTCATGCCGTCATTGCGCTTCAGAAACCTGACCGGCCGGATACGGGACGCTCCGGTTTGAGCGCACGGCTGCGGTGCAGACAATGATCATTCCGGCAATAGGACAAAAGATAAGGGCTGCCTGAGAAGGTCAACAACCTTCAGGCAGCCCTTTGTATTGCGCGAGCGAAGCTTAATTCGCTTAAGCGAGCGCGTTCGTGCGCCGTTTCGGTCGGCAAGCAGGCCTCTCGTTACCGCCGCGTCGTCCGCGCTCATCATTTTACCGTATGATTAGGAATAAAGACGTTCTTCATACCATTCCGCGGCGCCGCTTGCCGCTTCTTCCGCACCGGTAACGATGCGTCCCTTGCGGCGCTGCAGCGGTCCGCGGGTAAATCGGAACTCCCCTGCCCCGATTACGATAATTTTGCCGTCCTGTCCGGAAATGTACGAACCGTCTGCGATATAAGCGTCTTCACCGATAATGGCGCGATGGATCGTGACGTTGCGGCCGATCCGGGCGCCCGGCATAATAATGCTCTCCTTTACTTGGCTGCCTTGTCCGATTTGTACGCTCTGGAACAGGATCGAACGGTTTACCTCGCCTTCAATCCTGCAGCCGCGATTCATCATCGATTGTTGGACGTCGGCATAAGGCGCCACCTGGATGGCGGATGAAGCCATGTATTCCGGAGTATGCATCGGCCAATCGGTACGCTCAATTTCGAACTCTCCGGTAAGCAGGTCCATGTGGGCTTCCCACAAGCTGTCCGGTGTGCCCACGTCTCTCCAATATCCTTCAAAACGGTAAGCGTACACATGATGACGATCCGCCGACAGCATGGCGGGAATAACGTCTTTGCCGAAGTCGTGCGAGGATTCCGGATTCAGGGCATCTTCCCGCAAATATTTTTGCAGCACATCCCATTTGAAAATATAGACGCCCATTGAAGCCAGGTTGCTTTTCGGATTGGCCGGTTTTTCTTCGAACGTCTGCACTTTGTACGATTTGTCCGTATTCATAATTCCGAACCGGGACGCTTCTTCCCACGGAACGTCCTTGACGGCAAGCGTCATGGAAGCGCCTTTATTAATATGAAACTGAAGCATGTCGTTATAATCCATGTGATAGATATGGTCGCCGGAGACAATAAGCACGTGCTCCGGATTGCTGGATTCGATAAAATCAAGGTTCTGGTAGATGGCATCGGCTGTACCGACATATCCGCCGGTTTCATCATTGGAAGACAGCAGCGAAACTTGAAGATTGCTCCACGCATCGCCTTCTCCGATATGCGTATCGATGGAGTCTTTCATGTATTGGGTCAAAATGCCGACCGTATCGATACCGGAGTTCACGCAATTGCTAAGAGGGAAATCGATGATCCGGTACCGTCCACCAAAGTGCACCGCCGGCTTTGCCAGACGGTTTGTTAACGGAGCCAGTCGTTTCCCTTCGCCGCCCGCAAGCAGCATCGCTACACATTTCGTTTGTTTCATCTGTCTACCTCCGTTTCCAATGTGTACTATAGTTGTAAACGCCCCGCATCGGTTTGAAACGAAATCGCTATCAAGAAATGGAATGCAAAAATAAACATTAATTACCATTTCTTAATGGTTGATTCAACCGTGATCGGGACGGTTAACGAAAAGTAACTTGAGGATATGCTTACATTCATTCATAACCTCAAAAAAATAACTTTTACGAAAAATGGAGGGATTACGATGAAACCGAGCATTCAAGTCGTTGAGAATGGTATGGACGCGATGTCAGCCGTGCGTGAATTGAATCGACGCGGCTATAACCGGGATGAAATTTACGTGTTGACTCATGACAAGGATGAAACGGACCGTCTGGCCGACAACTCCAACGCCAATGAAATCGGCCTGTCGGAGGAGGGCGTGTTCAACTCCATGGCGAATATGTTTCGCTCGCGGGGAGACGAGCTTCGCTCCAAGCTGGGGGCGATCGGCCTGAATGACATGGAAGCCGAGCGGTATGAAGAAGTGCTCGACCAAGGCAAGATTTTGGTTATCGCTAAAGTTCATTGATCGGCAGAGAACAGGCAGACGTCAGCATTGAAGCCGGCGGGTCGACCGCTTTAGTCTCTGTCACCGACAAGGTTTGTTCGCGCGCGCAGACGCTGCCGCCCGAGCAAGCCTTGTTTTGAGTTATAATGGATTATAATGCATAATTAATGCAACTTATGAATGAAATCAACTCCTCCCGTTATTTATTGTGTCCGCACAGCCGGAACATGCGCAGGATTAGAGTATGTCGGCGCTCATGATCGGCAATGGATTCGGCAGTCCGGATCACGGGTTGCAGCCGATAACGGAAAGCCCAACATATCTAAAGAAATGATACTATGAAAACGTTATACAGTCTGTCGAACGGTGATTGCATTTTTTAGATTTTTATGTCGAAAACCGCATAAAGCTTGCGGCGTTTGAATGACGCAAACCGTTAGTCGCATGAACAAAAGGAGAAATGTGGAATGAGAGAATCACGTAAGCCGATACCGGTCATTGTGCTGGCCGGATTTCTTGGGAGCGGCAAAACGACGCTGCTGACCCGGCTGCTGGAGCGGTGCAAAACGTCCGGCCTGAAGCCGGCGGTCATTGTGAACGAGCTGGGGGAAGTGAATCTTGACGGGATGCTTGTCGAGCGTGATGTTCCGATGGCTGAAATGCTCGGCGGCTGTATATGCTGCACCTCCCGCGGCGACCTGGGCATGGAAATAATGGCGCTTGTGCAGCAGCATGAACCCGACGTCATTCTGATCGAATCGACCGGAGCAGCGAGCCCGCTGGAAATGATCGACGGTATAACGGAAGCGGCGATGATGGTGCGGATTTCGCTCGAAACGATCGTCACGGTCGTCGACGGACCGGAGCTTCTGCGACTTGGCCGCAGCGGCAAAGGCCGGACGTATAAGCTGCAGCGGGATGGAATCGTTTGCGCGACCTCTCTCGTGCTGAATAAGACCGATTTGCTGCAGCCGGACGAGCGGGTGGAGGCGGAACAGCTGCTTCGGGAGCTGAACCGCTATGCGCCGGTCGTCGCGGCGGTCCGCTGCGATATGGACGAACGGTGGCTGGACGATCATCTGAAGTCCGGAGCGGAAGAAGCCGATCTTAAAATGGACATGAAGACAGCCGGCTCCTGCTCCACCGGCGAAGGGAAACACGCTCCCGGTTGCGGCTGCGGGCATGACGATCACGGCCACGAGCACGGAGCTCATCCGCACGGCGAGCACAGCCACGAGCACGGAGCTCGTTCGCACAGCGAGCACGACCACGAGCATGGAGCTCGTTCGTACAGCGGTCACGGCCACGAGCACGGAGCTCATCCGCACGACGAGCATAGCCACGAGCACGGAGCTCATTCGCACAGCGGGCACGACCACGTGATGGCGGTTACCTGTTATTTGGACGGTCCTGTGGACAGCGAAGCGTTCGAAGCGTTTCTCCGGAAGCTTCCGGACAACGTATACCGAGCCAAAGGAATCGTCACGTTTACCGATACCGCAAGCCGGTTTCTGTTCCAGTACGCCTACCGCGAAGTGGACTTTTTGGCGATCCGGCCTCAAGGGGACGTTAAAGATGTCGCCGTCTTTATCGGCGAGCATTTCGTTAGGGACGAAGTGGTGCAGCCGCTTGAGCAGCTCATTGTGAAATCGGACGGCGTGCCGCGTTAAGTGCAACATGCGTAGAAAAGGGACCGGGAGCGGTTCCTTTTTTTTTTCACGCTCCATCCAAATCCCGAACGAGAGTGCTGAACCCGAGCTCCGACAGCTTAATGCGCATGACGTTTTCCGCCGCCGTCATCGGACGGCTAAATTTCGGATACGGACTTGTTTGATAGGCTGTTCGTCGTGGTAATGGGAAACAATAGGGCAATCGTCCTTGAATTGAACGGGAGAGGGTGTATATTTGATGCGCACAATAATCGGAGTTGCCGCCGCTTGCACGCTGCTGCTGTTTGCCGGATTGGGATTGACGTTAAAATTTGACAGCCGGCCGGCAGCTCCGGAAGTGCAGTCAGCACCCGTTGGTGCGATTAATAGCGGCACGCCCCTGCTGGAGTTGTCCGCAGGAAGCGGGGAACAGGAAGCGGAAAATGCTTTCTTCAAAGCGGAGCCTCATCTGGCGGGAGGAAAGCGTGATTTCGGCATGATCAACGGCGTTTCCCTCAGCGACGGCAAAGCGGATGTGATGCGCAAGCTCGGCCTTCCCGCAGCGGCTCCGGCCGACGAGCAGCTCTCCTCGAGGACGAGCTGGATCTATCCCGGCATCACGATCGGATTTGACGGCGACCAACTGAATTATATTCTTATTCCGAAGGAAGCGGGCGAAGTGAAAGTCGGGGGGTTGACCCTTCCCGTCGATATTGAAGCTTGGAAGAATGCATTCGGAAAGCCGGATTTCGAAGCGGAGGACGGTTTCGGCTATGTGGACGCGAATGGCATGGCGGCGAAACTGTTTGTGGACGGGAGCAGCGGAAAGCTGACGTCGATTGATTTCTTCTGGCCGATGACCTCAGAGTAATACGAATCGAATAACGTTCCGGAGATGCTGATTCAGTTTTTTTCGATGGGGGTAAAGGTACTCTAATTGAAACTGCCGGCATGGAAGATCCGCCGCAGCCGCTGCCCGAATGGGCGGCGGCTGCTTTAGCGTCAATGGGAATCCGGTATTTCCCTTGTAAATATCGTGCAATTTGCGGTATAGGAGTGACGCCTTCCTTGTTATTGTGTAGAATGGTGGGGCTTTGCATTACGGGTTGTTCTTGGATGCTAACGGAAGCAGTGGACGTTATTCTGCTCATTTTGTTCAATTTGAAAATCTAACGGAAGTATCGGACCTTATTTCTGTTTTTCGGTCTGAAAATAACCCATTTTAAATCGATTAAGAGCTGTCAGTTCCGTTAGATACCCAAATGGGCTCATAAATGTAAAATAAGAGCTGTCAGTTCCGTTAGATATCCAAATCGGTTCATAACTGCAAAATAAAAGCTACTTCAGTTCCGTTAGATCATCGAAAGGTTTTTCGGAGCGAACTACCAGATGATTTGGTGCAGGGCTGTATTGCGTTATAGAAGTGCAGATCAACAGTTCTAAGTAGTAGTGGCCGGCGGCGTGAGACTAGTGGCTGCGGGGCTAGTGCTGTGAGTCAAGTGCTGTGAGTCCAATTTGCGAAGATTCACAGCCATTAACGGATCGTAAGTCCGCGTTCAGCCCAAAAAACGAGTGATATGCGGGAAATAGCGGATTCTATGTCCGCTCGCGTCGATTCCATGCAGCTGATGCAGCTGAGTTCACTTAAAAGTCAAGCTCTTATACCAAGTCTACACCAAGTCTATACCAAGTTTATACCAAGTTTGAGCCTCTGTTATTTCGATTATTTTACTAGAGGGGATTGCGAGAGGGGATTGCGGTGATGACAGACAGATGAAGATACGTACGAAACTGCTGCTCGGATTTTCATTTCTGATGACGATTTTGCTGCTTCTCAGCAGTGCCGGCATACGCAATTTGTATAATCTGGGCGCGCAAACCAATGAAGTCTACGATCAAAGGTATATGAAAGTATCGGTTGCGATGAACGCCCGCAGCCAGGCAAACGATATTGCCACTTTTCTGGTCAATGTGCTTACCGTACCGACGCGGGAGACGCTGGACAAAAACAAACCGGCGCTGGAAGCGGCCGCCGCCAATCTGAACGATGCGGTCCAGAAGCTGCAGCTCAATTACCTTTCGGAGTATGAAGGCGAAATGGTGGACGAGCTTGCGGCCGACACTGAAGAGTACGAGAACTACATGAGGCAGGTTATCAATCTGGTCGGCCAGGGACGGGGAGAGGCCGCCATCCAGCTTCGCGAAAGCGAAGGGCGGGCTTACCAGGAGCAGCTTGTCGCGCAAATTGACAAATTGGCCAATTACCATCAGCGGGCGATGCAGAACGCCGTTGCCCAGGCGGAGCAGGATAATACGGATACGACGAATCTGATGATTATCGTGACGGCGATCGGAATTTTGGCCGGACTTGTCGTCGTGTTCTGGAGCCTGCTGAGCATGAGCCGCGGCTTTAACTCCCTCTCGCACATGATCAACGGCTTCGCCAAAGGGGGAGAGGCCGCCAGGACGGCCCGTCTGCGGACAAGACCGGGCGGCGAATTCGGCGCGGTAGCCGACACGTTCATTGCGCTGGCGGACGATCTTGACGAGAAGACCGCGCGCGAGGAGGAACACAACCGGCAGATGCAGGTACAGACCTGGATCAAAACGAATTTGGCGGGCGTCATCGTGGGGGTTCAAAATGAAAACAATTTGAACAGCTTGGCCGGCAAATTTGTTGACGCCGTGACGCCGCTTGTTGAGGCGAGCTACGGAGCGCTTTATGTGCGCGATAATCTGGGCGAAGGCAGAAAGCTCGACTTGATGGGCGTCTATGCTGGCGAAGACCAGCCCATCGCCGTGAAACATTTCGCATGGGGCGAAGGACTGGTCGGCCAGTGTGCGGCAGACCGGAAGCCGATGCTCCTGGAGCAGGTGCCCGATTCTTATGTGCGCATCCGCTCGGGTTTTGGCGAGGCTAGCCCCAAGCAAATCTATCTCGTTCCGGTTCATTATCAGAGCCATGTCGTAGCCGTCCTTGAATTGGCCACTCTGAAGTCGTTTACGCAGGCGCACATCGAGCTGCTGCAGCAGCTTGGCGAGAACATGGGCATGGTGATGCATAATGCGTTCGGCCGGAACCGGATCGAAGAGCTGCTGCGCGAATCGCAGACGATGAGCGAGGAGCTGCAGTCGCAATCGGAGGAGCTGATGAGCCAGCAGGATGAGCTGCGCCGCTCCAACGACCGTCTGGAAGAGCAGACGAGAGCGCTCAAGCGATCCGAGGAGACGCTGCAAAACCAGCAGGAACAGCTGGAGCAGACGAATGAAGAGCTGCTGCAGAAGACCCATCTGCTGGAGCTGCAAATGAAAGAAACGAAGAAGCAAAATGAACGCATCGAGAAGACGCGCGACGCGCTGGAGAAGCAGACGATCCAGCTTGGGCTTGCGTCCAAGTATAAATCGGAGTTTTTGGCCAATATGTCGCATGAGCTGCGAACGCCGCTGAACAGTCTTCTTATTTTGTCGCAAATGCTCGCAGGCAACAAGGAAGGAAATTTGACGGAGAAGCAGGTCGAATTCGCAACGACGATTCATGCCTCCGGCAGCGATCTGCTGAAGCTGATCGATGAAATTCTTGATTTGTCCAAAATCGGAGCGGGCAAAATGGACCTCGTCACCGAATATGTGCCGCTTGCCGAGCTGGAGCATTACGTCATGCGCAACTTCCGGCCGATCAGCCAGCAGAAAGGGGTCGCTCTCGAAACGAAGGTGGACGAAGACGTATCGCGGCAAATTTTTACGGACGGCCATCGGGTAAAACAGATTTTGCGCAACCTGCTTTCCAACGCGTTTAAATTTACGAATCAAGGCTCCGTCAAGCTGCATATTCGCCGGGCCGGGGAACATGAACTGCCGGCCGGTGGAAGCGGCGGCGGTTGGATCGCTTTCGAAGTGCGGGATACCGGAATCGGCATTCAAGAGGATAAACAGTCGATCATATTCGAAGCGTTCCAGCAGGCGGACGGCACGACAAGCCGCAAATACGGCGGCACGGGCCTTGGGCTTGCGATCAGCCGCGACTTGGCGAAGCTGCTCGGGGGCACGTTAAGACTGGAGAGCGAAGAGGGGCGGGGCAGCGCATTTACGCTGGTCATTCCGGAGCTTCATTCCGGCAGCCGGCTGGAGCTGCAGGAAGAGGGCGGACAATCCGATTCGCAGCTGTTTCCGCAGATGGCCGAAACGGCTGCATCTCGGTCGGAAGTCTCCGCGCCGCCCAAGCCGGAGAACGCCAGAAGCTCAAAGCCGGAACTGACGGTCGATTTGACGGACGATTTGGAGACGCTGGAGCAGGGCGACAAGCTGGTGCTGATCGTTGAAGACGATATCGCCTTCGCCCGCATTCTGCTCGACATCGCAAGAGCCCGCGGGTTTAAAGGAATCGTGGCGCTGCAGGGCGACAAAGGGCTGAGCTATGCGCGCAATTACAAGCCGGATGCGATATTGCTGGATATTCAGCTGCCCGTCATGGACGGCTGGTCGGTGCTTCACCAGCTGAAGAACCATTCGGATACGCGGCATATACCGGTCCATCTCATATCCGTCTTCGATGAAATTCAGCAGGGCCTCTCGCTTGGAGCGATCGCGTACTTGAAGAAGCCGACGACCAAAGAAAGCCTGGACGCCGTATTCTCGCAGATTGAATCGTTTATGGAACGGAATCTGAAGCGGCTGCTCATCGTCGAGGACGACGAGGCTCAGCGCCGCTCGATCGAGGAGCTTATCGGCGATGAGGACGTCGCCATTACGGGCGTTTCCTCGGGCAGGGAAGCGCTGATGGAGCTGGGCGGCCAGCACTACGATTGCATGGTGCTCGACCTCGGTCTGCCGGATATGACCGGCTTCGAGCTGCTCGATCAAATCCGCAAAAACGAAGATTTGCACGACCTGCCGATTATTATTTATACCGGCCGCGAGCTGGAAAAGCGGGAAGAGATGATGCTGAAGAAGTATGCGGAGACGATCATCATTAAGGATGTGAAATCGCCCGAGCGGCTTCTTGACGAAACGACGCTGTTCCTGCACCGCATCGAAGCCCAGATGCCGGAGGAGAAACGCAATTTGCTGCGCCAGCTGCACAATGTGGAAACGATTTTCGAGCATAAAAACGTGCTCATCGTCGATGACGACATCCGCAACGTGTTCGCGCTCGGGAGCGTGCTGGAAAGCTATCATATAAACGTGCTGTACGCTGAAAACGGCCGCGAAGCGATTGAGATGATCGAGAAGAACGCCGACCTTGATCTTGTGCTGATGGATATTATGATGCCGGAAATGGACGGCTACGAAGCGATGCGTCTCATTCGTGAAAATGCCAAGTACGACAAGCTGCCTATTATCGCCATAACCGCCAAAGCGATGAAGGGCGACCGTGATAAATGTATCGAAGCGGGAGCTTCCGATTACTTTGCCAAGCCGGTAAATATTGATCAGCTGCTTTCATTGATGAGGGTGTGGTTATATAAATAACAGTGAGAAATTTTCATCGCAAAACGATGAGCGCGAACAAGTGGAAATCGAGCTGCTGCTGGAGGCGGTATTCCGGCTGCACGGTTACGATTTCCGCAATTACGCTTACGCCTCGATCCGGCGCCGGATTTGGCACCGTGTGAATGCGGAGCGGCTTGCAACCGTGACGGGGCTTACCGAACGCGTCCTCCATGACCGGGACTGTCTGAAGCGGCTGATCGCCGATATGACCATTCACGTAACGGAAATGTTCCGCGATCCCGAAGCGTTCCTGTCGTTCCGTAAAGCTGTGGTGCCGCTGCTGCGGACGTATCCGTTCATCCGGATTTGGCATGCAGGCTGTTCGACCGGCGAAGAGGTGTATTCGATGGCGATTCTGCTGCAGGAGGAAGGGCTGTACGACCGCACTCGCATCTACGCAACGGATATGAATGCGGATGTGCTTGATGTGGCGCGCGAAGGCGTGTTTCCGCTGGAGCGAATGCAACAGTATACGCGCAACTACATGGAGGCGGGAGGCAGAGAGTCGTTCTCCGATTATTACACGGCCAAGTACGATTCGGTTATTTTTCAAAGCGATTTGAAAAAAAATATCGTCTTTGCCCAGCATAATCTCGTCACAGACGGTTCATTCAACGAATTCCATGTCATCCTGTGCCGGAACGTAATGATTTATTTCAACAAGGAACTGCAAAACCACGTTCACTCTCTGCTGTACGACAGTCTCAGTATGTTCGGTGTGATCAGTCTCGGCACGAAGGAATCGATTAATTTCACAAGGCACGCCGATCGTTATGAAGAGCTTGATATTCACAACCGGTTATACCGCAAGGTGAAGTGAATGTCCGCTTATGAACGGTGCCGTTTCACTCTATTTTAGGCAGGTGAAGCAATGGTGATCTCCTATGATGGACCTATCAATATACTGCTGGTTGACGACCATCCGGAAAATCTGCTTGCAATCGAAGCGGTTCTCGGCGATTTAAACTATAATCTGGTCAAATGTTTGTCCGGGGAGGAAGCGCTGCGCGCTCTTCTGAAGGATGATTTTGCCGTCATCGTATTGGATGTGCAGATGCCGGGCATGGATGGCTTCGAGACAGCCAGAATGATTAAGTCGCGCGATAAAACGAAAGAAATTCCGATCATATTCGTTTCTGCGACGAGCAAGGAAACCCAGCATTTATATACCGGGTATGCCGTGGGAGCGATCGACTATATGCTTAAACCGTTCGTGCCGCAAATTTTCCGCTCAAAGATCGAAGGCTTCGTCAGTATGTATGTCAGCAATAAAAAACTGCAGCTGCAAACGGACCTGCTTCACCAGAAAAAGAAGGAGCTCGAAAAAATAAACAATGAGCTGCTGCGCATGACGTATCAGCTGTCGAAAGCGGAAGCGATGACGAATGTCGTCACCAGCACTTCGATGGATACGATGGTCACGTTTGACGAACGGGGTACGATTCTGGCCGTCAACAAGGCGCTGACGACGATGTTCGGCTACGGGGAGGAGGAAGTGATCGGCAAGCCGGTTACGCTTCTTATTCCGCTTCTTGAACCGGATATTAGCGGCAAAACGGCGGAGGATGGCTCCAAGCCTGGCATCAAGCCGGAAGAGGTCACTCCCCGCCGGAAAGACGGAAGCTGGTTTTTTGCCGAAATGAAGCTGGGCAGCACGATGGTCGAGGGCGAACGGATCTATGCGTGTACGATCAGCGATATTTCGGAGCGCAAGCAATCCGAGCGCGAGCTCGTCCGGGCGAAGGAAGCGGCGGAAATTGCGGCCAGAGCGAAAACGGAATTTCTGGCGATGGTCAGCCATGAAATCCGCACGCCGATGAACGGAGTGATCGGCATGACGACGCTGCTGATGGAAACGGCACTGAACGAGGAGCAGCGCGATTATGCGGAGATTATCCAGAAGAGCGGGAACACGCTGCTGAACGTCATCAACGACATTCTCGACTATGCCAAAATCGAAGCCGGGAAGATGGAGCTGGAGGAAGTGCAGTTCCAGCTGCAAAGCTGTCTCGATGAGACGCTTGATATGTTTATCGCCAAATCCCGCGAACGCAACCTGGACATCACATGTACAATCGACCCGGCGATACCGGAATTTGTGTATGGAGATGCGACCAAGCTGCGCCAAATTCTGATTAATCTGGTGGGCAACGCAATCAAATTCACGAATGAGGGCAGCATCCAAATTTACGTCCGTGCTGCGGAACAATCGAATCAGGGTGGGAATCGTCAACCTTACAAAGCGGCGAAAAATAAACCGGGGCTTGATGTCTGGCAGACGGGCGCCCCGGCTTCGGGGGAAGAAACGGTCAATCCGCTTTTGATGCTGGAGTTCGAGGTGCGGGATACGGGCGTCGGCATTCCGGACGACAAGCTGCCCCTACTCTTCAAGCCGTTCTCCCAGCTGGATTCTTCGATGACCCGCAAGTACGGGGGAACGGGACTCGGGCTCGCCATCTGCAGCAACCTTGTCGAAATGATGGGCGGGACAATCCGCGTCGAGCATAATGTGCCGACAGGGGCCGTGTTTATGTTCACGATCGCTCTGAAGCGTTTTGCAAGCGGCAAGGCCGCTCCGAGCGAGTTGCCGGCGCTGCCTGCGCCGGAGGAGAAAGCGGAACCAAGCCGCAAGGGGGCGTTCTCTTTCCTCGCGATGCTGGAGGGTACGGTCGGCGAGATCGGGGCCGCCTCCGAGCGTGAACGGGAAGAAGCGGAAGGTGCCATGCGCGAACGGGATGATGCCGCATTGCCGCTTGGCCCGCGCTCGGTGATCGGCGGGAACGACGGAATGTCAACGCCGCCGCGAATTCTGGTGGCGGAAGACAACGAAGTGAACCAGAAGCTGACGCTGCGGCTGCTGGGCCGTCTCGGCTATGCGGCCGACATTGCCGAGAACGGATGGCAGGCGCTTGAAATGGCAGCCGCCGAAGAGTATGACCTCATTCTGATGGATATGCAGATGCCGGTCATGGATGGGCTGGAAGCGACGCGCCGGATCGGCGAGAATAAAGAGACGGGGAGCCGCCCGGTCATTGTCGCCATGACGGCCAACGTGCTGCCGGCGGACCGCCAGCGCTGCTTGGATGCCGGGATGACGGATTATATCAGCAAGCCGGTCCGGCTGGAAATGCTCGACGATATTTTGCAGCGGTATTTGGCGGAAGGGATTTCGGGTCGAGGCAAGCTGCCTGCGCATTAAGCGGGCAGCTTTTTTTTTGCGCTGCGGTTGTCGTTCGGACCTGTCCAAGCCTCCCTTCGGCCGCCTGAGCGACGAAGGGAGGGGGAGCGGATCACCCCCGCAGCAGCGATTCGGCGCCGTCAATGTAAATTTCGGTGCCTGTAATGTGGTCGGAATCGTCTGAGGCGAGAAACAGAACGAGTTTGGCTACCTGCTCCGGCCGCCCCGATTCTCCGGCGAGCGGATGGCCGCCTTCGGGATAAACGATCGGGATCGTAATTCCGTCCACCTCCGGCTTGCGGTTGGAGCTGGCTTCGATATCCGTGCTGATCGCGCCCGGACAGACGGCGTTGACGCGGATTTTGTAGCGGGCGAGTTCAAGCGCCGCCATCTTCATCAGTGCGACCTGCCCCGCTTTGGCCGTCCCGTATGCGCCCATGCCGAAATTGGTGAAGACCCGGTTGCCGTTGATGGAGCTTGTAATAATGACGCTGCCGCCTCCGCTATCCTTTAAGGCGGGGATGGCGTATTTTAGCGTGTAAAAGGTTCCGGTCAGGTCGATATCGATCGTCTGCTTCCATTCTTCGGGCGTCAGCAGCTCCAAGGGGGAGATTGTACCGTTAATGCCGGCATTGGCGAATACGATATCGAGTCTGCCGAATTGGTCCAGGCACCCCCGGTACGCCGCTTCGACTTCCAGCGGATTGGCGATATCCGCCGGAAGCGGCGCATATTCAGCTCCTAATGTGGAAATCTCCGAACAAACCTCCTGCATGCGCTGCCGGTTAATATCGACAAGCGCGACCTTAGCCCCTTCACGCGCAAACAGCAGCGCCGCCGCTCTTCCGATTCCGGAGCCTGCGCCCGTAACGAATGCGGCCTTACCCGCCAACCGGCGGGGCATATCGTACGTATAGGCTGACATCGCATTAACCCTCCTTTATTCATGTGCAACCGGCCGCTTCAGCGCCGGAATAACCCTCATTACCCAACCGGCGGCATCGTTTAACGGGGCGGAAACAAAATGGGTAAAACCCGCTTGAATGGAAACCGACCGGAAATTGGCATCTTCATAAAGCGCTTGCATTGATTCGTCGAACGGACCCAGCGGGTATCGAATGATGCAAAGATGACGCATGAGGGAAAGGAGCTGAGGGAGTGCAGAGCACACCATACCTTAATGTGGGGAATTGGCAATGGAAACGGTTTGACAGCAAGGAGGAAGCCGCTTCCTTCTATAAGGACAACGAAAGCGTACAAAAGTGGCTAATAAAAACGTCGGACAAAAAACGCAATCGCATATCCGCCGTTTCTTATCATGATGGACGAAACGCCGTTCACGGGTCGCTGGTCATCTGCGGGGATATTGAGAAGCCGGAGGACGCTTGTATTTTTCACTATTATTTGACTGTGGAAACGCTCATTACGATCGGATTCGACGAGTCGGATGTCGTAAAGGACTGCGAGGGATCGGACGAATTTTTTAAGCGCATCGCGACCCGTTCAAATCCCGTGGAAGGATTCATTCAGCTTGCTTCCGGAATCATGGAGCCGTTCTTTTCCGGGATGGATGATTTTGAAGTAAAGCTGCACCGGATGGAAATGAGAATGAAAGACCGCAACGGCGGACATTTGTTTCATCAAGTGCTTGAATTGCGGTATTCGCTGCTGTACTGGACGGGCCTGACAAGACCGATCCGAGAAATCCGCTACGCGCTGGACGAAGCGTTCCACGAGCTGCTCGGCAAAAGCCCGCTCAGCTTGACGACAACATTTCCAATTACCGCGGCAATGAAATTATGAAGACGCTGACGGTATTCACCGTGTTGTGCACGCCGATGACGGTGCTTGGCGCGATATGGGGAATGAATTTCAAAGTGATGCCGGAGCTGAACTTGACTTGGGGCTATGGGGCAGGTCTTGCGGTCATTTTGTTGTCCACGCTCGGGGTGTATCTCTGGATGCGGTCCAAAGGCTGGATGGGCGATTTGCTGCGGGGCGACAACAAGCGCGAGGAAGTGTAGCGGCGCTGTTTCAACCCGATATCGCATGTGTAATATCTAGTACGGCAGGACTAGTGCATGAGCCGAATTAACCTCACTATGAGGTATTTTAGAGGCGGTGTTGATGATGACGATCAAATATCGGAACACATGCTTTGATATCGAAATATTAGTTAAATATGAACCATCGGACGCAGCTGCTCCTTATCGCGTAAACGTGCAAAGCGCCAAAAATCCGCTCAGCTTCGGCAACACTCTGGCCGTGGCCGATTCGGAAGAGAAGGCGGTCAAAATGGCGGAACAGCTGTGCGGCTTTTACGCCAAGGCAAGGGAGAAAGGGTATTATTTAAAAGGCAAAGTATTCGTTAAGCCGGATCATCCCGATATTTCCGCCGGTGAAGTGCTGGAAAACAATCTGTCCGGCGAAGAGCTCGATCTGATGCTTGCTGAGTAATCGGCCTCGGTTGGAATCGTTAATGGGACAAAAGGCACGCAGCGCTCCGGGCGATGACCGGGGCGCTTATTTTTGGCCTTGGTAGCTTTCGGTCTGGTGGATAATTATTGCAGGGAAGGGAATGATATACCTGTTGCAAGGAAAGGACAGGTGATGGAAAACATGCGCAATATCGATATAAAACTGGGGCTCGGCGTGCTGCTGCTCGCGGCTGCAATTCCGCACGGCGCATCGGCGTATGCTGCAAAACCGAACGGCGAATCGGCGCAAGCTGCGGTTGTCGGCCATGGCATGCCGGATGGAGACTGCGGCAAACAGCACGCGGACGGTTCCCGGCATCATCCCCATATGCACCGGCATGAAGCATGGCGGCTGGAGCGTCTGCGCGAAGCGGCCTCCTACTTCGGCATCCAATCCGATGGCAAATCGGCGGAGCAGCTCAAGGCGGAAATTATGGCGATGAAAACGAAAGACAGCGCGAAATGGGAAGCGTTCAAGAAGTCGATGAAGGCGAAGCGGTTTGAGCGATTAAAGCAATTTGCCGCCAGTCAAGGCATTTCCACCGAAGGCAAGACGGAGCAGCAGCTGCGCAATGAGCTGCGCGCGCTTTGCCGGCATAAAGGGGAACAGCCGTCAGCGCCGAAATCGGCAGCCTGAGGAGCGGGGAAGACGTGCAGACCCGATTTCGAGAGTTGGACAAGTGGATAAGAAGGCGACTTCGAGCGGTACAATTGCGCAGTTGGAGGAAAGTAAGAAAGCTTCACTGGGACATGCGACGAAAAGGATGGAAGAGCCGAGAAACCCCGGTCTACGCATGACAGCGTGGTTCAGTACAAACTGTGAATACGTCCAGTAAGCATTGCCGGGATAATCACTGGAGGGGCCGGATGCAACGACCCGAACGTTCGGATCTGTGAGAGGCCTATGTACTTAGCATGGGCCTACTCTATTTGGTAGTCTGCTGCCTGCTTTTTCAGTGGACAGCCTTACAATATATAGCTCTGCACGAAGGGTGTAAATTTGAAAAACATGCAATCGTACATCCTTTTTCTGTTCATTTATCGGGTACGTGAAAATTCCTGCAATAATACATTTTTTTGCCGACCCCATCTAACGTTCAGGCAATATAAGCCCGGAATTCCTGCACTATCGCAGGTTTTCACTCTCGGCATGCGATTTCGGTTGATAATGCCTGCACTATCGCAGGTTTTGCGAGAACGACCTCCCACTCAGCTGAAGTGCACCCCCTAGAATGGACATTGAGAACAGACCTCTCAGTGACGATACATTAATCATGACCCCAAATAGCGGAAATGATTAAAAGCTCCTAGACAGCAAGCTGGCTTCTCAGCGGAACTGGGGGTCATCTTATGCCAAATTTGCGACCGGCTCATCATGTGAATATTCATGAGGCAGCCTTTTGAAAGCCTGCTCAAGGTTTCTCAGGCAGGCCGGGTATGAAGCGCAAACCTTTTTGCGCTTCTTTGCTGTGTGTGAGCTCAAGCTGGCCTCGAACCGAATATTGTTTTGTTCCGGCCGGTAAGAGATGGTAAAATGACGGGATAATGCTATCGCAGAGAAGACGACTACGTGAAGGAGGACGGGGATGCGTCCGATGATGAAACCGCATCTGTTGACCCCGCCGCGCGCACTTGCCGGCGGCTTCGCCCTTATTATCGCCATTGGAACGCTGCTGCTGTCGCTTCCTGTCGCCGTAAACGGAAATGGGCTTCCGTTCATAGACGCATTGTTCACAGCCGTTTCCGCCACGTGCGTAACAGGACTGACCGTTGTAGATACGGCGTCGCAGTTCTCGTATTTTGGCAAAATCGTGCTGCTCGCCCTGATGCAGATCGGCGGACTCGGGTTTATGACGACGGCGACGTGGTTTGCCATTGCTTTTAACAGACGCATCTCGCTGCGGGACCAGCTCATTTTGAAAGAATCGATGAACCAGTCGAATATGGAAGGTTTGGTTCGTCTTGCGGGAAAAGTTTTTTTGTTTTCGGCGGTGATCGAGCTTTGCGGCACGATCGGATTTGCGCTGCGCTGGGCGGCCGAGATGCCGCTCGGACAAGCGGTGTGGCATGGATTTTTTCATGCGGTCTCCATCTTTAACAATGGAGGGTTTGAACTGTTCGGCGGGTTTACGGATTATGCGGAAGATCCGTTCATTAATCTCGTAACCATTGTGCTGGTCATTTTCGGCAGTCTCGGCTTTATCGTGCTGTCCGAGCTGATCGAATATCCGAAGACCCGCAGCTTGTCGCTGCACAGCAAGGTGGTTCTGACCGCCAGCGGAATTCTGATCGGGGCCGGTGCCATCGTCTTGGCGGTATTCGAATTTACCAACGCCCGCACGCTTGGCACGCTCGACTGGGAAGGCAAGCTGCTCGCTCCGCTCTTTCAGTCGGTCGGCCTCCGTTCGGCGGGAATCAACACGCTGCCGATTGCCGAGCTGCGCAGCGCAACGCAGTTTTTCATGATCCTGATGATGTTTGTCGGGGCGGCTCCGGGGTCGACCGGCGGCGGCATTAAAATCACGACCTTTGTGGTGCTGTTAGCCGCTTTGGTTGCAATGACCCGCGGACGGGAGGATGTCGTCCTGTTCCGGCGCCGCATTGACCGGGGCGATATTTACCGGGCGATCGCCGTGACGATGCTCTCCGTATTTGTCGTGATCGTGGCGACGCTGATCTTGACGGCCGTTCAGCATGAGAACTTTCTGATGCTGCTGTTCGAGGCGGCATCGGCCTTTGGCACGGTCGGCTACAGCATGGGATTGACGCCTAAGCTATCGTTAGCGGGCAAAATCGTCGTCATTGTGCTGATGTTTACCGGACGTGTCGGGCTGATTACATTTGCCCTCGCGCTGCAGCCGAAGCCGCGCAAGGAACTGTTCCGTTATCCCGAAGGGAAGATTACGATCGGCTAATTCATGTATCCCGAAATGAAGATTACGATCGGATAATTCATGAAGGCTTCGAATAGACGGGCAGCGTGAACCAGAAGCGGCTTCCCCCGCCCGCTTCGCTTTCGACGCCTATGTCCCCTCTATGCAGGCGAATAATCGATTTGGCGATCGCCAGGCCGAGTCCTGCACCGCCGCTCTGACGGCTGCGGGACGGATCGATCCGGTAGAAGCGGTCGAAGATCGCAGCCTGCTGCCCGTGCGGGATTCCTTCCCCTTCATCCTTGATGCTCACTTGAATAAAATGCTCCCGATGCGGTTCTGCGCAAATCGTCAGTTTGCCGCCGTCCGGGGAATGACGAATGGCGTTTTCCAGCAAATTGGCGAATACCCGCTGTATTTTGAACGGCATAATGTTGACCGGAGGCATCCGGTCCGGAATGGACACGTCAACGTGCAGCCGTTTTTGCTCGATCGTCAAGGCAACGCTTTGCAGCTTTTGGAGAATGAGGCTGTCCAGATCGCACGGCTCCGGTTCAAACGGTTCCGCTCCGGCCTCCAGCCGTGAAAGCTCGAATAAATCATGAATAAGGCCGGCCAGACGCACCGTTTCGAGTTGAATCGTCGCTAAATATTGCTTAAACGTGTAGTCATCCTTTACGACCACTTCATCCTGCAGCGCTTCCACATAAGACTGAATGGACGCAAGCGGGGTACGCAAATCGTGGGAAACGTTGGCGACCAGCTCGCGCCGGTTTTGCTCCGCACTGCGGATCCTCTCGAAGCTTGCCTGCAAGTTGGCGCTCATGTCGTTAAACTGCCGCGCCAGCGTTTGGAACTCGGAAGGGCCGATCAGCGGAACTTCCGCATTAAATGTGCCGGCGGCGATTTGCCGCGTTTCGTCCGTAAGGAGACGAAGCGATTTCTCGATCGGTTTCGTCAGTATAAAATGCAAAAAGACCGAAAACAGCCCGACAACGCCGGTTACCGAAGCCAACCAGACGAACTGGGCTTGGGTCAGCAGCATCTCGGAATAGCTGATAAACAGGCAGATGAGCAGAACTGCGATACTGACGGCATTGGCCAAAACAAAGTAGGTGCGCAGCTTCACGACAATCCCCTGCCTTCAAATTTATAGCCGATGCCCCAGACCGTTTTAATATATTTCGGTTCCGAGGGGACCGGTTCAATTTTTTCCCGCAATCTGCGGACATGAACGGTAACGGTCGTCGTATCGCCTTCAAAGCTGATATCCCAAATTTTATTCAACAATTGCGTCCGCGAAAATACTTGTTCCGGATGCCGGGCCATCAAATATAGCAGCTCGAATTCCTTCACGGTCAATTCGATCGTCTTCCCGCTGATGTTCACGAGCCGGGTTGACGGATTGATGACCAGCCCCCCGAAATCCAGCGCCTGCGGGGCTTCAGGCTTCTCTGCAAGTTCGCGTGCAGGAACGCGGTAACGGCGGAGAATGGCCTTTACCCGCAGCACCAGCTCCCGCGGACTGAACGGCTTCGTCATATAATCGTCTGCGCCCATCGTAAGGCCGGCGAGCCGGTCCGGTTCCTCGCTCCGCGCGGTTAATATGATGATCGGCACATCGTCCTCATCGCGAACCGATTGGCATACTTGCCAGCCGTCCTTCTGCGGCATCATCAGATCGAGAATGAGCAGCATCGGGGCATGCGCCTTCCAGAGCGACAACGCCTCATCGCCGTTGGCTGCGGTCAGCACCTCGTACCCTTCCCGTTCCAAATAGCGCTTGCATACGTCGGTAATATTCGTTTCGTCATCCGCCACTACGATTTTTATGCCCAAAACAAGTCCTCCCGGAGTCGATGCGTTGTACGCAAAGTATAACATGACGGCGGAAAAAACGGAGCCTGTCCGCTTCTCCCGCCGCTTCGGCCGATTACTTGGACATCATCGACATCATCTTCACGAGATAAATTTCAACGAATCCTTTCGACACATACGTTGTGCCCATTTTCTCCATCGGCGCGGCATTCAGCATCATTTCCTTGCCGTTCACCCATATTTTTGTGCTGCCTGCCATCAGCTTGATCGTATATTTTTTGTCCATCATCTCTTTCGCCTTGACCGTACAGGAAAGCGTGACCGATTTATCCATCGGGTCCCACATGACCGTATATCCTAAATTCATAGCGACCTGACGGAGAGAAACGTAGCTCATGCCGTTCAACGTCATCATGGAGGCGCCTTTATACTTGTCGCTTGCAGACATGTCCTTCATCGTCATGTCCTTCATCGTCATGTCCTTCATGGTCATGTCTTGCATCGTCATTTCTTTGCCGGTCATGCTGCCAGCGGACATGCCTGCGGCCGAGACGGCGGCCGGAAACCCGAGAGCCATTGATAACACCGTTACGCCTGCTGTTTTTTTCCATTTGTTCATCCATTCCACGCTCCTGTTCGAATGATATTTTCCACATGTCAAACAGTAACGGTTCTCTCTTACGGGGAACTAACGGATTTCTTACAAAAGTATTATATTTATAGAAGGGAAGCGGAAACCGATCCCGAACATTTTTAAAGCAGGAATCAGAGAATAATGAATTTCTCCCGTGATGAAGTTTGTTAAGATACAGACATGAAGCTTCTAGATTGATGACAGAGAGGGGTAAAGCAGTTGCAAAATAAAACAAAGATGTTTGTCAGCCTTGCGTTGGTCGGCGGCCTTTTGGCCGGATGTTCTGGAAACGGTAACAATTCGGGTGCGTCAGGCGGGACGGAGGGCGCAAGCGGAGAAAAGGCCGAGAAAAAGGTGACCCTGACCTTCTGGCGGAACTCCGGCAACGACGCGGAAAACTCGGCTTACGACAAGCTGGTCGCTTCGTTCATGGAGAAATATCCGAACATTAAAGTCGAGATGAGCCCGATCCCTTATTCGGACTATGACACCAAGCTGAGAACGTCGATCGCTTCCGGCAATCCGCCCGACATTATGGCGATCGACGCGCCGAACATGGCCTCTTACGCCCACGCCGGAGCGCTTAAGCCGCTGACGTCTTACTTCCAGGCGGACGGCGATTTGCAGGACATTCCGGAATCGACGATCAATACGTACACTTACAATAAAGAAATCTACATGTCGCCGCTGACCGAATCGTCGATCGCGTTGTTTTACAACAAAAAGCTGTTTGAAGAGAAAGGCATTCCGCTTCCGTCGAAAAATCCGGAAGAGCCGTGGACATGGGATCAAGTGCTTGACGCTGCCAAAAAAATCAATGATCCGGGCAAAGGCATCTTCGGCATCGACCCTGCGCAAGGATTCAATAATGCTGGTGCAACGGCTTACTTTAAATACCCGATCGTTTGGCAGTTCGGCGGCGAAGTGATGAGCCCGGATGGAACGACTTCGAAGGGCTACCTGGATTCGCCTGAAACGAAGAAGGCGCTGCAGTTCTTCTCCGATCTGTACAACACAGAGAAAGTATCGGCGCTCGAGTATCCGCCGGATCCGTTCCCGAACGGCAAGCTGGGCATTACGGTTGACGGCTCGTGGTCGCTCTCGTACCTGACCGAAAAATTCCCGAATTTCAAGTTGGGAGTCGACTACGATATTGCGCCGCTGCCAAAAGGAACCCGCCAAGCCGTCGCCAACGGAAGCTGGGCGCTCGGAATCTCGGCCAAAAGCAAAAATCCGGACGAAGCGTGGAAGTTCGTGAACTGGGTAACGAGTGCCGAAGGGCAAAAAACGTATGTCGGCATCACGAAGGACATTCCGGTCCGCTATTCCGCTGCGAAGGAATTCCCGGAGCTGAACGAATATCCGAAAAACATCTTTGTCGTACAGGATCAAAAATTCGGACGCTCGCGTCCGATTACGCCGATCTTCCCGCAAATGTCCGAGGCGGTCAATAAATTGTTCGAGGAAGTGACCATCGGCAAGCGGAACATCGACGCCGCGGTTACGGATGCGATCCAGAAGATCGACAAGGCTTACAGCGATCTGCCGGCCAAATAACCGTTTTCGCTTAAAGCATTAGAGGCGTGCCCTTAACGGGCCGCCTCTTTGCTGCTCGTTTCTCCCCGTTTATGTATCCGTTTCCACTTTACATTTTTTGTGAAGTGAGACATCATTAAAGTGTGGTGTTTTGAAGTATCGCGACATCGGGAGGCACAGCTATGTTTTACTCGTTACGCAGCCGGCTCATGCTGGCGTTCTCCATTCTGCTCATTATCCCGTTTGTCGCCCTTGTCTATTTGCTCAGCGAACAGTCCGCGAAGCTGATTCAGCAATCGATCGAAACGTCGACGTCGCAGACCGTCGATCAATTCGCATCCCACGTCTCGACGCTGCTCACGCAGGTGGAGGACGTCGGCACTCAGGTGATGAGCAACCGGGTGACGCAGGACTGGCTGACGGTTCATATGAATAAAGACAGCAGGGTGGGGGAGCTGCTTCTGGCGAAGCAGAGGCTGCGCGAATATTTTTCATCTTACGCCGTCAACAATTCGAACGGCATATCGATGAGCGTGTTCACCGACGATGCCGGCGGCATCTGGACCCAGGACCGGAGCTACGTCGACAGCAAATGGTACAAGCAGTTCAAAGCCGAGGACCGGCGGTGGACGGAAGCCCATCTCGACAGCGACCAGGCCGATGAAAGCATGCGCACCCATACGATCAACAGCTTCATTTTGCCGCTCGTGCAGCTTCAATCGTTAAAGACGGTCGGGCTGGTGAAAATCAATTACGATACGAGCCTGCTGCAGGGGGCGATCGACAAAATCCGCATCGGAAGTACCGGAAAAGTATTTCTCCTTACCGCAAACGGCAGCAGCGTGCTGAATCAGGATCTTGGCGGGCAAAGGGGTGTGCTGCAGAGCGGACTGACGCAATTAAATGCGCAACCAAAGTTAGATGAGAGCGGATTTTTTTCGATCCGGCAAAACCGGGAAGACTATTTGCTCTTTTACCGGAAGCTGCCCCTGCAGGATTGGGTCATTCTCGGGGAAGTTCCCGAAGGGGAGCTCTATGAACAAATAAGCCGCACCCGCCAAACGATGCTGCTCGTCAGCTTCCTGCTGCTGCTGCTCGTCATCGCCGTCGCGTTCTGGCTGTCCGCCGGCATCACGAAGCCGCTCAGCGCAATGGCAAAGGCAATGCGGCACGTCAAAAACGGGGAGTTCGAGCGGGCGCTGAAGCTGATGCCCAAGGCGCGATCGGGGCACAGCGAAGTCGGTTACGTGACCGGATTTTTCGAACAGATGGTTCACCGGCTCAAATATTTGATTCAAACCGAATTCGAAGCGAATCTGCGGCGCAAAAATGCGGAGTACAAAGCGCTGCTGCTGCAGATCAACCCGCACTTTTTCAACAATTCGCTCGAGATCATCAGCGGTCTGGCCGCGCTGAAGCGGGGCGACCTCGTGATGGATGCGACCGAGGCGCTCGGGAAAATGATGCGTTATTCGCTCAATCTCCATACCGACCGGGTCAAAGTGAGCGAGGAACTGGATTATATACGCGATTATTTGTTCATTCTGAAGCTGCGTCACGAGGACCGGCTGATCGTGAACATGGAGGAAGATCCGGCGGCGGACGGACTGTTCATCTCGAAATTCATTCTTCAGCCGTTGGTCGAGAATGCGGTCAAATACAGTTTGGAGAAAGGCGCCGTGGCCGAAGTGACGATCGCTTCCCGGGTGGAAGAGGAGCGGCTGCTGCTGTCGGTGAAAGATAACGGAATCGGCATGTCTCCCGGTTTAACGGCGGATTTGATGGCGGAAACCCGGCAAAGCGACGTGACGGACATACTCAGCAGCGAGGGCAACAGCATCGGTCTTCGCAATGTGCTGTCGAGGTGCCGGTTAAGCTACGGGAGCCGTTTTCAACTGATTTTGAACTCGGAGCCTGACAAAGGAACGGAAATCACGCTGCAGCTTCCGCTCATAAGGAGATGAAATGATGTACAAAATCATGCTTGTAGACGATGAGGCCGGCGTTCGGAACAGCATTAAGGCGAAGATGGACTGGGAAGCGGCCGGATTCGAGATCGCGGTGGAAGCTTCGAACGGAAAAGAGGCGCTTGACGCATTGGACTTGGGGGAGAACCCGGATCTGGTCATTACCGATATCCGGATGCCGCAGATGGACGGGATCGCCTTCATTCGCGAGTGCAAACAAAGGTATCCGCACCTGCGGACGATCGTTCTGTCGGGCTACTCCGATTTCGAATATTTGAAGGCGGCCATTCAATCAGGCGTCAAAGATTACCTGCTGAAGCCCGTCGTACGCAGCGAGCTGCAGGCTCTTCTTGCGAAATTGGCCGACGAGCTGAAAGCGGAGCGGCTGCAGTCGATGGAGGCGCAGCTGGAGCAGCATGCGAAAACGCGGCAGCTGCAAATGCTGCAGGAGCAAACGATTTTGCAGCTTGTGAAGGAGGAAACCTTCAGCATGGCCGCGCTGAAAGAGCGGCTGCAGCAGCTGCAATTGACGCCGCTTGCGGTTGACGATTTGCAGGCGCAGTTTGCGGCCGTCGAAATGCGGGTAATGGCAGGGAGGCTCAGCGACTGGAACGGCCGCAAAGATTTGCTGCAGCTCGCCTTTCAAATGCTGTGCCGGGAAACGGCCGACCGGTGGAAGCAGGTTTACCCTTTTTACGACGTCAATTATCCTTCGATGATGTTTTTCTTAGTTAACGTGAACGGTGATGAAGGAGTCCGGCACGAACCGGCCGACGCTTTCGCGCAAGAGCTGAAGCGCAACATGAACCGTTTCCTGCAGCTGGAGAGCGTCATCGGAATCGGCGAACCGGTCACCGGATTAAGACAGCTGAAGAACGGGTACGCTTCAGCCCTTTGGTCGTGGAGCCAAAGCACGATCCATCACATCAAGCGCAGCGGCAGCGAGAGCATTGCGGACATGAGCGATACGTTTTCGCCGGAATCCGAGCGCAAGCTGACGCTGGCGATTGAAAATGTGGATATGAAAGCTTTCACCCGTCAGCTGCACCAGATATTCCCGGCCGATCAGGATACGCCGATGTTCGCTTTTACGTTTCTCGCCCTGCGCGTTATTCTGTTGTTCATGGCGGTCGCCAAAAAATTTGAGCTCGGCGATTCGTCGCTGCAGACGTATTTGTGGAATACGCAAATGACCGTCCGCGACGGCAGGTCGCGGGAGCAGGTGCTGGAGCAGCTTCAGGAGCTGGCGCAGCTCGTGATGAACGAGGTGAAGAGAACCCGGTTTTCCAACGGGCAGCATATGGCTGCCGCCGTGCGCAAATATGTGGACGACAATTACACTTACGATCTGACCCTCGCTTCGCTCGCGGAGATGTTTCATATCAATGAAACGTATTTGTCCGGGCTGTTCAAGCAAAATGCCGGCATTACGTTCAGTGAATACGTGACGAAGCAGCGGATGCATAAAGCGAGGCGGCTGCTGGAAGAATATGAATTAAAGCTGACGGATATCGCGACGCTGGTCGGTTATTCCAGCTCGAGCTATTTCAGCACGTCGTTCAAAAAATATTACGGCAAGAGCCCGAAAGAATACCGGGACGAACTGATGGCAACGAGCGGAACGGCATAACGAGCGTCAATAGCAAGAGGCCCCGGCGAGGCACAGTGCGGCTTCCCGGGGTCTTTTTGGCGTGCGCGCAAACAATTGTACAACTTAAGGCTGCAATAAGATTTAAAGTCTTCATCTGAGAATATTGAAATATTTTTGAGAGGGGCTTCGTTACAATGAAATCAGCCATATTAGAGATGGGGGAGCAGAACATCATGAATCAATTGGAACACCGTGAACGAATTCAGCAGGCAAGCGAGACGGTAGCCGCGCAAGCGAAGGAAGCGGCCAAGGAACAATACCGGCTCCACTACCACTTTATGCCCCCGGCAAACTGGATGAACGATCCGAACGGGCTCATTCATTATAAAGGCGAGTATCACCTCTTCTACCAGCATTATCCGTACGCCGACCAATGGGGGCCGATGTACTGGGGCCATGCGAAGAGCAAAGACCTGGTCCGTTGGCAGCATCTGCCGGTTGCGCTTGCTCCTTCGGAAGATTACGACCGCGGGGAGCAAAACGGGCATGGATGCTGGTCCGGCAGTGCGGTCGAGCACGACGGCAAGCTGGTGCTGTTTTATACCGGTCATGTGGACGGCAGAGACCCGGTCGAAGTGCAGTGCATGGCTGTAAGCGAAGACGGCGTTACGTTTGAGAAGCATGCCGGCAACCCGGTCGTGGCCGGCCCGCCGGAGAGCGGCCTGTTCGGCTTCCGCGACCCGAAGGTGTGGAAGCATGGCGACTGGTGGTATATGGTCGTCGGTTCCGGCAAAGACGGCAAGGGCCGAGCGCTGCTGTACCGCGCCCGCGAGCTGACGGACTGGCAGTACGTCGGCGTGGCGGCCGAAAGCGACGGCACACAGGGCGACATGTGGGAATGTCCCGACCTGTTTCCGCTCGGCGGCAAGCATGTGCTGATCATTTCGCCGATGAACATGCCGGGTACGAAAAATTTGGTTATGGTCGGCGAGATGGATTACGAGAGCGGCGTATTCACGCCGGAAACGTGCGAGAAGCTGGACGAGGGCTTCGATTTTTACGCGGCCCAGACTTTAGAGGATGCGGACGGCAGAAGAATCGTCATCGGCTGGATGGATATGTGGGGCTCAAAAATGATTGCGGCGCGGCGCGGCTGGTACGGCGCCATGACAATTCCGAGGCAGCTTGTGCTGACGCCGGAAGGGTCCGTTGCCTCGGTACCGGTTCCGGAGCTGGAGACGCTGCGGGAAGACGGGCGCTCATACGAAAATGTCGTCCTTGAGAGCGGAAAAGCATTTCTGCCGGATCTTCCCGGCGGCAGCAGCCTCGAGGTCATCGCGGAGTTCGATCTGACGGGAGATCGCCCCGAGCGGATCGAGCTGAAATGGATCACCTCCGAGGACGAGGCGGAAGAAACGGTCATCCGGTATGACGCAAATGCGCACACCTTATCTGTCGACCGCGACCGCTCGGGCGCCGGGGATACAGGGGTCTGCACGGCAAGCGTGGCGGGGATTGATGCCGGGCGGCTCAAGCTTCAACTATTCATCGATCAATCGTCGATTGAGCTGTTCGCCGGTGATGGGCGGAAGGTGCTGAGCAACCGCATTTACCCGGGCGGGGCGGAAGCCCGGCTCCAAATTTCTGCTGACGGAGGCTCCGCTCAGCTGCAATCGCTGCAAATTTGGAAGCTGAGCGGGATGCTGCCATGAGGTACGGGAAACGCAAACCGCTTTCTCTGCTGCTGCTTCTGCCGCTCGTGACCGCTGCCCTGCAAGGCTGCAAGATCGGGGAAGAGAAGACGGCAGAGGAACAGAATCAGCAGAAGCCGCCCGCTTTCCAGTACAGTACCGACCCGAACTATTACACAGAGCTGTACCGTCCGCAGTATCATTTATCGCCGGAAAGCGGCAATATGAGCGACCCGAACGGAATGGTCTATTTTGAAGGAGAGTATCACCAGTTTTATCAAAACAGCGGCCAATGGGGGCATGCGGTCAGCACCGATCTGCTGCACTGGACACATCTGCCGGTCGCGCTCGTCCGCGACCCGCTCGGCGAAATCTGGTCGGGAAGCGCCGTCGTGGACAAGAACGATACGAGCGGCTTCTTCGGAGGCAAGGCGGGACTCGTCGCCATCTTCACCCATTTCCAGAACGGAACCCAGTCGCAGAGCATCGCTTACAGCTCGGATAAAGGGCGCACCTGGACGAAATACGAAGGCAATCCGGTCATCCCGAATCCCGGCCTGAAAGATTTCCGCGATCCGAAAGTGATCTGGCATGAGCCGTCCAAGTCGTGGGTGATGGTCGTTTCGGCCGACAACAAGGTGCTGTTTTACAGCTCGAAAGATTTGAAGACATGGGAGCAAACGGGCGAATTCGGCTCTGGCCAAGGCTCGCATGCCGCCGTCTGGGAATGCCCCGATCTGTTCGAGCTTCCGGTGGAAGGCACGGACCAGAAGAAGTGGGTGCTCACCGTCAGCATCGGCAACAACGAGCAGACGAAAGGCTCGACGGCCCAATATTTCATCGGCAGCTTCGACGGCAAAACGTTTACGAACGAGAACGAGCCTTCCAATGTGCTCTGGACCGATTACGCCAAGGATTTCTACGCCGCGATTTCGTATTCGGATATTCCCGCAGGCGACGGCCGCCGGATATGGCTCGGGTGGATGTCGAACTGGCGCTATCCGTTCTCGATGCCGACGGAGCCGTGGAAAGGAAACATGTCGGTTCCGCGCGCATTGACGCTGAAGGACGTTCCCGGAGAAGGGATCCGCCTCTTCCAGCAGCCGGTCAAGGAGCTGGAATCGCTCCGGGGCAGCGCCGTATCGGTAACCGGCCAGAACGTGGCGCCTGGCAGCAATTTGCTGAGCAGCCTGAAAGGAAATTCCTACGAGCTGGATACCGAATTTACGGTCGCTTCTCAGTCGCAGTTCGGCATCAAGCTCAGAACCGGCGAAGGCCAGGAAACGGTCGTCCGCTACGATCCGAAAGCGGCCGAGCTGACGGTCGACCGGTCGAAATCCGGCGAAGCCTCGTTTGAGAAAGGATTCGCGGAGTCGTTTGCCGCTCCGCTGAAGCCGGAAGACGGCAAGATCAAGCTGCGCATATTCGTGGACGAGTCCACGCTCGAAGTGTTCGGCAATGACGGGAAAGCCGTTCTGACCAGTCTTATATTCCCGGCAGCGACGAGCAACGGGCTGGAATTGTTCGCGGCGGGCGACGGAATTACGCTGAATCGCGCCGATTTTTATCCGATGCGTCCGGTTTGGCGGAATGAAGATCCAAGCAGCAGCAAGCCGCTGCGCATCGTTCTCGACAAATACAGTCTCGATGTGCCGCTGAACGGTACGGGTGCAATCCGAACGGCCGTTGAGCCGCTTATTTCCCCGCAGCAGCTGACGTGGGAATCGAGCGATGCGTCGGTGGCGGAGGTTCGCGCCGAAGGAGAGAACGGGGCGGTTGTAACCGGCAAAAAGGAAGGCAGCGTCGAGATTAAAGCGTCCACTCCGGACGGGGCGGTATCCGCCGTGCTGAATGTGTTCGTTTTTAAGCCTTAAGCAATTAATTCGGTTAATTGGAGATGGATTGACATGGCCAATACAGTGCTGAACGGCGCGAAAACAATCGCTGCCGGCAAAAGAAAGGCAGACCGCAGCCTCAGGAAGGAGCAGCTGACCGCCCTTTGGTTCGTGCTCCCGGCCGTGCTTCTGCTGCTCGTGTTCGTTTTTTACCCGATGGTGCAGGCGTTCATCATCAGCTTCCAAAACTATTCGCTGGTCAGCGCAACGAAAAGCTTTGTCGGTCTCGACAACTACTTGGGGCTGCTCAAGGACCAATCGTTTTTGAGCAGTTTGAAAAATTCGTTTTTCTTCGCAATCGTCGTTATCCCGATTCAAACGAGCATCGCGCTCGGGATGGCGATGCTGATCCAGAAGCCAGGCCGGTCATCCGGCTTGTTTCGGACCCTGTTATTTATCCCGGTCGTCGTCTCCACTGCGGTGGCGGCCGTCGTTTTCAAACTGATCTATAACAAAGAGTTCGGCATTCTCAACAACGTATTGAAATCGCTTCATCTGCCGCTCACCAACTTTCTGTCCAATCCCGAAACGGCGATGTACGGCGTTATCACGCTCGGCATTTGGAAAGCGGCCGGATTTTTCATGATTATTTTTCTGGCGGGGCTGAACAACATTCCGAACGACTTGTATGAAGCGTCGCGGGTGGACGGGGCATCGAAAATCCAGCAATTTTTCAAAATTACGCTGCCGCTGCTCAACCGGACGATGGCGTTCGTCGTCATCATTACGACGATTGACGCAATCAAGCTGTCCGGCCTCGTATTCGTCTTGACCAACGGCGGTCCGAATGGCTCGACGGAAACGGTCGTGTTCTATATTTACAAGCTCGCCTTCCAGCAAATGCAGATGGGGTATGCGACCGCAGCCGCGTTCATTCTGTTTGGCATCGTGCTTGTCATCTCGCTGATTCAAATGAGACTGTTTAAAAATGACGTGGAGTACTAGGGGGTATCAGCAGTGAAAACGGTTGTTTCGGTATCAAGGCTGGCTGTGCTGGTGCTGATCGCGCTCATTTCCATCGTTCCGATTTTGTGGATGATCTCCGGATCTTTGCGCCCGTATCAGGAGCTGTTTAAATATTCGTCCAGTCTTAATCTTCATCTGTTCGTTCCGGTTGAATTCACCTTTGCCAACTACAAAGAGGTGATCGTTGACGATAAAAACCCGTTCATGCGGTTTATCGGAAACACGCTGCTCGTCGCTTCAATCGTTACGGCCTTCGTGTTGATCGTCAACTCAATGGCGGCGTTTGCGTTTGCCAAGCTTCGTTTCCGCGGTAAAACCATTCTGTTTGCGATGTTCATGTCGGCGATGATTATTCCGGCGGAAGTAACGCTTGTGCCGAACTATTTGCTCATGCACGACCTCGGCTGGCTGAACTCGTACATGGCGCTGATCGTGCCGTCGGTGTTATCGGTTTTCGGCATCTTTCTGCTCCGCCAGTTTTTCGCGGAAATTCCGAACGAAATTATGGAGGCGGCCAAAATCGACGGCGCCACGACGGCACGCACCTTCGTCAGCATCATCATGCCCGCAGCCGTCCCGGCGCTGATCACGCTCGGACTGATGACGTTCCTCGGCAACTGGGATTCGTACCTGTGGCCGCTCATCGTCATTAACGACAGCAAAAGACAGATGATCCAGGTCGCGATCGCTTCCTTCTCCTCGATGGAAGGGACGGACTGGTCCAAAATTTTGGCGGCCAGCACGCTGTCGACGATCCCGATTCTCCTCTTGTTCCTGTTCCTGCAGCGCTATTATATTCAAGGGATTACAATGTCGGGAATTAAGGGGTAGGAAAAAGTGCATGTTGAAAAGGATCCGCTGCGCGCGCGGGTTTGATCTTGGTGAAAAGGAGCCGCTCCTCGCGCGGGTTTGATCTTCCGATCGCCACCGTCCACGGATTCATCTGAATTGGCAGATGAATCCGTGGACAAGCGTATGCTTCCGAAGCGGCTTTCTTGCAGAAAGCCTTTAAGCGAACGCTACCGCTTCTCCAGATTCAAACCCGCGCGCTCCGCTTGCCTTTTTCTACGGGGAGGGCAGCAGACGCGGCTGCGCTGCCTGAACCGGGAAAAGGCAAAAGGATTCGCTGCGCGAAAGCCTCGCTTGCCGAGATGGGCAGAAGCCCGCAGCGTGTGAGTTTGATCAAGCGGATCGTCATCGCTTCCAAATTATATCTTCTTCAAATCTTTTATAAGATTTGGAGTCCAAATATTAAAGACTATTTTGATTGCGCTTACAGTTGTGGGGCGTAAAGGATTCCCGCTGCATTTCAGCAAAAAATGGGTCCAATACCGAAATCAATGCTTGACGAAAACATACAGGGTGAACCAGAGAAGAATAGCAGTTGCTGGACAGTAGTGTGGGGACAGTGGTGTTAGGCCGGCGGATGGACCGTCAGGCCGTTATTTTCTGCTGTAATCGCTCATCTGCAACATTCGCGGACAGAGAAGCCGTTATTCGTTCATTGATAAAGCCAATTTGTGAGGATTCATCGCCATTAACGGATCCATAGAGGCTGTCGATTCATTGTGGACCGTTTTAATGTGAACGGACACATGCAGAGAATGTATATGATTTTTCGGATACATATACAGAATCAGGGCTCAAATCACGTTTTGTATATGAATTTTCGATTAGAATCGATTGATTCGGTGTGTGTGGCACTCATTATGTATGATTTTTCGCATACATTTTGTGGTCTCCCGCAGATTTCCGAAGTTATGAACAGTTAATCGACAAGCTCCCATAGTCCGCTTCTAGGCAAAAAATGAGTGATAAGCGGGAGATAACGGCTTCTGTGTCCGCTCATGTCGATTCCAAGCCGCCCAGTTCGATTAGGAGCCAAGCTCTTGCCCCAAGTTTGAGAATAAATAGAGCTGTTGATTATAGTTCAACCGGCAAGCGGGATTTTTGCGCAGCCTTTGTTTGTTCACCCTCGGAAATAGGAAAGCGGAGCGGACCATTTGAATCTGCGTAAAGCGGAGCACTCGCCTAAAGGCTTTCTGAACGAAAGCCGCTTCGGAAGCTTACGTTTAGACCGATTGTAGCCCTGTTAGGGGCTTATACAATTGAAACAATACGGCTGCTGCAGCGGTCGGAAGATCAAATTGTCCGCTCAGCTCTCTTTTTCAAATAGTAAGCGCTTACACCCAAAATGAGGAGAGTGTCTGAATGAAACGAAGAAGTTTTTGGTCAAGCAAGACAGGTTTGATCTTAAGTTTGTTCATCATGGCCTCATCGATTTTGCCTGGTATCGTGCATGCTTACAACCCGGATTTCCAGACCAATACGCCCAGCGGCACCCCGATGTCGGGAAGCTGGAGCATCCAGCAGGGAGACGGGCTGAAGGGGGAAAGCGCGGCGGATCAAAACGCGTTTTATATGTCGACGACGACTGCCGGGACGAACTTTGTGTACGAAGCGGATGTAAAAGTGGACGCATCGACTGCTTACGGTGTCGGTTCGCTTGTGTTTCGTGCAAATGAGAGCGGTTCCAAAGGGTATGTGCTCAGTCTGGATCCGAATCAGGACAGCGTGCGACTGTTCGATTATGCAACCGGTTCCACAATTGGCCAGCCTTACCAAACCGCGCTGCAGCCCGGGACGTTTTATCATCTGAAAATTACGGCGGACGGGCCGGCAATCAACGTCTATTTCAATAATCAATTGGCGATTTCGGCAAACGACAACAAATACGCAAGCGGCAGCACCGGCTTTCATGTTTATAACGGCAAGGCGTTTTTTCAGCATGTTTACGTGTATGAAATCAAAACGAATTTGACGGGATGGACAACGGCCGGAGCGGACTGGACTCCGACTTCGGTCGGCTGGAAGGGGACGGCGCCCGCGAATCAGAACGGGTATGCGATGTCGGCGACGCAGGCGGACAACTTCACCTATGAGGCGGACATCCTTGTGCAGGATACGTATGCCATCGGTACGCTGCTGTTCCGTTCCGACGCAGCCGGAACGAATGCCTACGCCTTGCAGGTCGATCCCAATTCGCAGCAGCTGCGGCTTTACAAGACGAACGGCAATGTGACGTTGGGCACGAAAACCGTGCCGATCGTCTCCGGCGCGGCGTATCATTTTAAGGTAAAAGCCGAAGGCTCGTCCATCAAGGTTTACTGGCAGCCCAGCTATTTGAATGCAAAGGGCTACGATCCGGTCATCAGCGTAACGGATACGTCCTACGCGGGCGGTTATGCCGGACTTGGCGTTTATAACGGCACGGTGCTGTTTCAAAATATGACGATCAGCAGCCTGGATACGAATTTGCAGGGCTGGACCGCTGCGGGAGGAACGTGGAAGCCCGATTTGAAGGGGATTAAAGCGGCCAGCACCGGCGCGAACGATACGTTCCGGATGTCGCTGAATACCGCTTCCGATTTTGTGCTGGAAGGCATTTTGACGGTCGATGCCGCAACGCCTCAAGGCACGGCGGCGCTTGTGTTTCGCAGCAATGCGGGCGCTACGGCCGGTTATGTGTTCAACATCGACCCGACTCAGGGGCAGGTGCGGCTGTTCGATATTAATGGCGGACGAACCATCGCCTCCGCGAGCAAGACGATTACGCCCGGCAAACCGTATCACGTGGAAATCGTCGCCAAAGGCTCGCAAATCGTCGTCTACTTGGACGGATATGCGACACCGGTCATATCGGCTGCCGATACGGCCTATACGAGCGGAGCAGTCGGCCTGAACGCTTACAACGGTACCGCTTATTTTCAAAATGTGTACGTTACCGCGCTGAGCGAATATGACAATGAAATGTACCGTCCGCAGTATCATTATACGCAGCAGCGCAGCTATGCGAGCGATCCGAACGGACTCGTTTATTTCAACGGCGAATATCACTTTTTTCACCAGGATGCCGGCCGATGGGCGCATGCGGTCAGTACCGATTTGGTTCATTGGAAGCGCTTGCCAATAGCTCTGCCCTTCAATGACATGGGCCATACATGGACCGGATCCGCCGTTGTCGACGAGCACGATGTGTCCGGCTTGTTCAACGGGGGATCGGGGCTGATCGCTTATTTCACCTCCTACAATCCCGACAAGCCGAACGGGAATCAGAAAGTCGGGGCCGCCTACAGCACGGACAGCGGACGGACATGGCAGCTTTACAGCGGCAATCCGGTCGTTCCGAATCCCGGCGCCGACGGAGGGTGGGACTTCCGCGATCCGAAGGTCGTATGGGATGCGGACCACTCCAAATGGATCATGGTTATCTCCGGCGGGGACCATATCCGCTTCTACACTTCCACCAACCTGCTGACGTGGACGTTTGCCAGCTCGTTCGGATACGGCGATTATTTGCACGGCGGGGTTTGGGAATGTCCGGATTTGTTCCAGCTTCCTGTCGATGGAGATACCGGCAACAAGAAATGGGTGCTCATCATCAGCACCGGCGCCGTGCCCCAGACGAACGGCTCCAGCTCGGAGTACTTCGTCGGCAGCTTCGACGGCACGACGTTCACAAGCGATAATCCGGCTGCTACGGTGCTGCGGAGCGAGTCGGGAGCTGATATGTACGCCGCCATGACATTTGACGGCATTCCCGCAGCCGACGGACGGCGCATCTCGATCGGGTGGATGTCCAACTGGAATTATCCGTTCAGCTTCCCGACCTCGCCTTGGAAAGGGCAAATGTCGGTACCGCGCGTGTTGTCGCTGAAAACGGTAGCGGGACAAGGGGTGCGGCTGACCGAAATGCCGATCGCCGAGCTGCAGACACTGCATCAGGGGGCCAACGTCTGGAACGATGTAACCGTTTCCCCGTCAAGCGCCAATCTGCTATCGTCGCTGTCCGGCACCGCGTATGAAATCGAGGCGGAGCTGGAGCTGCCTGCTTCGAACCCGGCGACTGAATTCGGCTTCAGGCTGCGGGAGCTCGGCGATCAGAAGACGGTAGTCGGCTATAACGTGAGCACCGCCAAAATGTTCGTGGACCGGACCGATGCGGGCGTGGATAATTTCACGGAGCAGTTCCTGCCCCGGCAGGAAGCGGCGCTGGCGCCGGAGTCGGGACGGGTGAAAATGCGCATTTTTGTAGACGAAGCGTCGGTGGAGGCGTTCGGCAACGACGGGAAAGCCGTCATCTCGGACGTGATTTTCCCGGATGCGGCCCGCGACGGCATGAGTTTCTATGCGACGGGAGGCGATGTGAAAGTCGTTTCGCTCACCGTTTATTCGATGTCTAACGTATGGAATCAGGGACCGGTTTCAGGCTCCTCGCCGCAAAAGGTCGTCATGGGCCAAAGCAGCCTCGAGCTTGCGCCAGGGGCGGTGCAGCGGCTGTACTCGATGGTTCTTCCCCGTACGGCGTCAAACAAAACGGTCACCTGGAGCTCCAGCAATACGGCGGTCGCTTCCGTGGCAAGCGCCGATGCCCGCAGTGCCGACGTAACGGCGGTCGCTCCTGGACTTGCGGTCATTACGGCGACGACGCAGGACGGGGGAATCGTCGGGTCGACGATCGTCCGTGTCGGCTCGTTCCGCACCAATCTGACCGGGTTCGCTCCGGTTCCGAACGGCCGGTGGGCGGTGACGGCGGACGGCATCGCCGGCACGTTCGACAAAGACAGCAACTATATGTCGCAAGTTACCGGCAGCAACTTTACGTATGAAGCGGATGTGAAGCTGGACACTGCCGGCGGCGCCGGTTCGATGATTTACCGGGCATCGGCGGACGGCTCCAGCGGCTATTATTTGAACGTCGATCCGAATTTGAAAGCGATACGCCTGTTCTATAAACTGAACGGCAGCTTTACCGACAGCCAGATGCTGGCGAACATTCCGATTATGATTCAGGCCGGCAAAACGTACCATGTTAAAATCGTGACCAGCGGAACGAACATGAAGGTTTATGTGGACGATAATCCGAATCCTGTCATCGATCTCAACGATTCGACGTTCAGCCAAGGTTATTTCGGAGTGAACGTATTCGGCGGCACCGCGTATTATCAGGATGTAAACGTAACTTCATAACATGCAAGGAGCCTGCCGCGACTGAAGATTCCGGTCGCAGCAGGCTCTTTTTTCGATAACTTCACGTTGGAAGTAACGGCATATCAAGTCCATGGTATGTTGGTTTCAGGTAAATCGCGCGCGAAAAACCGGGGCAAATAAGCTTTATTTTCCATTGGCCGATGCCAGGCAAGGATAAATTTCGCTACCCCCTCGGCCAAGCCGGAGCCAGTCTGCATAATCGGCCAAGTTCCCACATAGACATGTTATCAGCCTGGAAAAACATTGTGCAGAGGGGATGATTTCATGCGTCGCATCACTTGGATCGCGGCCATCATTGCGTGCATATCGATGGTGTTGGCCGGATGCGGCACCAAGGACGCAGGTTCGGTCGTGAAGGAGCTCGGCAAGGTCGCTGACAAGACGGAAAGCTATCAGGGAAGCGGAGTCATGACGCTTCATACCGGCGAGCAGCCGCTGGAATACAAAGTGGATATCAAATTTCAGAAGCCGAGTTACTACCGGATTGCGTTAACGAACGAGAAAAAGGATATCACCCAAATTGTGCTGCGCAACGACGAAGGGGTGTTCGTGCTGACGCCGAAGCTGAACAAAGTGTTCCGCTTCCAGAGCGACTGGCCGGAAAATCAAGGCCAGGTCTATTTGTACCAGACGCTGCTGCAGAGCATTCTGCTCGATAATTCGCGCCAGTTCGCGGTCGATAAAGACAGCTATGTGTTCGATGTGATGGCCAATTACACCAACGCGTCGCTTGCGCGGCAAAAAATTTGGCTCAGCAAGTCGGATTACGCGCCGAGGCAGGTGGAAGTGAGCGACTCCAACGCGGCCGTTATGGTCGACGTGAAGTTCGACAAGTTCGATTTCAACCCAAAGTTTGACAAAAGCGTCTTCGACACGCAGGCGAATCTGAAAACCCCTGCCGGCGGCACGGAAAACGAACAGCCGACAACGGCCATTCCGGAGAGCGACGGCATCGCTGCGCCGGATAATGCGGCGGGCAGCAGCGGAAGCGCCGATGATATCGGCAGCGGCGGAACGGCCGATGATACCGGAAGCGCGGGCGACACGGAAAGCGGCAATGCCGCAAGCGGCCAGTCGTCAGCCGCCGATTCCGAAGACGGCGATCCAGCCGCAAGCGACAACGGCACGATTGCGCCGGGTGACGACAGCGGCAGCGAGAACGCTGCAGAGGACGGTCAGAATGCGGGTGCAGACGCGTCAAGCGACGATACCAACGCCGGTACAAACGCCGCAGGCGACGATTCCGACGCCGGCACCGAAGCGGACGGCGCATCGGGAAATAGCGGAGACAACGCTTCCCCGGACGAAGAAGCGCAGGATACGGCGGCCGGGATCGAGACGAGCGCGCCGGGAGCGTTCGTGGCGATGGAGCCGTCCTACCTGCCGGAAGGCGTTGCGCTGAAAGATATGAACGAAATTGTGTTCGGCGGCAACGCGGGTGTCATGCTTCGCTATGAAGGAACGTACAATTATTCGTTGATCGAAACGCAGCCGATGGATAACGCGGCTTCTATCGTCGACGGCACGATGGTTGACCTCGGCTACACGCTTGGCCTGCTGAGCGGGGATGAGCAGCATACGCTTACTTGGACTTACCAGGGTACGGAATACCGCCTGACAAGCGGAGATATGCCGGATCAGGAAATGATCGCCGTCGCGCAGTCTGTTATGGAAGAGATGACCAAGTGAAGCTCCAAGCTTGATACTGGAGGCGTTCGTCCGGGTGCCGGACGGATGCCTTTTTTCCATTAGGTGCCAGAGCGGAAGGTGCTTCTCTTCATTGACAGTGCCGGCAGCAACGTATAACATTAAAAGCATTGAATTTATAAGGCGCGGATGGATCAAAGCGGCCGCTGTGCGGCGGGGACGACCTCGAAAAGCTGCTGCCCCCGAATGTTTTACACTTTACCGCGTCAGCGCACTTCTTTTTCACCGCGTTTTTACAGGGAAGAGAAGAAGGTGACTTACTTGGACGTCTATTACCGCCCCACCAGGGCAGAGATTTCCCTTGACGCGTTAGCGGCCAATATGAAGGCTTTTCGCGATGCCGTTCCGGATTCGATGAAGCTGATGGCATCGGTCAAAGCGAATGCGTATGGTCACGGTGCCGTCCAAACGGCCCGCGTAGCGGAAGCTTGCGGCGCCGATTATTTGGGCGTTGCCTTTCTGGACGAAGCGCTTGAGCTGCGGCGCTCCGGAATCGGCACACCGATTCTGGTGCTCGGTTACGTGCCGGCGGAAGGGTTGGAGCTTGCGCGTCGGCACGACGTGACGCTTGCGCTGTTCCGCGAAGATATTTTGGAAGCGGCGGCGCAACTTCCGGCGGTCGGCAAGCGTCTAAAGGTTCATATCAAGGTCGACACGGGAATGGGTAGACTCGGCAAGCGTGCCGGAGGAGAAGCGGAGCGGTTTCTGGAACGCGCTCTGAAGGTGCCGCAGCTGGACGTGGAAGGGTTATTCACCCATTTTGCAAAAGCGGATGAAGCGGACAAAACGTATACGCAGCTGCAGTTCGACCGATTCGACGGCATCGCCCGGTATGTGCGCTCCAACGATCTTCCGATACCGCTTATTCACAGCGCAAACACTGCAGCCGGCATCGATACGCCGGAATGGGGAGGCGGTATGCTGCGGCTCGGCATCGGGATGTACGGCTTGTATCCGTCTGCGGAAGTGAACCGTTCGCGGATCGATTTGCAGCCCGTCCTGTCGCTCAAGACCGAGGTTGTGATGGTCAAGACGGTGCCCCCTGGCTGGGGAATCAGCTACGGAACCCGTTACGTTGCCGCTTCCGAAGAGAGAATCGGCACGCTTCCTGTCGGATATGCCGACGGCTTCAGCCGGATGTTGACGGGATCGGCGGAAGCGCTCATCCGCGGACGGCGGGTGCCTGTCAGAGGAACGATCTGCATGGATCAATGCATGGTCGGGCTGGACGCCGCGGATTTGCCGGGAAACCCGGTCCAGCCGGGGGAGGAAGCGGTGCTGATCGGGACGCAGGGAACGGAGCGCATTACGGCCGAGGAAGTCGCCGCCAAGCTGGGCACGATCAACTACGAGGTAACGTGCATGATCGCTTCGCGCGTTCCGCGCGTCTATTTGCGCGGCGGTGCGGTTGTCGAAGTGTCTAATCCGCTCGGCAGGGAGACAGATTAATTTTTAGATCGTCATTTTTTGCGGAAAGATGGAAGGAATTCTGTCGTATGCCGCGAATAGTTAATACAGCAATTAGAAGCAAATGCCGGCTTGCATATTCATTTGCGGGCAGTCATAAGCTAGGTTGGGGTATAGCGCAGGAATATTAATGCCATACTGGTAACAGTGTTAATGGAAAAGTTTTGGAGGTGCGGGTTTGGTGGCCAATATGCAGAATACCAAAAGAATCATGATCAGTTTACCGGACCATTTATTGAAAGAAGTGGACGGCATTGTCGCCAAGGAGAACTCGAACCGAAGTGAATTTATACGCCAGGCGATGAAACTGTATCTTGTTGAGCGCAAAAAAAGACATATTCGGGAATTAATGCAGCGCGGGTATCTGGAAATGGCAAAAATCAACTTGAATATGGCCTCGGAAGCTTTTCATGCGGAGGAAGATGCCGACCGTGCGCTCGGCCGTCTCGTTAGCGGGGTGTAGCATTTGATCGTAAAACGCGGCGATGTGTTTTTCGCGGACTTGTCTCCGGTAGTAGGTTCGGAGCAGGGAGGCGTCCGTCCGGTTCTCGTTCTGCAAAACGACATCGGCAACCGTTTCAGCCCGACGGTTATAGTGGCAGCCATTACCGCCCAGATTCAAAAAGCAAAGCTGCCGACTCATGTCGAGATCGACGCGGCTGCCCATGGTTTTGATCGTGATTCGGTCATTCTGCTCGAGCAAATACGGACCATAGACAAGCAGCGCCTAACAGACAAAATTACTCATTTGGACGACGAAACGATGCGAAGCGTCGACGATGCGCTGCAAATCAGCGTCGGACTGATCGATTTTTAACAGCGGCGGGAAGCCTTTTTCCCGCCGTTTTTTTCTGCTTGGGTGGAGCCCGCTTCAGTCCGCAAGCCCCGGGTTTCAGTCCGCGCAAACTAGTGCCTCTCAAAACCTGCAAATGTGCAGTTTTTATCGGTCGAAATCGCTTGTCGAGAGGGAAAACCTGCGAATTTACAGGTATTTAAAGCTTTATTGACTGAATATGAGATTGGACTAGCAAAAAAATGTATTTTTACAGGAATTTTTACACGTTCGATAAATAAAAAGTAAAAAGATGCACGGATGCATCTTTTTCAAAAAATTCTATTATGGAACATCGATTAACGGCTTGCGCCAGCGGCCGATTTAATGCGTTTCCCCTTCTTGTCGGGGATTGTAGGGCATCCGCGGTGTCTTGGGGCGTACGTAAGCCCCGCTGTCACGGTGTTTACTGCAGCCTCCGTCGCTGCGGCATCTGAACTGCCGGGCCGTCTCGGATTTTTGCGCCTCTCCACCGCCTCAATCTTTACGCCGCACGCCTTCCCGGGTTTGTTTTTTGCCAGGCGGTGAAACATGCGGACGGTATGATACGTATCATTGACGTAAGCTTTTTCTGGAAGAGGAGGTATTGATGTGGAAAAAGGGATGACCGTTCATCTGCTCGAGAAGCAGTCTACGGGAGAGCTTCGCAGCATTGACGAACGCGAATGGACGATGGACATGATTGCTGCGCTTCATCACGTAAACTATTTAACCGTTGGCGGCCGCGAATACGAGACAGTGGAAGGGCGGCTTAACGTGGACAGTCAGACGTTCGAGCTGCTCGTTGTCGCCGTGCGCAACCGAAATCCGATATGAAGAACTTAAGAGGAGGGATCCGTTCCCATGAGCCCAGAAGAAAATAAGAACGGTCCTATAAAGCTCCGTTTGTTTACACCGGAGGGCAAGCCGCTGCGAGTGCTGTCCACTTCCCTCGGAATTGCCCTGCTCGCCAACGCGCTTTACGCCGCAGGCGATCCTCAGCCGGCCGCGGCTGAACCGGACAACCCAGGCGCGGCGTCATCCGCAACGACCGCGTCATCCGCGTCATCCGCGTCATCCGCAGCGACCGCGTCATCCGCCTCATCCGCAGCATCCACCACCGCAGCCGGCCCGGTGCTGGTCGAATGGTCCTCGGAAGAAGTGAAAGCGTACTTCGATCCGTCCGTTGATTGGAACATTCCGCTGCCGGAGGACGAAGAATCGCAGGAGGATACGCAAGCTGGCGGTGGATCCGCTGCGGGAGCGGCATCGGGAGGGTCTGGAGGCTCCGGAGGGGGCGGGACCATAGTCCATACTTCATCCGGCTTCGGTTGGGATGATCTGATGCTGTACCATCTCATCTTCAATCGCGGAGGATCCTATTCTTCCGGCGCTTGGCATAACAATCATTCCGCCTACGATGCCAGAAGCGGGACAGCCTATACCCCGCGCAGTTACGGCCGGGACGCTTTCCAGAACAAGCCGGTCGTCGGCTCCGCCGTCCGGCCTAAGACATCCGAATCATCCGGCACTATCACTCGCCGCTCCACTTCATCATCGCCGGGAGGAATCGGCGGCCGCTCCAGCGGGTTTACCTCTTCCGGCTCCAGCCACTCCTCCGGAGGGTTCGGAGGATGAGCTCCGGAGCTTTCCAAGTTATCGGCACTCCTCATCCGGACCGGAAGCAGCGGGTGGAAGAACTGCGGAAGCTCGGCTTCGGCTGGGCCGATATGGACGGGGAGCCGTACTGGACGGATCAACTCGTTGTCATGACAAAAGAGGTCTATACCGAGCTGGAACGGGCATCCGAACGGCTGTGGCGCATATTCGACAAAGCGGCGCGTTTTGCCTTGGGCAAGCGCGATCTATACGCGATGATCGGAATTCCCGAGGTGCTGTGGAACAGTTTGGATACGGTGCCCATTCCTCCGGAAGGACGGATCAGCCGTTATGCGCGGTTCGACTTCGCCGTGTCGGACGGCGGAGACATCAAGCTGCTGGAATTGAACGCGGACACGCCGACCGGTTACGTTGAGGCTTCGGTCGTCACTCCTTGGCAGTGCGAGCAATACGGGATACCGTCCCCGAATATCGGAATGAAGCGGCTCGTGCGCGAAGCTTGGGAGGAAGAGCGGCCGGATCGTGCCGCCTGCGTCGGATACGGCGGACATTTGGAAGATTCGGGGACGATCGATATGCTCGTGCAGCATTCCGGTCTTGGCATCGGGTGCGAGGACTGCCTCGATCTGTGGGTGGACCATGGCATTTTACGGGGAAAAGAAGGCCGGGAAATCCGGCGGTTGTTCGCATTGTACCCGAAGGAGTGGATGGCGGTGGACGAGGGAGGCGATGCGCTTGCCTATTCGATCGAAACGGGCAGGCTGCAGCTGTTCAATTCGCCGCATGCCATCATACTGCAGTCCAAAGGGCTTCAGGCGCTGATCTGGGGGCTGTATGAACTGCAGCTCGTTTTCACCGCCGAGGAAAGAGAGACGATTCGAAGTTATATGCTGCCCACCTATAACAAAGCCGTCTTCGACGGAAGCTTCGTTTCCAAATCGATGTTCGGCCGGGAAGGCGGTTCCGTCTCGCTGTTCGATGCCGGCGGCCGGCTGGAGGAGAAGGATGAACACGGTTACGACACGAGCGGCATGTTTCCTCTCGTTTATCAGAAACGGGCCGAGCTCGCCAAAGTGCGGCTAGCAAACGGGGAGTTTCATTTACTGACCGGCATGTTTGTCTTGAACGGGGGTTGCTGCGGTCTGCTTGGGCGCGCCGGCGGCCTGATAACGGGAAATTCAAGCCATTTCGTGGCGATGGGGGTGAAGTGAATGGATAATTGGAACCGCAGAAGGCCGGTGAAACAGGATTCGCCAGCCGGCCGGATTGCACCGTTCATTATTTTCGGGGCGATTGCAGTATTCATCTTCGGCATTATGGCGAATTCGTGTTCGAACGATGCCCGATCATGGGAAAACTCGTCGGTGTCCTGGTCCGGTTCATCGTCGTCATCTGCAAGTTCTTCTTCGTATGCGAATGCCCAGCCGCAACAAGCGCCCAGTACGGTGCCGTGGGACTACCGTCTCGTCGAGGGGACGGTCGGCGATTTGATCGGCGGAGACATGACGCTGCTTCCGGGCAATGAACTGCTGCCGAACGACGACAACTATGGGACCGGGGATAAAGTATGGGCGCTTGAATATATGGAAGCCGTCATGAAGACTACCGACAATAACCGCAACGACATAAGGCTTACTTCGTGGAAGCCGATTAAATCGTATCGAACGAAACAGGCGGCAGAGCAGGACATCGCCAAATTGAAGGTGAGCCTGAAAACGGAGATCGATCTGGTCGGCGTCTACAAGACGACGTATCAAGGGAAGGAACGGGAATTTGCCGTGCTTACGCTTCCTTCCGGCCAGACGATCAAGCAGCCGATCGATAAGGAGCGGTATGCGAAGCTGAAGCCGCTGAAGAAAGCGAATGTCATTTTGGAAGAAGTGCACGACTACAGTAATTATGATATGGCTTATGCCAAATTCAGGGGGTGGGCGTCATGATTGCGGTCGATCTGCTGATCAGCGTCATTGTTATTATTATTTTGCAGCTGCTTGGAATGGTTGTCTTCAGCTTGATGACGCCGTTCAACGATTTGGATGAATTGAAAAAAGGCAATACGGCCGTTGGGCTTGCCATAGGAGGCAAGTTTCTGGCAACGGCTATTGTGCTCGGCGTCGCCGCATATACGAACAACTCCATCTGGCATATGATGCTGTGGTTCGCGGTCGGTTACGTATGTCTCGTCGCCGCATATTGGGTGTTCGAATGGGTGACGCCGGGTTTGAAGCTGTCCGAGCATTTGCAGGCCGGTAACGTCGCGGTCGGCATTTTGCTGTGCTTCGTTTTCATCGGCACAAGCTTTGCGGTCAGCAGTTTAATTATTTAGTGTACGGTATGCTGTCCGGTATCCGGCGGCTAGCGTCCGTTCAATTAACAGCGATAGAGTAAGTCAGGCAGTCAAAGTCCGATCAAGGGCCGTCAGGAGTAGTGAAAACTACCTTGACGGTTTTTTTGGTTTTTGGCGTGCCCAGAGGCACGCATCTATTAGCCGGGGAGAGTCCGGTCGAGAGAGACCCGCGCAGCTTGGATGCCTCTTGAGCAATTTGGACCTCCAATTGGAAGTATTTACAAAATGGAAAGGGTGCGCTATAATTTAAACGACCGTTTTAAACAGATGGTTAAAACGTTTATTTAAAACAATCATTTCAATCAGTCATGTAAAAAAGTCATTTTAAACTAACGTTAAACCAGGTGTACCGTAACCGATTGTTTAACAAAATGGAGGATGAGGGTATGAGCTCGGTTATTAGAGATTTTTTGAAAAAGCCTGCAACGATCGTCGGAATTGTAACGGCCATTCTGTTTCAGGTTATTTTCTCATGTATTTGGATGACCGCTTATAAAGGGGTTACCGACCGGACCGGTGAGCTGTCTGTCGGTATTTTCAACGAGGATCGGCAGCTCGGTCAGACGGTTGCGGACTCCTTATCGGGCAATCTTCCGTTCCGTCTGGTGAGCATCGGATCGCAGGAGGAAGGGACAAAGCTGCTTAACGAACGAAAGCTGCAGCTTGTGCTCCACATTCCGGCCGATTTCACCCGCAAAGCGTCGTCGCTGACGGAGCAGGCCAAGCTGGAGTTTACCGTCAACGAGTCCAACCCCGCTCTCATTAAGAGCATGATGACTTCGGCGGCATCGGGCATTTCCGAAGCGGTGAACAAACAAGCTTCTTCCGCCGGCGCGAAGGCGCTGCTGGAAGGGCTCAAGGCGCCGGCCGCAACGGTATCCGCCGCTTCGCAAGGACTCGGCGAGAGAGTTGTATCCGAAGTTCACTCGCTTAACGCGGTGAATGGAATGAACAACCAGATGGTGCCGCTGATGCTGGTGCTCGCTTCTTATGTGGGCGCCATGATTATGGGGATGAATTTCGAACAGTCGTCGATGATGATGAAGCAGGCCGGAATCGGACGTTGGAAACGTTTTGCGGCGCGTGTTATTCTTAATTCAGCTGCGTCCGTTATCGTCTCGTTAGTCGGTACGCTGCTGCTGATCTCGCTTGGAGGCCAGCATGAGCACGGGTTTATCGTACAATGGGCGTTCCAGGCGCTGTTTGTGTTAACGTTTATGCTCGTGGCTCAAATGTTCTTGTTTGTGCTGGGTATGGCCGGCATGCTGTTCAATGCATTGATGTTGTCCGCACAGCTCGTTACGTCGGGTGCGATGGTGCCGCGCGAGCTGCTTTCGGACTTCTATGCAGGCCTTGGCAACGTTTTGCCGGCCACTTATGCGGTTGAAGGTGAGATGAACCTGCTGTTCGGTGGAGCAGGAACTTCGAATGATGTATTTGTGCTGGCGCTTATCGCGCTGATCGCACTTGGAGTCAGCACAGCCGCCGTCGCGCTGCGCAGAGAAGCGGTGAAGCCAAACGCGGCTGCCGTATCTTTTTCAAGCAATTAGAAATATCAGGGTTGAAAGAAGGAGCGCATACATGACAGATGACGCAAATATACGCGATAAGCTGCTGAAGTCGGCGCGAAAAATGTTTGCCCAGAAAGGGTTTGAAGGGACATCCGTCCGGCAAATCTGCGAGGATGCGGGCGTTAACGCGGCTTTGATATCGTACTATTTCGGCGGGAAAGATAAAATTTTTTCCGAGCTGTTCAACAATTTTTTTCCGATGGAGCAAATGAAGGACATTCTCAAACAGCCTCTTTCACCGGATGAAGGCGTCAGGCTGCTCGTGCGGGGAGTGCTTCAGTTTCGCATGAACAACCCGGAGCTGGTGAAAATTATCCAGTTCGAAATTTTGACGAACTCCGAGCGGGTCCCGATCATTCGCGAGCATGCCTATCCGGTATGGGAGGCGCTTCGCCAATGGCTGCAGGAAGGCAAGGAGCTTGGGATATTCAAGTTCCGCTCGCTGCAAACGGCGCTGGGCCTCATTATATCGGTTCTGCTCTACCCGCTCTCAAATCCATACTGGACGGGCCTGTTTGGGGAGGAGCTGCCCGCCGGCAGCACTTTTATCGAGGACACGACGGATTTCGTCCTGCGCGGCTTGTATTACGAAAGACTGGAAGGATAATACCGGCATTTATTTTTTGAAAAAATGTCTGAAAAAGGCTGGACAATCTGAAATTGTCTTTGGTAATATATACTCACTTGGTAGTATTATTTACCTATACAAATATGCTGATGCTTTGCGAAGAACGCAAGCGGGTGGGCCAATTGGCCCCCCCGCTGCGTTCTTTTTTTGCGTTGGCGGGGAAAGGGGAGAGCGATGAAGGTTCGGAGAAATGCGCTGATCAGCGCGGCGGCAGCGCTCATGTCCGGTTTACTCGTATACAGCATTTATGTGCTGCAGCTTCGGGGAATCGAACATCAGGATTCGGTGCGCGTTGTCGTGCCGAAACGTTTTGTAGCTGCGGGAGAGCGGCTGGGGGCGGACGATTTAACGTACAAGCCGCTGGCAGGCTCTGCCTACAAGGAGGGGATGCTGCTCGACGCGGAAGAAGCGGAAGGCATGGAAGCGGTCGTCCCGCTGGGAGAATCGGAGCCGGTGCTGAAGTGGAAGCTGGACCGGTATCATCTGCTTCCCCGTGAAACGGAATCGACCTTTCAGCTCCCCCGCGAATACGTGCTCTCGGTTTCCAACGGGATACGGGCAGGCGACAGTGTCGTCATTTATGTCTCGGGAGACAACACTCGCTCATCCAGATTGTTTCCGGAAGAAGTGACGGTTGCCTCCGTGAAGACGAGCGGCAATCAGGAGGTGGACGATATGACCAATCCGAATCTGCTTTCGCTGGCCGATGGGGATAAGGAGAAAATGTACGCTTCGCGCCGCAATGCAAACGGCATGATCGAGTTTGTCAATTTGAATCTGACGGAGGAGCAGTGGCTCAAAATCGACTCCCTGTGCAAAGACGGAACAAATAAGCTGGTAATTGCTTACCGTCCGCTGACGATGGGGACGGAAGGGGAAGCGGAAGGAGGCGCGCCGTGACGGATCAATCGCCTTTGATCGCCTACATCGGCACCACGCCGAATATCGGTACAACCGCCGCCGCGTTTGCCACCGCTTACCGGCTGGGGGAAGAAAGCGGCAAGCCGGTCGGGTTTCTTTGCCTGAATCTCAAGAGCGCCAAGCTTCACCGGTATCTCGGCGTCGATACGCCCGGCTGCACGCTGGACGGGCTGCGGCCGGAGCTTAGAGCGGGATCTCTGACGCCACAGAAGCTGATCCGCGCCTGTCATACGGTTCGGGGACTGCCGGGTGTGCATGTATTATTCGGCAATATGATGCGGGATCAAGCGGAGTTTTTTACGCCGGAAGAAGCGGAGCATCTGCTGGATGTGGCTGAGCGGACGTTTTCGCTCACGCTGCTTGATGTCGGCGCTTACTGGGATAATGCGGCGACGATATGCGGACTTCGCCGGGCCGGCAGCCGCGTGCTGGTGACGACCGGCGCTCTCTCTCATTTTCAGGAAGACGGCAACCGCTGGATCAAGCAAGTATCGCCGCTGTTCGGCGTACAGCCGGAACAATATGAAATGGTGGTGATTCAACCGCCATGGAAAATTGGAGGGTATTCGATGAAAGAAATCGGTAAAGAGACCGGGATTGCTCCGATCGGAGAGATGCAGTTAAATGAGACGTTCTTTTCTTTGCTCGACAGCGGCAGGTACGAAGATTGGCTGAGGGGGGACGAACAAGGGAAAAAGGCGATGAAAGAGACTTCGCAAAAGCTGATGGGACGATACGGACTGCAGCGGAAGACCGTCATGACCGTACAGCCTTGGTACCGCAAGCTGCTCACTCACCGCGGAGGCGTCGGCTTGTGAGCGGCGGCCGGGAACGTTTCTCCCCTTCAGCCTATTCCGCCCGCATCCGGCTTTCTATGCCCGAGGAACACGAACCGGGTGCATTAATGGCCCGAAATGCGGAGACAGCGGCAGTGGAGCGCGGCGCAAGCGACGCGGCGGAAACTGCTCCCGCCAAAGATTTTAAACGTTTGGCCGAGGAAATGAGGGCATACCTGGCGGCGCCGCGCGGGATGACGGAAGAAGAGCGGAAGGAATACGGAGAGAAGCTGAATCGTGCCGTGCTCGGTTACTTGCGGGAGAGGGAAGAAATTTTGGCGCTCATCTCCGACCGTCTGATCCGCCTGCGCATCCATCAGCTGCCCGGAGGTCACCGTCAGTATCAAACGCTTGCCGAAGCGCTGTTTGCCGAAGTGATCGGGCTTGGAGTATTGGAGCTCCTATTGCGGGAGAAAGAAGGGCTGGAAGAAATTCAAGTTGTCGGCACCCGGATTTTCGAAGTCAGGCGCGGCACCGTCAGCCGTTCATCGTATTCGTTCGAGTCGGAAAAAGAGGTCGAGCGCATTCAGCAAAATCTGGTTCTGTACAACAATGACCGCATCAACCCCCGCAAACGATGGGCGGAAGTGATGCTGCGGGACGGGTCGCGCGTGACAATGACCGGATTCGGCTTCACGGCCGTGCCGACGTTGACGATGCGCTTTTATACGGCCCGCTCGTTCAGTCTCGAATCGCTGGCCGCCTCGGAATACGGGACGATCAGCGGGCCGCTGCTCCAAATGCTGCGCGGCGTGCTGAAGGCCCGGCTCAATGTGGTCATCATCGGCCCGACGAATTCCGGCAAAACCCATCTGATGAAGGCGCTCATCGCCGAGCTGCCGGAGGAAGAGCGGATCGTAACGCTCGAAGGAAGGCTGGAGATGAGGCTCGGGCGGGATTTTCCGCAGCGTAATATTATCGAGTATGAAATGGAGGAGGACGATCCGATGCACCGTTCCGCGCAGGCGTTCAAGCTCGCGCTGCGGCAGTCTCCCGAGCGCATCGTGCATGCCGAAATACGCGATGAAGATGCCAATATCTACGTGCGCGCCTGCACGCGGGGGCATTCGGGAAGCATGACGACCGTTCATGCGAGCGCGCTCGAAGACGTCCCGGAAGCGGTAACGGACATGTGCATGCTGGATAATCGCGGAATGAATCCCGAGCGGCTTGTCAAACGGATTGCCGAATATGTGACGCAGGTCGGAATTGAGATGAGAATTGCCGCGAATAAAAGGCGTATCGTGCGCCTTGGCGAGCTGCGATGGGAAGAGGGGGAAGTTCGCGTACGCGATTGGGCCGTCTTTAACGAGACGGACGGGAAATGGATATATCCGGAGCCGCCCCCGCCTGCTGTTGCTGCTTATATGGCCGCGGGGAGGGAAAAGGAGGGATAGCGGATGATGACAATTGCAGTCGGAGCCGCTTTGGCGGCCTTGTTCATTTGCCTGTTCATCGCCCTGCAGCGGCTGCTGCTTATCGGTGCTGACAGCAGGCAGTCGGCCGGCCGTCTGAATTATAACCGGAACCGGCGCCTCGGAGCGAGGCTGGCCGCCTTTGTGGCCCGGTTCGAAAAACCGCACCGCCATGTGTCCGATTTGCTCGAATCGCTTCGCCTCTCGCTGCGGCCTGAAGGATTTATCCTGATGACGGCGCTGCTGCTGATAACCGGGGTAACGAGCGGAGCGATTCTGTTTCAGAGCGTAAAAGGCAGCCTGCTGCTTGGCGTTGTGCTCGGTTTGCTGCCCTACGCGGCGCTCCGCTCCATGCTCGTGCACCGGCAGCTGCAGACGCAGATGGATTTTTTGCCGGCGGTCGAATTGTTTTACCAGTGCTATCTCATTACCGGCGAGCGTCACATTCGTTCCGCGCTGAAGCGAACGGTGGAGGAGAAGCGGATGCTCGGGCACGTCCAGGCGGTGTTCGAGCAGCTGTACCGCAACCTCTCGGTCCGCGGGGATGACGAAACGAGCCTGCGCATTTTTTCTACCTCGCTTGGTCATATATGGGGCGACTATTTGGTACAGATCATGCGGGTTGCCTTGGCGGAAGGCCACACCGTTACCGGCAATCTGAAGGAACTCATTACCGATATGCGCAAGTCGAGGCGGGCGAACGAACAGGAGCGCCATAAGCTGCTGGAAATCCGCATCGCCAATTTTACCCCGGTATTGTTTCTGGCCTTTTTTATGGGCATCAACTTCCATTACAACCGGGCCAATTCCTATCTTTACTACGTGCTCGACCCGCAGGGACGCGATATGCTGCTCAATGCGATCGTGCTCATATTCGCCTCTTTTTTGATGGGGCTGTGGCTGTCGCGCAAAAAAATGTAAGAAAGAAGGTTATGCTCCTTGGACACTCCGGATTGGACGGCACGTTTCATCTTCGCACTAAGCCTGGCGGCGCAGTATTTGTTTGGATTGATCGCTGCCTCTGCTCTGCTCCGGCTGCTTCCGAGACGGCGCCCGCGCTGGATGCATCTAACCGCGGTTCAATGGCAAAGCCGTTCCGTTCCGGACAGATGGCTTGCCCGGCTCGCTCTCTCCCGGGAGCATCCCGTTCTGACCGAACGGCAAGCGCTGCTAGCCGGATGCGGATTTACGGGAGACGCGGCCCTTTACGTATTGACAAGACGGTTGCTGCTGATCTTCATTCCGCTTCTGCTGCTGGCCGCTCCTGCGCTCTTTCATTTTTTTGGATACGGCCCGCAATTATCGTTCGTTTGGTACCTGTTTCCGCTGGCCCTCTGCATCGGACTGATCTGGGACAAGCCGTCGCTTCAGTATGTGCGCCGGATCCGGTCGCAGCGGATCACTAAGGAGATCTATATCATCAGTTCCCAGCTGCTCTATTTATCGGGCTCTTCGCTGAATGTTCATACGAAGCTGATGCGCTGCGTTCCGTATGCCAAGACGATCCGGGGGGACATGCAGCGAATGCTCGGCGAATGGTACCACGATGCCGAAGGGGCGCTGCGGAAATTCAAGCTGCGGCTCGGCACAGAGGAAGGGCTCAGCTTTGTGGAAACGATCGATTCGCTGCGGCTTCATGAAGACGAAGCGTATTACACGCTGCTGCGCGAACGGATACAAGATTACAAAGAGAAGCTGGAGCTGATCAAAGAAAGCCGCAAAGAGTCGAGCTCTTACCTGCTGTTTGTGCTGGCAGGCATCCCGATCTTATACACGTTTCAAATCTTTATTTATCCCTGGGTGCGCGAAGGCCAGCGCCTGTTCGATTCCTTGAATTGAGGCGGTGCTTATGCTTACGAAGCTGGTTTTGCCTCCGGCAAAACCTTAAGTGGATGCTTACGAAGTGGTTTTGCCTCCGGCAAAACCTTAAGTGGATGCTTACGAAGTGGTTTTGCCTCCGGCAAAACCTTAAGTGGATGCTTACGAAGTGGTTTTGCCGTTGGCAAAACCTTAAGGAGGTGAAACCATGCGAAACATTTTGATGACCGTAATGCTGCTCGTTGTGGTCGTTGTCATTTACAACTCCATTATCGCAGACGGCACGACGGGCACCCGCACGCGAATCCAGACGCAGGGCAACTCGGCCAATACGCAAATCGGAGCGCTTGTGCCGTAAAGGCGGATTGATCTTCGATAATAGGAATGCAAACGAGCGGCGGCCTGACGTTAGGCTGCCGCGGCATCAAATCTTTTGAAAGAGGGGCGGACGATGCGTTCAATCCTGATCTCGATGCTGCTGCTTGTAACGGTAATTACACTCTACTTGACGGTTGCCTCAGGTGAAGGCGGCACGAAGGCGGGGCTGACAAGCTACGGAAAGGCGATGGCCGATTCCATTCGGAATACGAGCCCATGAAACAGATTCTTATTTTTGTGCTGTTTGCGGCCATGCTCTGCTGGATCATGTTTTCGCCTATTTACAAGCACGTGCTTATCGTAAGGCAAGCCTTGCTGCAAAAGGAGGTTGATTATTTGCTGGAGGTCGGCGCCAACGCCGATCACGGTTATATCGATGCGGCTATGATCGAGAAGTCTCGGGAGCGGTTAAGCCGGTTCGGGCTGCAGCCGGACAATATTGAATTCGTCGTTTCGGCAACGGACGGCAAAGACGCCACGAATCCCGCTGCGCCGCTGCTCAGAGGGACGGGGCTTTCGCTTACGATGAGCTATCCGTTTGGGCGGCTGCTGGAGATTGACCGTTTAATCGGGCTCACTCCCCCTGCTCCGGACGAGCGGATGAGCGCTTCAGGCATGAAGATGAGCGAGTATGTGCCGTAACAGCCGCCCCGGCCAAGAAAAGGGGGTACCGCGTTGTACAAGCTGCTTTTTGTTATTGTTATGATGACCGTATGGCTTGCCGCGCATGCGCTTCAAACGGATCAGGAATTAGCTGTGCAGACGCTGTTTCGAGGCAAGCATGCGGTGAATCGCGCAGCTCATGCGGCTGCGCAGCAGCTGGATGCGGCCGAGCTGGCGGAGGGGCGGCTGATAATCGACGAAAGCGCCGCATCCGCCCAAGCTGCGCGTTACTTGCAGGCCAATTTGCAGCTGGACGGCGCCGGCAACCCGCTCCCGGGATCATTTTTGAAAGAACGCGTCGAAGTGCTCGCGTTTGAAGTCGTCAACGGCGACCGCGCCTTTCCATACACGTACCGCAGCGATTTGTACGATTATGATGTAACGCTTCATAAACCCGGTGTCGTCCTCATTGTGCGGCTCGCCTATCCCCGGGCATTCCAGGTTATGGAGCCGATCGAGTGGGAGATCAAAGGGACGGCGGAGCTAACGGGCTATTGATAGATGTTGAAGGGCTCTCTAAACTACGAAATCTCAATTTTTTATAATACCTATGAAAATTGAAAGACTTTATGAGCACACTATAATAATGTGCTCTTTTTTATTGAGAAGCAAATCCTCTACATTTTCACCTCTTATCTATTTTTATGAAAAAGGCGCATAATTGATGATGTTGTCGAACAATTGCTTAGAGAGGTAGGGGTGTAAGAACGAAAAGACAGTCCTTATTTGGCTATTTTACTAATGTACCAAGAGAGTAGAAAATATTCTAAAAAAGCATTATGAGGATGTATCAGGCCGATTTAGATATTTTAAATCCCAGAGTATCTAAGGAATTTCTTTTAGCGAATTCTAATAGTGGAGGTACGAAAAAATTAAGTAAAGACCGTCGTATATCGACCTTCGATAACAATGGGTATATTAACCTGATTAGTCAATATAACATTTAATTCGACAAAAAAAGCCTCTTACATATTTTATAGGGTGAATTCATAATGATATTAGCTGTCGAAATGATGCAGTTATAATCACAAATAAAGGGGGAAGGTGTTAGTTTAGTTTTTTTGATCAATAAAGTAAGCAATGAATGATTTCACAAGAAGAGGTGATCTATGTGAAGAGAAAGTTGGCCTTTCTGTTACTCTTTTGTTTCGTATTTCAGTCATTATCGCTGACTGTAGTCCAAGCACGAAATATCTCTGATTCAATGAAAAATTCTGTTACATACAAAGAAGAGGATGAAGTGGTTAGTGAAACAGTATATGGAAATGATCCACAAACCAGCAAAAGAGTTGCAGAAGTTACATACAATCGATATCCTGTGGGGGTGCTCGACAAAGCAAAGAAGCTAGGTAAAACTGTGGTACGGGAAGACGTAGAGCGTAGGACTGCAAATAGTAAGCATTATCAGCTTTCTGATGGATCTTTTATTGCAGATATTACGATGGGACCTCAAAATTTCCTGGATAATACAGGTAATTGGCAGCCTATTAACACTGAGCTTATCGATGAGGCTGATTTAGACATGGTAAATATCCCATTTTCACAAGTCTCATCTGATGTTTTGAAAAAGATTGTATTGAAAAACAAAGAGATTCGAAAAAATATAAAAATCGATCGAACAAAAACAAGTTACAGAGCGCCTCAAGTACCTTTCGACGTAAAGATCCCGAAAAAATTCGATAGTGGATATTCCATTGGTAAAGGTTCGGAAAAACTTACCTTTACCCCAATAAAGGCTAATACTGTAACAGCTGTTGTTTATAGCAAAGCGGAAAATCAGAACGACAGGGATAACGCTAATACTGTAACAGCTGATGTTTACAGCAATAAAGCGGAATATCACAACGCTTGGGATAACACTGATGTGCAGTTGGAAGTACTTGATATAGGCATAAAGGAAACGATTATTTTAAAAAACAACCAAGCTCCGACCACTTTCAGATTCCATGTAGCTGGTGATATAAAAAATTCAAAAAATTTTGAACTGCAGCCCGCATGGCTTGTTGATGCCAATGGAACAAAGAGGGATGTATCTCAAATCATTGATGAAGCTGATGGTGAAACCTTTATTCAACTCGATGTTGACACAACCGATTTACAATTCCCGATATACGTAGATCCAAGTGTGATAACTACTTCAACATCGAAAGATATGACTTGTAATGATTATTGGCATTCTTGTTATGATGGTTCTAGTGATTCATTCTCGGTTGGTTCATGGAGCGGTTACTATGATAGCAGCTATAATTCATATGAAGGTTTTTTTCAGTTTGATTTAACCTCTATTCCAATTAATAGTGTAATTAATAACGCGTCGATGGAGCTTTATATTTTTTCAGGTTATACCGATAATTCTCACACAGGAAACGTTTATAGAGTTACTTCGGCGTGGGATGAAACAACCACTCAAGTCCCATCATATGATTCGACGAATTCCGTTCCGACTGTTACTGGTTATCTTGGTACAGTTCTAAACTCAGTTAATAAACCAGGATGGTGGGTTACTAATATCACGTCAATTGTCCAGCAATGGGCAAATGGGACCCCAAATTATGGTGTGATGGTAAGAACTGGGGCTTTACAAAGCGCAAAAATTATTCGTACTCACGAGTACACAGATTCAGCATATCGTCCTAAATTAACGGTTACATATAATAGTCCACCGATAGTTTCACCCACTGTACTGAGTCCAAACGGCGGTGAGACTATAGACTCGACGTTTAATATTGTTTGGAATGGTGCAGTCGATCCTGATAATACGCAAACAAGCCTAAACTATCATATCCAGCTTTCTACAAATGGTGGAGGTAACTGGATTGATCTGGTATCTCAAACTGGAGCAGGAGTGACACAATACCAATATAATTTTAGTTCTGTCTCAGATTCAACGAATGCATTAATCCGTATACGAGCTTACGATGGTTCTCTTTATGGTCCTTGGGATCAATCTGACGCCCCATTTACAATAAAACATAACAAAGCGCCAAATGCGCCGACCAGCCTGAACCCAGGATCAACTTCTTCCTCAACTCCAACAAGAGTTGTTACTAATCCAGTCCTAAAATGGACATTCTCCGATCCGGACGCGGGAGATGCACAATCGGCCTATCAGGTTCAAATTTTTAACGGTTCTACGCTTGTAAAAGATTCAGGCTGGGTCACAACATCACTAAGTTCGTATTCGGTACCGTCGTCTCTACTTGCACGAAACACCACCTACAACTGGAAGGTTCGGACAAAAGATAAAAAAGGGGCAATCTCAGGGTATTCAGCTGCTTATTATATTAAAATTAACAATTTGCCTATTGCCTCGATTACGTCTTATACCGATGGACAACAGCTTACCGATAACGTTCTGTCTTTTACATGGACCTATTCGGATACAGATGGACAAGCGGAGAGTAACTATCAAATATTAGGTTCTCAAAATAACTGGGCATCGATTGGATATGATTCGGGGGTCAAAAGTGGCAGCGCTACTTCCTTTACGACACCTCCGCTTGCAAGTGGAACTTGGAGTTTTAAAATCCTTGTCAAAGATGGGATTGAATGGTCGAATGCTGCTTATCGCAACAATCTGAAACTTCCAAATGCATTTGAACCCAATGACAGCAACACCCAGGCCTTTCCCATCAATTATAACCAGACCTACAGCTCTCTGATCAACTCGGGCACCGATGTCGACTTTTTTAAATATACAGCTCCGACCACCGGCATCGATAAGCTGGTTCTAAACGTTCCATCCGGATTGAATTATGATGTCTACATTTATGATTCAGCCATGGCGCTTATCACAGCGGGCGTTCACGGAGCTGGACTTCAGGAGAAAGAAATATTCGATGTGACTTCGGGGCGTACGTACTACATCAAAATTGTGGGGGTTGGAGGGAATTACAGCACGTCGCTCGCTTATAATTTTTCGTTAAGCAGCGTTACCCTGCAGTTCCAGACCACCTATCAATATGATAGCAATGGAAACATTATCTCCAAAACGACAACGATCGTTCGCTAGAAGATAAAAGGAGGCTGAGGTAGTCCGAGGGCTACCTCAGATAATCGGAAGAGGAGGCTTAGCTGTTGAAGAATATAATCATCAGAGTTCTCATCCTAACGATGTTTTTTTCAATTTTACCTTCGATCCCGTCATTCAGCGGGACTACATATGCCGCGGCTGTTGAAGAGCACCAAGACAGCACTCAAATGGATCCTTCGTCTGATCATCAACGAAAAAAGCTGAGTGACGAATTGTTAATCCCGGAAAGTGATATTCAAGATATCCTTGATCAGGGATACACTTTGGAAGACGTAGAAAAAGCCCTACAGCGTCAAAAAGAACGAGGGGGCAATTTATCTGATCGGTTGGATGAAGTGAAGCCGCGCCCCGTTAATAACTCCAAGAGTGCCAAGAGTACCATAACGAGTTCCCTCGGTGAGCAAACGTTCTCGATGTCGGTTGCTGCTAGTACCACGTCATCTCCGGCACCGGATTACAGCTACGTCAAAACCAAACCTGACGAGGCCCCTTTCGCGATCCAACTGGACAGTGAAACGGTCTCTACCTTATCAGGTGGTCTATCCATCCAAGCTGACGATCTCTCGCTGCCGGGCCGGAATGGTCTTGGATTTACTTTAACTCGTACTTATGACAGCAACGCTTCCCAGTTCGAGCAAATGACCATTGCCCAAGGCTCGAATGGCACCCAACAGCCTCTTGAAGAAAAGCGATTTCCGATCGGAAAAGGCTGGAGCTGGGACATTTCCTTCCTTGAGATCAATGAAACGGGGAAATTTCTTCATCTGGCAGGATCAGGTGTCTTCAAAATTGGGGATAACAACACACTGGTTGGTTACCCTTGGAAAGACCTTTCGTTTACTGCCGATACGACCGTTACGGTAAACGGCGTAACATCTGCCTATGTCCTAAAATCCATTCAGAATGTAAGCCAATATTTTAATGCACAGGGACAGTTAATTCAGATCTCGGGTGCCTATAACAATAAAGTAACCTTCAACTATGCCAATGATGCCCGTTATGGTTCGGTACTTAGTCAAATTACCGATCCCGTTGGCAATTCCATTAACATTTCCTACACTCTGGATTCTGTCGTCATCACATCGAGCAATAAAAAGGTTACATACTACAAAAAGACCCAAAATGGCAAGGAACTTCTTGGGCAAGTTGTGGATTCGGTTGGTCGTGCTGTTACCTATGACTACAGCCTCCAAAATGCGCAGTTTAATTTACTCGGAACTACTCCGAATACAGGTAACCCCTATGCGCTGTTAACAGGTGTAACTTATACGACGGGCGCAAAGTCGGTCTATACGTTTGAGAGTTCTCCCGTGACCCGGTATATTGGTACAAATGCTGTAAACCAGGTTTACCGTGTGAAATCCCGGGAAGATCGGATTTTCAAGTCCGACGGTTCCATTGAAGTTGTCAATCATAAAGATATCTCCTATCCGTCTAGCGATATTGGCAGTTCGTACAATACGGACTTTACTTTCTCGGTCATGGTCAATGACGGAACAAAAGAAACAACATTTAGCAACGATAAAGACTACATCGATGATAACAACCCGCCGGTGTTTTATAACACAAAAATATCCGATAAGGCCATCTATAATGGAATAACGTATACCAAAACAACCGATTATACGTACGATCGGGCACGAAGGTGGCCTGTACCTGTCACGACGAAGACAACGGATGCCTCATCCGGTACCACCAGTACCTATGTAAGAACATCCAGCAACTCTTATGATGATTACGGAAACGTAACGGCTTCAACGGATGCAGCAGGAGCCATCACAAGTTATATCTTTAATAGCACCTCTCATTTGCTTGCCACGGTCGCCAAGCAGATCAATGGCTCGCAGCTGTGGCAGTATACCCAATTGACCCGCAATACCCAAGGGACGGTCATCAAGGAACAGGTTTTTGCAGGTAACTCTGCGGGTCAGACAGGCAATCCACTGCGTGAAACGAGCTACGAAAATATTGATCCTTCAACAGGCAATATTGGGCAAATTCGAGTCAAAAACGGAACGGTCAATGATACACTTACCGCGATCGAGTATTCGTCCGTATATAACAGTGCCTTTCCAACCAAGACCACAACGGCGATTCGTGATATTAACGGGAATGCCTCTACCATTACCAAGCAGTACCAATACAATATGGCAGACGGCAATCTTACTCAATTTACAGACGGGTATCCTTCAACAACCCGTTATGCTTATGATGCTTTGGGACGAATCACTAAAGTCACGCATCCGGATGGAAGCTTCAGCTCAATCAGTTATAACGATTACTTAAACCGGATCACATTAGCCGATGAAACGGGAGTCAAAACCGTCACGAATTGGAACCCGGTGGGCTGGAAGGTCGACTCGGGCTTCTTGGAGGGCGGGGTCTATAAAGCGAAGACCAAAAACGGCTATGATTCCAAAGGACGTCTGCTTTGGACCGAAGATGCCTTTGGGAATCGGACCAATTACGGGTATGACCAATGGAGCCGTCAAACCTCGATCCAGTATCCGAATGGCGGGCTGAATGCAACGGTTGTTTATGATGATATTTCGAATTCCATGAGCAGCACAGACCCCGAGGGGTATGTACTGAAAGAGTATTACGATACACTGGGTCGAACCGTAAAAAAAGAAGAGACCAAAAAGAGCGGCCAGCCATCGACGCTCATGATGTATACCTATGACAATGCCGGGAACATGATAAAGGCCACCGACAATGTCAACCCGTCCAATACGACAACCTATAGCTATGATGCTTTAAGTCAGTTGAAAAGCGTCAGCAATGTTGTAGACGGGGTCACGCAAACGACTTCGTATGGGTATAACATGCTTGGTAATCTGACCCAAATCACCTATCCCGATAATAAAGCCACGACCAAGCAGTATGATGAGCTTGGGCGGCTAATTCGGAATTCGGTAATAGCTGTAAGCGGAAAAAACAATATTGAATCGTATTATTATGATGGAAATGATAACCAAACCAAGTTGATCGATCGTAATGGGAGCCGGTTTAAGTATACGTACGATAATCGAAACCAGCTCAAGAAAAAGGAGATTGTCGACACCAGCTGGAACCCGATTTCTGGCGAGGAAACCATCTCGTTTGGCTATGACCTGGCTGGAAGACGAACCAGTATGAGCGATGGGACGGGCAACACGTCATACGCCTACAACTCGTCAACAGGTGATCTTAAGGCCGTCACCTTCCCGGATGGTAAAAAAATCACGTACGATTACGATGCCAATGGGAATCGAAATGTAATGAATGATCCCTTTGGGTTCAATACCTATTACCATTATGATTCCCGAAATCGCTTGGATGCCGTCGGACCCTCGATTGACTTCGCAACGGATTTCGATGCGAAGTATCAATATTTTAATGATAACCTGTTAAAACAAATTACGCAGCGTAATGGGGTTACCACTTCTTATACCTACGATGGCAAGAATATCGGTACATTAGTCGAGAAAAAATCGGACGGTTCATTACTGAACAGTTTCAGCTACAGTTATGATAACAACGGGAATCTCAAGACGAGAACGGAAAATGGAACGACTAATAGTTTCATCTATGATGAATTAAATCGGATTAAAACATCCTCTCAATTTAATGAAACGTATCGTTATGATTCGCGCGGCAATCGTACCAGTTTGTCGACGAACCGGCCTTTTGACCGTCCGGATGAAACCACGACATTTAATAAACGAGACCAATTAACAAGCGTTAAGCCAGCCAGCAGCGGAAGAGTCACGTATCGATATAACGGCGATGGACTGTTGTGGGAGCGAAGTGAGAATGGACAATCCGTTCGTTACTATTGGGATGGAGACCAAATCATAGCTGAGGCAAATGTAGCGAAGCAGAAGGTGGATAATACATCCGCATCGATCGTGTACAGCGGGGCCTGGACGCTTAGCACGGACAGCAGTGATTATGGCGGGTCTTCAACATACAGCTCCGTTGCAACCAATTCCGCTGAATTCACGTTCACAGGAAGTTCCGTCGATGTTGCAATGCGTAAAGGCGCTTATTCTGGAAAGGTAGATGTTGTACTTGATGGAACAGTTGTTGCTACAGATATAGACCTATATTCTTCTTCTTATAGATTCCAGCAGTTTGTCTACACGAGTGGAACGCTATCTTTTGGAAAGCATACCATCAAGATAGTTGTTAAAGGGACAAAGAATGCTTCTTCCTTGAATACAAATGTAGTATTGGACTATATCCAGTATGACAATGGCGGGTCATCAACGATGAAAGCCCGTTATATCAGGGGCAACAGTCTGGTCGCTCGAGAGGATAGCCAAGGGAAAGCGTATTATGTTCAGAATGGCCATGGGGATATTACCAACTTAATGGACAGTTCGGGCAAGACGGTTTTGAACCAGTACAGCTATGATATTTTCGGTAATATATCATCTCAATCTGAGAGTATACCTCAAATGTTTAAGTACTCCGGAGAGATGCAGGATGGTGCCGTCGGCTTACAATACCTAAGAGCGAGATGGTATGATCCTAGTATCGGACGCTTTATTGGTGAGGATACGTATGAAGGGCAGATTAGGAATCCGCTTAGTTTGAATATGTATACGTATGTAAGTAATAATCCATTGATTTATTCTGACCCAACAGGTAATTGGTGTTCTGCAACAGTCAATGGGAAATATTATTCACACCCTGGGGATTGTAATGGAAGTGGAAACGGTCAAGTTCATATTAAAGACAGCATATCAATAAATTTTGGAAGGACTATTTACGAAGGTGGAGTAGCAAAGGGCAAATGGTATCCAAAAGGGTCTTTTCATATCACTGGTGATAAATCAGGAATTTCTGATGCTTTTATCGGTTGTTTTTATGATACTCAATGTTCAGGGTTTGTAGGAGGTGCGATATCAAGCGGGCCTTCAGTTGTTAAATCTGGTATAAATAAAACATCAAATTGGGTTAAAAGTTTTATCGGAGCTGGTAATGCTTCCAAAACTTATGCCAATCTTGCTAAGCAAGCTACAAAAAATATTAAATCTTCTGAAGTTGTTCTGGGAAAATATAACCAGGGTGGAGTATCTTATGTGAAAGTGGCTCAAGAAAGAGGTGCAACATATTTTGAATTAGATAATTGGGACGAAGTTGTAAGTAAGGTCGGAGAAAACAATATATGGAATATTAATAAATCATTCATAAAGCAACAAGCTAAAGCCGGTAAATCTTTTATTCTTTCTCACAATCCTGCTGAAGCAACAGGATATTTTGCAAATGAAGTAAATCTTCTCAGGGAAATGGGTTACAGCTTTGTTCGAGATGGTTCAATCTGGAAGTCAATAAAATAGGAGTGAAGCTATCGTTATGAGTAAGAAAGATAAGCAATGGGAGATAATTGAGAAAGCAAAGAAAATATTAATTGATTGGTCAAAGGATAACGACGCACGAATTTATACAATTCATTTTATTCCTATGTTTGATTTCTCGTTAGAAGTTTATGTGTTTTACGAAAGTGATAATGATGTATTACAAAATCTGAATAATGGTATTTCAGATAACATAACAACGATGTTCAATAAGTCACTATCTGATTTGGGATATATGAAGTATTTTAGTGAAAACATAAAATTTGTATTTGATTCGCATGAAAATGTTGTGAATAATTACGAGGGTAGTTACTTTTTTAGGTTAAGGTAATATACATTTATTCAGTATCTGAATTTGGTTCTATTCTTATTTTAAGGTTAGCCAGCCTAATCTGGTTAACCTTTTCTTTATGTTTGTAGGTGGAAAAATTTAAAGATATGATTTGTATTGTGATAAACATACGGGCGAAATATTAAGATACCTTAAAGGCGGCAAAGGGCAACCGATTGAAACAGGATATTATATTAGTAGGTGAGTAATTTGGAAAAAACAAGTATAATAGCAAGGTTCAAAATCTACGCCGATGATTTTTCAATTGATGATGTTTCAAATGTTTTGCAGAAAGATCCTTCGGACTTTACTATTAAAGGACAACAAGGTAAGTTTACTGTGGCAAAAGAAACAAGTTGGAATATTTATACTCCCATGTCAGAATCACTTGACGTTAATCAACAACTTGGGGAACTTCTTTCAATACTTCGTCCTAAAAAAGTTCAATTGTTAGAACTTAAGGATAAATATCAACTTAATTACCTATTTAGCATTATCATAAAAATTAAAAATAATCAAACGCCTGCTATATATTTCGAGCACGACATTATTGAATTTGCTCATGATATAAAAGCAGAGTTCGATATTGACCTGTACGTTTCTTAATGTTCAAGCTACAGGCGGTAATCCTGCTCGACTAGAAGCTTAAGATCCGCGGAATAACGTTTGGTGCGAATTCGAATCTCTATTCCGCACAACTCATAACGATGTCCATTTCACTAAGGTTGTTTTGGTAATACCGTGTTTCTTTGTTGCAGCCATATCGCTGATCTATCCACTTTCGATTTCCTGTATGATGGCAAGCTCATAGGGACTATATTGTTTATTAGGCATGAAAAAGCTCCCCATATAGCAGCAGGTTTTATTATTTAACTTGTCTACTATAAGGGGAGCATATCACTTTAGGGACGCCCCATCTTTTTTGAATTGGCAAATTTATGAGTAAAGTTACAGCTAGTGCGTTCCTCCTCAGCAGTTCATTTCGAGATCGCCTACATTCCAATCGCCATCATTTTTTTAGTTGAATCCACGCCCGATTTCTCCATCATCCTTTGGAAATGATTTCTTACTGTTCTCTCGCTAATATCCAGCGCAGTTGCAAATTCCTTATTGGAATAACCGTTCATGATGACAATGTTGTAGATCTTCGCTTCTCGCTGCGTAAAATCAAATCGATTTGAAACATACAGGGTTACGGGAGAAAAGATAGCTGTTGCGTTCATTGTAAACCTTCTGATTAACAAGAGTAAATAAAAAAAGTCACAGGGGTCTCCTGTGACATCGGGTGCTTAACTACGATATTTTTCAGTCTGAGAGTATACCTCAAATCTTTAAGTTCCAAAAGGAACAGAAATATTTGATGGGTATGCAGCACCACAAGGCGGATTGGTAGGAGGTGGAAACCAAGTATGGATACAGAGCATCAACCCAGACTGGATAATCAAATAAAGTGTCCCTGCAACGTGTTTGAAGAAATTGATTCATTCAGATCAATAATCGAATACCAACGATTTCGAAAATATTTAGATGAATTTGTTCAAAGTAACGACATAGAAGAAATACGCATTGAAAGTGCAAGTCAATTCTATGATGAGAAACTGTATAAATGCAAACAATGTAATCAAAGATGAGTTTTAGCAATTACAGACTTCCCATTTAAAGGCTTTTGGAGAAAAGCCTAGACCTTGTATTATTTTGATAACCTTGATTGGCTTTATGCCTTTCAAGGTTTCTTTTTTGGCGAAGTGGGTTTATGTCCAAATGGAATGATGCAACACTCCAGGAAAGTTTTCCTGCTCTCTCTTTGTTTAGATAAACAACGTTGCAAACAATATTGTTCGACATTTTTTGAGATTTAAACCAACCGGCTTAATTGCAAAAATCGAATTACACAACAGGTCTGTCCATTTGAGTGACTGCTAAGTGGAATTCGCAACACTCAAGTTCTGGTCAATCTATGAAATTCGTTTCATAGATTTTGAGCGGCTCTTTCGAAATCCGCACCTAATAATTCATCTCGCCCGCACTATGGCTGCTTGTTCGGCATATACAAAAAGATAGACGTTCATGAAATTTTATCCATATTTTGGAAACGATCATGTTGCGTCACTTCTTTGGGTATGGGAGAGGAGGAGCTGATCATTGAGTTTGCGGTTTTTGACAGCCGGAGAGACGCATGGCCCTCAACTGACTGCGATTATCGAAGGGCTCCCTAGCAATCTGCAGTTGGATTTCGAAGAATTGAACTTTCAGCTGCACCGCCGTCAGCTGGGGCACGGCAGGGGCAGACGGATGCAGATTGAGAAGGACACGGCCGACATCGTCGGCGGCGTGCGGCACGGCCGTACGACCGGCGCGCCGGTGGCGCTCGTTGTAACGAATAATGACTGGAAGCACTGGATGACGGTGATGAATATTCAGCCGATTGAGGGCGGCGACGAAGCGAAGCGGCGGGTGAATCGGCCCCGTCCGGGACATGCCGACCTGAACGGCGGCTTGAAGTACAACTTGAAGGACCTGCGCAATGTGCTGGAGCGGTCCAGCGCACGGGAAACGGCCGCCCGGGTAGCCGTCGGCGCAGTGGCGCGCCAATTGCTGGCCGCGTTCGGCATCAAGGTGGCGGGCCAGGTGATCCGGATCGGGGAGATCGAAGCGCCGCCGAACAACCTGTCCGTGGACGAGTTGATCTCCGCTACCGAACAATCGCCGGTGCGGGTTGTCGACAAGGAGACGGAAGCGAAGATGACGGCCCACATCGATCAGATCAAGGCCGAAGGCGATTCCATCGGCGGCATCGTGGAATGCATCATCGAAGGCGTGCCGGTCGGACTCGGCAGCCATGTGCAGTGGGACCGCAAGCTGGATGCGCGGATTGCCGGAGCGGTTGTTTCCATCAACGCGTTCAAAGGGTGCGAGATCGGCATCGGCTTTGGGGCGGGCGGGCTGCGCGGCTCGCAGGTGCACGACGAGATTTTGTATACGGAAGAGCGAGGCTTTCACCGGGCGTCGAACCGGGCCGGCGGCTTCGAAGGCGGCATGACGACGGGCGAACGGATCGTCGTGCGTGGTGTCATGAAGCCGATCCCGACCTTGTACAAGCCGCTCCGCAGCGTGGACATCGATACGAAGAAACCGTTCACCGCGCAAGTGGAACGCTCCGACAGCTGTGCGGTTCCCGCAGCAAGCGTCGTGATGGAGCATGTCGTAGCCTGGGAGGTGGCGCGCGCCTTTCTGGAGAAATTCGGGGGAGACTCGATAGAGGAAATCCGCGCGAATCTGGATCACTACCTGAAGCAAGTCGGGCGGTATTGAGATGGCGAATGACGGCTGAGCTCTGGGTTTAGATCGGTTGCTGAAGCCTGAGTTTCGGGTTTAGACCGGCGGCTAACGCCTGGGCTCCGCGACCGGATCTACTGATAAGGATGCTTTTCTATCGCAATGAATCAAGGCTGCCGACATGGCAGCCTTTTTCGATTTACTAGGCAGATATAGGATGAAGAGCTGCTATAAGCCTCGAAAAGCCCCGACAAATCCCCGACAAATACCCGGCAAATACCCGGCAAATACCCGCCCCGGGCCTCAGCGATTGTACCAATTTTAGGGATGTTTAGTATATTTGGGTGGATGTCGATGGTTGTTGACGACTTATTTAAATATTATAAAGCGAGCAACCAGAGTTTGTTCTATAAGAGGAGGGTATCCATGAGATCTCAATCTCATAAGATGACCGTTTCCATTGACGAGCATTCTTCGCATTTGGAACAGTTAAAAGCCTTTTACAATCAGTTGGACGATGAAGGAAGAACGATTGAAAAACTGCCGCAACAAGTACGTGGTGATTACCAGCTCAAAGCCATTAATTTAACGCTCGAACATGTTTGGAAGCATAACGAATTTTATCGCTCCGCAATGACGGCAGCCGGGTTGCAGCAGCCGGCGATTGACAGTCTTGACCAGTTGTCTTCGGTGCCGCTCTTGAAGAAAGACGTCATTCGCGGAGATAAAATGAAGCTGCTGTGCGTCGACCCGAAGCACATCGGCCAGGTTCACCTGACAAGCGGAACATCGGGCAAGCCGATCTACACGTCTTACACGTTGGCCGATCAATATGTTTACGACCTGCTGCCCAAATATTTGGAGCTGTTTCCGGAGTCGGACAGCGATATCGCCGCCATCGCGCTTCCATACGAGTTTGCGCTTCCCGGACTCGGATTTCAGCGCTTGTTCCAGTTTGCTTTCGGCACCGCCATTTTGTCGCTCGGCAAAGGCGGATACATGGCACCCGTCGACAAATCGCTCGAGCTCATGAAGGAGTATCAAGCGACCGTGCTCGCCACCACACCTTCTTATGCGGCTCTTTTGGCGGAAGAAAGCGAGCGGTTCGGCATTCAACCGGGCGTGGATATTCGCTTGCGCCGAATATTGCTTACCGGGGAAGGGTGTTCGAACACGTTCCGCAAGCGGCTGGAGCAATGGTGGGGATGCGAAGTATCGTTCTTTTACGGATCGACCGAGTGCGGCGTTATCGCGGTCGAATGCAAGGAACACCAAGGTTATCACGTGATGGAAGGCCATGTGAAAGTGGAAATTATCGATCCCGTCTCCGGGGCGCCGCTCGGCTATGACCAAACCGGCGAAATCGTTGTCACGACGCTGCTGCGCGAAGGGATGCCGATGGTGCGGTACCGGAGCGGGGACATCGGGTTTCTGCAACAGTCGCAATGCGATTGCGGGATTACGATGGATGTCTTGCACCTTAGGGGCAGGATGGAAAATATGATGAACCTGGAAGGCATCGACTACTCCCCGTTTTTGTTGGAACATTTTCTGATGGAAATTCCCGATGTAAGCATGTGGTATCACTTCATCCTGGATCAAGGCCGGTTAACGATTGAGACCGAGCCATTCCGTACCCAATTAAGCGACGAACAATTGGCGGAGAAAGTCCGGAGCCATATGTTGAACCGCACAGGCGTCGATTGCCAGGTGGTCATCAAGCGCGGGTTGCCCCGCACGTTCGGCAAAGCGACCCGGGTTATTGTCAAATGAAAAGCCGATCAATATGAAGGGGGAGTCCTCAATGTCCGGCATCAATAGGGAGCGGGAGCGAAAATTCCGGAAATTGTTGGTTCGTATCGCGAAATCGCCGTTGTATACCGAAAAATTAAAGAATTTCGATACGGCAAGCATCGGACTGGACCAAATCCTCACGCTGCCGTTGACCACGAAAGAAGATCTGCGGAAGGCCGGCGCCTTCGGTCATCTTGCTGTCGGCATTAATGAAGTAGCCCAGTATCACGAATCGTTCGGAACGACCGGGGAGCCTTCCGCCTCCTGGTTTACCATTGAGGATATGGAACTCGGCGGAAAACAAATGAGCGCATGCGGCGTTCGTTTGGCCCCGGAAGATCTGGTGCTGATCCGCTTTCCTTATGCCATGTCGCTGCCCGCGTTCTTGATGCAGCAAGCGGCCCGGCAAACGGGGGCGGGCGTCGTTCCCGCGAGCGGGCGCACTCCCGTTACGCCTTACCCTAGGGTGCTCGAGCTGATGAAGCGTCTTGGCGTCACCGTCATCGCGGGACTGCCGCGAGAGATGGAATTGCTGGCTGAGACCGCGCGGCTACTCGGTTTGGATCCGGCTAAAGATTTTCCTGCTTTGCGGGCGATTTGCGTTGCAGGAGAACTGATGAGCGAACGTCGCAGAGAACATATCGGACGGCTTTGGAACGTTCCGGTATTCAACATGTACGGTTCTACGGAAACGGGCAACATTGCCGCGATGTGCGAGCATGGCGTCATGCATATCGTGGAGCAAGATTTTGTGGTGGAAGTGTTGAAAGAGCAAGGCTTAGAGCATGCCGCTCCGGGTGCGAAGGGATTCGCGGCGGTCACGACACTGTCTCATCAAGCTTCGCCGCTCCTGCGGTACTTCAACGAAGATGTTGTCGCCGTCGAACCTTGCAAATGTTCTTGCGGGCGAACCGGAAGCAAGCTCGTTCATTTCGGCCGGCGGAGGGACCGAATCGAGTTTGGGGATGCAGTGCTGGACGCAAGGGATATTCAAGATGCCGTCTATTCGCTCGCTCCCGTACCCGATGCCTGGAAAGTGATCGAAGGGCGGAACGGACTTCACTTTATACTGGATTCGCATCGCGGCGCAGACTGGACGGAGGAAGCGCTGCGCGCTCAATTGACGGGGCTCTTAAGCGTGCCTGTCACCGTAGAGATCGCTGCCGGCAATGCACTGCTCGACCGCGACGATCTGGTGCGCAACGCTCCTTCGAAGAAGCCGGTATATATACAAAAGCTGGATGCAGCCGTTCCCGAAGCGCCCACGGCGATGAGCGATTTGCTCGACCGGGGACGTAGATTGCTTGCAGCCCGCAAGTTTCAGGAATCGCGGGAACTGTTCGAGAAAGCGGTCGCTCTCTATCCTCACAGCGCCGACTCGCATGCTTGGCTGTCCGCTGCATATGGCCGTCTGATCGAAACGGGGATTATGCTCGAGAAGATGAATCTGCTACCGCTGCTGGAAAAGGAGATCGCAACCGCGCTCGAAATCGATCCGAATCATCCTTTCGCCCGGAGAATGAACGGAGCCAGACTGCTGAATACGCCGGAAGTTCTGGGCGGAGACCCCGCGGCCGCTGCGGACGATTTTCGTTACTGTCTCGATCAAGGGATGGACGAAGCGGACATCTGGGTTTCTCTAGGCGAATGTTATATGAAACTGGACGATCCGCACGAAGCGGTTCGTGCGCTGCAGGAAGCATTGGTTCGCGAGCCCGGTCATGAAAGGGCGAACGAATTGATGCAGCAAGTAACGGGTTTGCAGTAAGGAGCTGCCGGCATTATACCTACTTTGAACAAGAGGTGCCTGTGATGGACGAAGTTTCAAAATCGATAGCCCGATGGGCTGCAATAAATCCGGGACGACTTGCGGTTATTGATGAGCATGCTGTCATTTCGTACGGAGAGCTGCACGAGCGCGCGGGCCGTTGGGCCGGCGCTTTGCAAGAGGCTGGCGTTACGCCGGGCAGCGGGGTTATGCTGCTTCTTCCTAACCGCGCCGAATTTATTGAAGTATTGGTTGCGACCATTCGAACGGATGTCGTGCCGTTTGTGTTGAACTCCCAATACACGCCGGAAGACATTCTAAGTTTGGCGGCCGCCGCCCATACGGGATTGTTGATTACAACTCGTCCACTCGCGGGAGTTATGACTTTTGCTCGTGAAGTTCCGTTCCAAATTTGGTTTGTGGAAGACTTTGACTATGACCGATATCCGTCCCTTGAAGCGCTGCCGGTCCGGCGCAGAACGGAAATCGTGTTTTTTACGTCGGGGACGACCGGTAAACCGAAAGGCGTTGCCGTATCCAAAGCTTTGTTTGATTTGGCGCTGCCGGCGGCGGGCTCTGGAGCGGAGCCGCTGCTGCAATTGCTGTGCAGGCCGCTCTTTTTCCGCGCCCACATGACGGCAGCCTGCAACATTCTGCAAGAAGGCAACACCGTCGTGTTGTCCCGGCAAGCCGAACCTGGCGTATGGACGAATTTGATTGAGCGGCATCGCATCTTTTTCGTCAGCTTGGGGCCAAGCGACCTGACGCGGTGGCTGGATCATCTTGAGAAGGGTGGCGGCAAGTTTCCGCCGTCCGTGAAGCATATCATGTCAACCGGAGCGCCGCTGACCCATTCGCTCAAGAAAAAACTGAAGAAGCTGCTGCCGCACTTGCGAACGACTGATTTGTACGGAACCAGCGAGCTGTCGGCGATTGCGATGATTGATGACGACAAATGGGCGGACAAGGAAGGATCGTGCGGGCGGCCCGCATTTTTCGTTAACGTAAAAATAACAGACGAGCATGGGCGGGAGCTGCCCCCACGTGAAGTAGGGGAAGTATGGGTCAAGAGCCGTTATCGAATGAGAGAGTATTATCAGGATCCGGAAGCGACGAGCAGGGCGTGCGCGGGCGATTACGTCAAGACCGGCGATCTGGGCTTTCTCGACGAACATGGATATTTGTATTTGTCCGGCAGAAAGCACGACATTATCAATCGTAGCGGATTTCATTTCTTTCCCGGAGAAGTGGAGAACGTACTGCAGGACGCGCCGGACGTCGAGGAGGCTGTTGTGCTCGGGATGGAACATCCGGAACAAACGCAGGAACCGGTCGCCGTTGTTCGTTTGCGTACCCAAGATCGAAACGATGCGGAAGCGGAGACTGATAAGAAGCGGGAATTGCTGGCACACTGCGAAAGCCGCCTGGCTCGTTATAAAGTTCCCTCATCGATTTGGTTTGTCGGGGAGATTCCGCTTAACGCCGCCGGAAAGGCCGACCGCCGTGAACTGGCGCAATGGATTGCAAAGCAGAAAGATGGCACATTCCGTTAAAGGAGGGTCTTAACGTGACGAGTAAAGAAATGATGGATATGGACTCCCCAAATCGGAACACGATTTTTGAATTTTTACACCGGTTGTTGTTTGAAATCCTGCTCAGGACGGATGGACGAACGACGGATATACTGGAAACGTTGATGGATGAAACGATGTCCGTTCACGTCATCCGGCAAGAACAAATCAATGAAGAGCATGCCGGATTGTTGGGCGAATCCTCGGGGGCTCCTTACTATATTAGAGAATCTATTCTTATTAGCAACAAAACTCATTTCGTCGTTTCTCACAATATTGCACTCGTATGTTCGAAATTCGTGCCGGCCCCCATGTTTGAAGCGATCTCCTCCAAGCATGAGGGAATCGGGAAGACGGTAAGCGCACTCGGGCTGCCGACGTCGCGAAAGGTGGCCGATTTTGGGTGGAGGAACGAGCAGGAAGCGGTCGATTTGTTTCAAAAGCCGATCAAACTTCATTTTGCCCGGGAGAACGAGCGGTCGCCATTCAAGAAATACGCGATTTATTTCGAATCTGTTCCAGGCATCTATTTGCTGGAATACTTTAATCCGGATCTCCTCCGGCACCGGTTGAAACAAGTACTGAACGAACAGCAGCGAACAGGGGAGTAGCGAGATCGCTCGCTGAATACGCCGCACTTGCGCATGGTTTCCACATAAAAACGGACGAGGCGGTCCCGGAGATAACGGTTCCTAACACCGCAAGCTCCCCGAAGCGGCCGGACGGATCAGGGAATGGCTAATGAAGATATTAAAGGGAAGGCCCTAAGCCGATCTTGACGGCTTAGGGCCTTCCCTTTGGTTAAACGGATAAGAACGATATTGCGGCGTTTTTAGACTTTATTCGTTTTGGACTCCTTTAGCGATTGAACGAATGCCACTCCCGCCTCCATCATTTGTTCGCTTGCATGACGGGCTCCTTTTTTGACGGCTGCCGCGATTTTATCCGCAAATATGGACGACGGCTCGGCGAATTCTCCTACCGCCTCCATGACGGATTCGCCTGAAAATTTCTTTCCGTTTTTTACGGCTGTCGCGAACTTTTCAACTAAAAGGGAAGACGGCCCGACGAGCTCCTGCACCGCTTCCATGATTTGTTCGCCTGCAACCTGCGCCCCGCTTTTAAGGGCAGCCGTAAGTTTTTCCGCTAAAATAGATGATTCCTGCTTTAATTCGTCTGTAATAACGGATACGTCCTGGTTTTCGTTTGTCATACTTTTTCATCTCCTCCTGAAGTTTATTTTCGTTGGTTCATCCACAGCACGATCGATACCCCGGCGATACATACCAAGGCTCCGAGCCAATCGTAAAGGCCGAGCGTTTTGTCGGCTGTCAGTTCCGATAAATCGCTTTCCCCGTTCGTTTCCTGCCCGGCGGAGTCGGCTTTCAACCCCAGCCTTTGCATTGCGAGACGGGAATATTTCGAATCTTTCTCTTGAACAAGCCTTCTCCAGCACAATTTCGCTTCCTGCTGACGATTGATCCGGTGGAACGCATCGCCCAGCTCATAGACCAGTTTAGCGTACGTTTCCTTCTCGAGGCTGCCCGGATTGCGCAGTTCCCCGTTGATAAGGACGAGGTAATCTTCGATTGCGGTTTCTGTCCGGTGAAAAAACGTCTCCGGCAACTGGTACGCGACGTTGCCGCGAAGCATGCGGATCGTTCTGTCCTGCGGATCGGCGGCCACTGCTCCGTCGAGAAGCTTCAACCCGCCCCTCGCCAATTGCAGCCGTTCGATCGGGTTCGACTCGTCCCGTGCAATCAATGCCATCACGCTGCCGTGAAACGCATCTGCAATCGGGTGTCCTGGATAATCCTTGCGCAATTGTGCGAGCACACGGTTTGCTTGCTGAACGGCGTTTTGGTTTCCCGCCACACCATCATTGTGCAGCTTGATCGCTTCGGCCAGCCGTGTCTCGAACGCGGCATCCGATGCCGGATGCGACTTCGCTTTCTTTTCCGACTTCTCTTTCCTTTCCGATCTATCTTTCCTTTCCGACTTCTCTTTCTTCTGCGTCTTCACATCTCCTTGCAGCGGCGCAAGCGCTGTGTCTATCGCTTTATCCACTAAAGATGACACAATATTTGCCACAAAACTCGTTTGCTTCGACGAAATTGTTGTCAAGGTGTCTCCCTCCTTTGGTGTTACTTTTTTCTCTCTAAACGCCAAAATGTTAAGATTTCGGATCCAACTGGGCCAAGCGTTGCGAAACGGCATTCGCTTCATTCGGTTTTCCCGCATTGCGGTAAGACGCGCCAAGATTATTTAAGATTTGGATGAGCTGCTCCTTGGAAAACAGGCCCGGATTCGTTTCATAGCGGGCGAGCAAAAATGAGAAGTCCTCAATAGCCGTTTTCGAACGATGAAAAAAATCTTCCGGCAGCCGCAGACACACATTCGCGCGGATCAAACGAATTTCGATCCGGTCCGGATCCATCGAAACCGCACGATCGAGCGCATTTAATCCTTGCTGCGCTTTATCCGCTTTTTCCAACGGTTGAAGGGCATCCCGGGCCATCAGAGTCAATGTGCTGCCGTAATAAGCTTCCAGCCTTGCATTTGAAGGTTCGGCCGCACGCAGCTCGGCCAGCAGCTTGTAAGCGTCTGCTGCCGCTTTTTTTTCCCCGTTTACACCTCTTTGATGGAGCTTCACGGCTTGTTCGAATCGTTGCTTGCGATCCTTGTCCTCTACCATAGATCAACCTCCTATCGGAAATCACATTTCACAATGTATGGGGAATCACGATTTTAAGTGTTAGGCATCTGTGATCAATATTTAGACAAGTGTACCGTTACGGCGGAAAATCAAGTAAGAAGGCAAGGAAGATCCGGCTTCCTGACGACTTCCTTATCTCATTATATGTGTGCGTGTAGTCGCTTCTATGGGATATAGCACATTATTCCAAGCATGGACGGAAATTCCGCTCTTGTACATTCCGCAAGCGGATTGCATGCCATAACATAAACATGGAAAACGAAGTGTCATATAGACAAAAGCCAGGGAGGACTACCTGTGAATGATATTCGGATAGAGGACTGGGGTCATCTCATGCGAGCTGATTCCCCTGACAGTGTGCATAGTCACAGTGTGCAGCCGGTAGTGGAGAGCGTTGCACGACAAGTGCTGGGGCTTTACGAAATGGAAGTGCGCGAGATGACGCTGATTTCTGCGAAGCCGGATAAAGGGGGGGCGATCTGGAAGCTTTCGACAAACGAAGGTCCCCGGAGCTTGAAGGTGCTTTACAGCAATCGGCAGAGAAGTCTATTCAGTATCGGGGCACAGGACTATCTTGCAAAGCAAGGGGCCCGAGTACCGGCGCTGATTCCGACAAAGAAAGGGCATGCATTTGTAGAAGCCGGAAGCAAGCTGTGGATTGTGACGGAGCGGATCGAACCGCTGGGGCCGATATCCGCAGCCGATCCGGAAGAGGCGCGAGCCCTGTGCGTTGCTCTTGGCGATCTTCATCGTCGCTCTAAAGGATATGTTCCGCCATCCGAATCCGTTTACTCCTCGCAATGGGGCGAATCTTACGAGAAGAGCATCGAGGAAATGGGCGGGTACCGCTATATTGCCGAGTTGCAGCCTGAATCCGAAGCAAGCAAGCTGCTGCTTTCCCACCTTGACCTTTTCGAGCAGCAAGCGTGGGATACGCTTCAGCTTTTTCCGGAATCGACCTACGACAAGATGGTTGCCAAAGGGGGGCCGTTTTGGGGCCTTGCTTTCAATGGCTGCGAGTGGTCGAAACGAAACGGACGGACGAATCCCCGAGACCTGTGGATGAGCGATCTGTTCGACGTCTCCTATGGCCTCCCGATCCAGGACCTTCGGCAATTGATTTCTGGTACGATGGAGGCCCGGGGCGGCTGGGACGTAACGTGGATTCGCAGCATGATAGAAGCCTACCATCGAACGAATCCGCTGGATCGGGAGACGTTTGATTTATTATGGATCGACCTGAGCTTCCCTCATGAAAGCTATAAATACTTGAAAGAAATCATCTTCAGGCCGGAGACATTTCTCCAGCTGGAACTAAGGGACGTCTTCGACAAGATGCTGATGAATGAAATTTTGAAGAGGGAAGTTTTGGCCGAGTTGAAACGCGATCAATCGTTGTATCCAGCCGGCGATTACGAGGAAGCCGGCGAAAGGGAAGCTGAAAGGAGCGTTTCGGTTACGATTTCAAGCATTGACGAGGAAGAGACGTGGAGACAATTTATTCAGCAGGAGCTGAAAAAAAGAAAAATTGAAGACTTGGAGATCAAGGAAAGGACGACAGAAGGAGAAGACGCGGCGCCCGAGATGATAAAGGCTGATCAAACGCCTCTGGAAGAGGCGGAGGACGCAATCGTTCCGGAGAAGCTGCTCGAAGCCGCCGAAGTCAAGGAGCCGGCATCTGAGATCGCAGCAGAGGAGCCGCCCGCGGTCCCAATTGTTTCGGACGTCGAACAACGGATGGCGGAGAAGGAAGCTGAGGCGCCCGAGACGGTATCGATTGAAATCGTACCGAAGAAGATCAAAGCGCTGAAGCGGAAATCCGACAAGAAGGAAACCTGTGAACAGGAAACTTTCAAAAAGAGAGGTTCGGCCAAACGGAAAAAAGATCAAGCGTCGAACTGTTCCGGCGGTGACAAGGAAGCTAAGGAAGCTAAGGAGGCTAAGGAGGCTAAGGAGGCTAAGGAGGCTAAGGAGGCTAAGGAGGCCGTATCTGAGGTTCTGACTGAAGCTTCTGAAGTCGTACCTGAAGTCGTATCCGAGGTCAATACGGAGGTCGTATCTGCAGAAGCTTTACCGGCTTCAAGTTCGATACCGGAAACGCTCGTGATTCCGATTGAAGATCTGGGCAGAGAGCAGCGGGCTGCAGCGGAGATAATCATTGTGGACACCGCTCCCGAGGCGCCTTCGGAGCATGCAATCGCGCCGGCGCCAGTGCCGATTCAAGCACCGGAGCCGCAAGTTACGGTCCTGATTCCGGTGCCGCAGCCAAAAAGCAATCGTATCGTTTCCCGCACAGCGAGGAAGAGGTCAACGCTCGGAAGAAGAAAAGCGGCAGCGAACACGAAGAAGATACGCCGGCCGCTGAAAGGCGGATCAAAAAAGAGAATCAAACGAAATTCAAAACCTGTGCCCAAGCAAGCCTTCCCACGCCGGCATTTGAGAAAACCGGCGGTCCGCAGACGCGGCAATAGCAGATAAGCCGTTCCAGCCAGGATCAGATAATTTGTCTTGCAAAAAGGAGCTTAAGGTCTATGAATGCGAAAGCGAGTCACATTAAAATCGTCGACTGCACGATCCGCGACGGCGGTCTTGTAAACAATTGGGATTTCAGCGTCGGCTTCGTTCAGCATCTGTACAAGTGCCTGAACGAAGTCGGCATCGAATACATGGAGGTTGGCTACAAAAATTCGCCGAAGCTGCTCAAAAATACCGACGCCGCAGGCCCTTGGCGGTTTCTAAATGATGAATTCCTTCGCACCGTGATCCCTGAGAAAAAGAATACGAAGCTGTCCGCCCTCGTCGACATCGGCCGCGTTGATGAGAACGACATTTTACCGCGCGGGCAAAGTCTTCTCGACCTGATCCGTGTTGCTTGCTACATTCACCAGGTGGATGAAGCGCTTGAGCTGGTACAGGTGTTTCACGACCGCGGCTACGAAACAACGCTAAACATTATGGCGCTCTCGGGCGTGAACGAGAACGAATTAATGAACGCGTTCGAGGCGATTGCGAGCAGCGTGGTCGATGTTGTCTATATCGTCGATTCCTACGGCAGCCTGATGCCAAGCGACATCAATGCCCTGGTGGAGAAATTCCAAACCCATCTGCCGAACAAGCGTCTGGGCGCGCACATGCATAATAACCTGCAGCTGGCATTCGCCAACACTGTAGCGGCTGCGGATAAAGGCGTTGAACTGCTGGATGCCTCCGTCTACGGCATGGGACGCGCCGCAGGCAACTGCCCGACGGAATTGCTGATTGCCCGGATGAAAAATTCAAAGTACCGCCTTGGTCCGGTGCTCGATATGATTGAGAAATATATGTTTCCGCTCCGCGAGAAAGAAGAGTGGGGCTACATCATCCCTTATATGATCACCGGCATGTTAGGCGAGCATCCGCGTTCCGCTATGGCACTGCGCAATTCCGCCGATAAGGATAAAATCGTCGATTTCTACAATAGGCTGACCGCGCCGAAAGCATCGGGCGGAAATAGCGAGGATTGAAAGCGGCCGGGCTTTGGCCCGGTCTTTTCGCGCACCCATTTGACGATGTGATCTGAAATTTGTTGTAATGAAGGGAAAACGAAGAACGGGAGTGAGCCGGCATGAACGAGTACATACAAGGGGAAGCGCGGATCCCTGAAGCGGAAATAAAGGAGCGTATCGCCCGTGCGCAGGCGGAGCTGAAAACAGCGGGCCTTGACGGCTTGCTGCTTACTCAGGATGTTGATTTGCTGTACTTCACCGGCTCCATGCAAAATGGTTACGCATTTCTTCCGGCCGATGATGACCCTCTCTATTACGTACGGCGGAGCGTGAAGCGGGCTGAGGCGGAAGCGGCGATTGCCGTTCGTCCGCTCGGGGCGTTCCGTCAATTCGGCGAGACGCTTACAGCCGATTTCCCGGCAGTTATGCGGGATGGCGGGAAGCGGCGCATTGCCGCCGATCTCGATGTGCTGCCCGCTTCCATCTGCCAGAAGCTTTCGGAAATGTTGGCTGCGGCCGGCGGCGAAGCAGATTCGCACGGCAATTCTTCCCTGCTCGACGGGTCCGCGCTCATCAGGCGGGTCCGCTCCGTCAAATCGGCGTGGGAAGTCGGCCGGATTGAAGCTGCGGCAAAAGTAGCGGCTGAAGCGTTTCACAATTGTCTCGAGCATGTGCGGGAGGGCGTCTCCGAGCTCGAGTGGATCGCCCGCTACGAATATGAGATCCGCAAACGGGGACATATCGGGCTGATGCGGATGCGCGCGTACAATCAGGCGGTGATGACGGGGATGGTTGCTTCGGGAGCGGCGGCGGCCGAGCCCGCCGCCTTTGACGGGCCTGCCGGAGGCCGCGGCCTCGGACCGTCGGCCCCGCAAAGCGTAAGCCGCAAACGGTTTGCCCGCGGCGAGCCGATTTTGCTCGATGTAGGCTGCTGCATCGACGGTTACGTAATCGATCAGACGAGAACGGCCGTTATTGGCGAACTGGCCGATGACTTAACGGAAGCTTACGGTGTCACGGAAACGATATTGGACATGGCGCTTGGCCAAATGCGTCCGGGAGCGCTCCCCTCCGATATTTACGCCGCGTCGCTTCAATGCGCGGAAGCAGCCGGACTAACGGATCATTTCATGGGATACGGGAGAGACCAGGCGAAATTTCTCGGCCATGGCATCGGGCTGGAAGTGGATGAATGGCCGGTATTGGCACGCGGCTTTAATGAGCCGCTGGAGGCCGGGATGGTCATTGCGATCGAGCCGAAATTTACATTTCCGGGAAGAGGCGTCGTCGGAATTGAGGATACGGTGCTGGTCACAGCCTCGGAACCGAAGCGGCTCACGAGCCTTGCCCGCGGTCTGATTAAATTGCCGTAAACCGTGTCTCGTATTGGTTCCGCTCCCCTTTGAATAGCCGCGGGGAGTCGTTTTTTAGGTAGTTTTAAAAAAAAGTAAAGAGTTATTTGCTTGCCCTCCGTTTTTCTAGTAAAATTTAATAGAAGCCATCATAACTGTTGAAGATTGGACAGACGTTGAACGGCTAAAGGATAGGGGGCGAAGACGATGCTGAAGCTGGGTGAAAAGGTCGTCATTGTGGCCGATCATTTCGAACAGAACCTTCCGATCGGGGAGTACGGATATATTATCGCTTATGACCGCAATGCGGACAGCATATTTGAATATGTTGTGCGCGTGCCGTCTGCGAACCGGAGTTTTCTGCTGCCGGGCGAAGATGTGGAGCTTGAGGCTGCACTGATTCAACAGGAAGTCGACCGGGTTGAACGCGAGGCGCTGATCGACTTTGCGCTTGCCACTCGCAACGAGGAGCTGTTCAACCGCATTATGAACGTCAAGTCTTCGGACGAAGAGACCGCCGATGCGGGGTCGAAAGAAGTGCAAAGCCGCGAAGACTTCATCAAGCAGGTCAATTTGAAAGCCTGGATTTAATATTTGCCGCACTCATAACCCTGAGGTTATCCTCAGGGTTTTTTTTAATGGTACGCCCTTTGAGACCGCGATCGCCGTTTCGGCTTGTCTCTCTTTCGAAATCTCAATTGACAGTCAACGACGGGAAATGATAGTTTTAATTAAAAGCTAATCATATTCCAATAAACTAGGTGCCTTTGCGGATGCAAAGGGTAACAGGGAATCGGGTGCAAATCCCGAGCGGTCCCGCCACTGTATACAGGGAGTTTTCTTTTCGAACGTCACTTGGGTAAAACCGGGGAAGACAAAAGAAAACGTCGATCTGAAGCCAGGAGACCTACCTAGTTTGTATCGCCATATTGACCTTCGCGGAAAGGAATTGGTGTACGTTTGTTGCTGCCGACGACCGGGAACTTCTTTTTGTCGTCTGTTCATGCGTGCCCAAACCAATCCTGCATAAGCCGGGATTGGTTTTTTTTGTGTGAATATAAAGAGGAGGAATGGTTGTGAAGGTTAACAAATCGGCTGTATTGCTGATCGCGGGTTTTGTTTGTTATTTATGGGTCAATGAGCCCCGGTCCGCTTATGCGATGCACATTATGGAAGGGTTTTTGCCTCCGGCATGGGCGATGTTCTGGTGGGCCGTATTTATTCCGTTTTTTATGTTGGGCGTGCGCTCGCTCATCAAATTAACGAAAGAAGCGCCGGAGCTGAAGCTGATGCTGGGTCTGGCCGGCGCATTCACCTTTGTGCTTTCGGCGCTGAAGATTCCGTCGGTTACGGGCAGCAGCTCGCATCCGACCGGTACCGGGCTTGGCGCCGTCATGTTCGGTCCGCTGCCGATGAGCGTGCTCGGCTCGATCGTGCTTTTTTTCCAGGCGACGCTGCTTGCTCACGGCGGTTTGACGACGCTGGGAGCAAACGCGTTCTCGATGGCGGTGGCGGGGCCGATGGTCGGATATGCGGTATATACGTTGATCATGAAATCGACCGGCAAGCAAAAGCTGTCGATCTTCACCGCTGCGGCGCTCGCCGATTTGTCGACTTACGTCGTGACGTCGATTCAACTGGCAGCCGCTTTTCCGTCCGCGGACGGCGGTTTTATCGCTTCGTTTGCGAAGTTCGGCGGCATCTTTGCCCTGACTCAAATTCCGCTTGCCGTTAGTGAAGGTTTGCTGACGGTGCTGGTTTGGAACTGGCTGCAATCGTACAGCGGAAATGAGCTTTCGTTACTGCAGCGCAAAATGAAAGGAGCTGGCAGCAAATGAACAATAAGGTCAAAAACGGGTTAATCGTGGCTGCGGTTATTTTGCTGGGCGTTTTGCCGCTGCTGCTTGTGAATGGAGAGTTCACAGGAGCGGATGGAGCTGCCGAGGAGATGATCAGGGAGATTAATCCTTCCTTCGAGCCGTGGTTCACGCCGCTGCTTGAGCCGCCCGCGGAAACGGAAAGCATGCTGTTTGCGCTGCAGGCCGCCATCGGAGCCGGTTTTATCGGTTATGTGATCGGCTTGTTTAAAGGCAGATCGTCCAAGTCGTCGAACAAGGACAAGCGATGATCAAAAGCATCGATACGCTGTCGTATGGCAACCGGTTCAGATCCGTGTCGCCGATGTGGAAGACCGGCTTTGCCGCCGTGATGGTTGTGCTGTCGTATTGGACCCACCCGCTCGTGCAAGCGGCGATTTGGGCGTGGATGACGATTTGGACCGTTTATTATGCCGGAATTCCGATCCGCTTTTATTTTGTTCTATTCGGCTCGACGTGCCTCTTTTTTATGATGAGCCTGCCGGCGATGCTGCTTGAAATAACGCGCGGCGGCTTAAGCGGCGCGGGTGATGCCTGGCTTCTTGCCGAAGCCTTCGGCTGGAGCCTGTACGTGCCGTATGCTTCCGTGCAGGCTTCCGCGCTTGCGTTTGACCGGATTGCGGCATGCTCCGCGTGTTTGTTTTTTGTCATTTTCACGACGCCGGTGCCCGAGCTGCTGCAAGTGTTAAAGCGGCTGCGGCTGCCGCATCTCGTCGTGGAGCTCATGCTGCTGACGTACCGGTTCCTGTTCGTGCTGGCGGATACCGCCTACGGGATGTCGGTCGCGCAGCGTTCGCGCGGCGGGCACAACGGCTTTGCCGGAACGATCCGCGATATTGCCATCCTGGTGGTCCGGCTGTTCGGCAAAGCGATGCAGCGGTACAAGGGGCTGTCGAACGGACTCATTTCCAGAGGTTTTGTCAACGAAATTCATTTGGCGCCATACAAAAGCGGACGCATTCCGTTTCGGTACAAGGCGGAAGGCTGTGCGGGCATCGCCGTGCTGCTGGCACTGGAACTGCTGTTTTGACGGCTTTAGGAAGGAGGCTCTCATCATCAAACCGATTTTACAAACCGAGCGGCTCAGCTATACTTATCCCGGATCGGCCGCCCAGGCTTTGCGTGAATTGAACCTCTCCATACCGGAAGGAAAAAAAACGGCGATATGCGGTCATAACGGCTCGGGAAAGTCGACGCTGTTTCTGCAGTCTATCGGCATTTGCCGCCCGGACGGAGGCACGCTTCGCTGGAAGGGCGAGCCGCTGACTTATAAGCCGAAGGAGCTGAAGCGGCTGCGCCGGCAGATCGGCCTTGTGTTTCAGGATCCCGAGCAGCAGCTTATTTTGAATACGCCGTATGAGGATGTTTCGTACGGGCTGCGCAATGCCGGAATGGCCGAAGCGGACATTCATGAGCGGACCTATGCCATGCTGGAGCTGCTGGAGCTAGGGGCGCTTGCCGATACGCCGATTCATCATTTAAGTCTGGGGCAAAAAAAACGGGTCGCACTGGCGGGGGTGCTCGTGCTGGAACCGGAGCTGCTGCTGCTGGACGAGCCGACCGCCTATTTGGACCGCAGCTCGGAGAAGCGGCTTATCGCCGAGCTGGACCGTATTCATAACCGGGGCATGACAACGGTTATGGCAACCCACGATATGAATCTTGTCTACGCTTGGGCGGACTGGGTGCTTGTGCTGGAGAAGGGACGGTGCGTCACGGAAGGCACGCCGGAGCAGGTATTCAAGGACGCCGCATTGATGCACATGCTCGGGCTCGAGCTGCCGATGCTGGTCGAAGTATGGAACGCGCTGCCTGAGTCGATCCGCAATGGACGTCCCGCACCGCGGAATGTAGAAGAGCTGAAACGAAATTATCGTACTTTCTTGTGTACAAACAGCCAGGAAGGGTAAATAATGAGAGTTAGACTACATATCCGAATCAGGAGGTTATGCGCGAATGGAACTTATTTATCATGGGCATTCCTGCGTGCAAATCGTATCGGAAGGCAAGTCGCTGCTGATTGATCCGTTTTTGAGAGGGAACGAGCTGGCGGTTACGAAGCCGGAGGAGATTAAAACCGATTACGTACTGCTCACTCATGCGCATACGGATCATATTTTGGATGCCGAAGCGATCGCCAAAGCGAACGACGCAACGGTTGTCGCCATCCATGAGCTCGCTACATACATGTCTTGGAAAGGGCTCAAAACGGTCGATATGAACATCGGCGGCACGCTTGACCTTGGCTTTGCCCAAGTGACGATGATCCAGGCGTTCCACAGCTCCGGCATCGTTCTGCCGGACGAGCAGCGCATCATCTATGCCGGCATGCCGGCCGGTTTTATTGTCCGTGCGGAAGGAAGCAGCATTCTTCATGCCGGCGACACCTCCTTGTATTCCGACATGAAGCTGATCGGCGAGCGGAATCATTTCGACGTCGCTTTCATTCCGATCGGCGACCGGTACACGATGGGGCCGAAGGACGCCCTCCAGGCAGCGGAATGGTTCGGCGCGAAGCTGGTCGTTCCGGTGCACTACGACACGTTTGCGCCGATTCGCCAGGACGCCGAAGATTTCGTGCGGGAGCTGACGGAGCGCGGCATGAAAGGGCAGGTGCTGGCTCCCGGCGGAAAGCTCGATATCCGTGTAAGAGGCGAGGTCCGCGACTAGATAGAGGCGGACGACCGCTTGTTCTTTCGAAGTTCCAGCAGCGTGACCGATAAAGCGGAGACCCTTGAGAATCGGGCGGGTTTCCGCTTTGTCGTCGTTAAGTGACCTTAGGCAGGCCGGCAGCGATGCTAATGTGTGATGCGTTATGCTCTGTTTTCATTGAGTTGGCGGCCCGATATACGCTATAATGGAAAGAATGATTCCAAGGAGGACATGACTGCATGAGCATAACGCTTCAGGACGTCGAACACGTGGCGGGCCTCGCCCGGCTTGATTTGAGCGAAGAGGAAAAAGATATTTTCACAGGACAATTGAATGCGATCTTAAAATATGTGGAAAAGCTCAGCGAGCTGGATACCGACGGCATAGAGCCGACCAGCCATGTGCTTCCGATCGCCAATGTGATGCGGGAAGACGAAGTAAAGCCGTCCATTGACGTGGAGAAAGCGCTGCTGAACGCGCCCGACGATGAAGACGGCCAGTTTAAGGTGCCGGCCGTGCTGGACTAATATTGCATCGATTGAAAGGGGGGCCACTGTTGGCCATTTTTGATTTACGCCTGCAGGAAGTGCATGACAAGCTGAAAGGCGGAGAAATTTCCGCAGCAGAGCTGACCGATGCGTCTTACAAGCGCATTGCCGAAACGGAGCCGAAAATCAAGGCGTTTATAACGCTTGATGAAGAACGCGCCCGCACCGGCGCCGCGGATCTCGACAACAAACTGAAGGACGGCTCCGAACGCGGGCTGCTGTTCGCGCTGCCGGCCGGAGTGAAGGACAACATCGTAACGGAAGGACTGCTGACGACGTGCGGCAGTCAATTCTTAAGCAATTATAACCCGATTTACGACGCAACGGTCGTAAGCAAGCTGAAGACGGCCGGTTCCGTCACCGTCGGCAAGCTGAATATGGACGAGTTTGCGATGGGCGGTTCAAACGAGAATTCCAGCTATTATCCGGTCCGCAACCCGTGGAATACCGAATATGTTCCGGGCGGCTCCAGCGGCGGCTCCGCCGCTTCCGTGGCGGCAGGACAAGTTTATTTTGCGCTCGGCTCCGACACGGGCGGTTCGATCCGCCAGCCTGCCGCCTACTGCGGCATCGTCGGACTGAAACCGACTTACGGCCTCGTATCGCGGTTCGGGCTTGTCGCGTTCGCTTCTTCGCTCGACCAGATCGGTCCGCTGACGAAAAACGTTGAAGATTCCGCATATGTGCTGCAGGCGATTGCAGGTTACGACGCAATGGATTCAACTTCGGCCAACGTCGACATTCCCGACTATGTCAGCGCATTGTCCGGGGACGTGAAAGGTCTGCGCATCGGCGTTCCGAAGGAATATATGGGCGAAGGAATCGACCCGAAAGTGAAGGAAGCGGTGCTGGCCGCGCTGAAAGTTTACGAAAGCCTCGGCGCGACATGGGAGGAAGTGTCGATGCCGCATACGGAATATGCGATCGCGACCTACTATCTGCTCGCTTCTTCGGAAGCGTCCTCCAACCTGGCCCGTTTCGACGGCGTCCGTTACGGCGTGCGCGCCGACAACCCGGATAATCTGCTCGATTTGTACCGCAAGTCGCGCAGCCAGGGCTTCGGGCCGGAAGTGAAGCGCCGGATTATGCTCGGCACCTACGCGCTAAGCTCCGGCTACTATGACGCCTATTATTTGAAGGCGCAAAAGGTAAGAACGCTCATCAAGCGCGATTTCGACGAGGCGTTTAAAAAGTACGACGTGTTGATCGGGCCGACGGCTCCGACGACGGCGTTCAAGATCGGGGAACAAGTCGGCGACCCGCTGACGATGTATATGAACGATATTTGTACGGTTCCGGTCAGCCTGGCAGGCGTTCCGGCCATGAGCATTCCGTGCGGATTTGCGGACGGATTGCCTGTCGGCCTGCAAATTATCGGCAAGGCGTTCGACGAACGGACGATGCTGCGCGCGGCTTATGCCTTCGAGCAGCATACGGATTTCCATAAACAGCGCCCGCAGCTGTAATTTTTAGAAGCAGGAGGAACGATAGCAGTGTCTGAAGCGACTCGATATGAAACGGTCATCGGCCTTGAAGTGCACGTGGAGCTGCATACGAACAGCAAAATTTTTTGCGGATGCTCCACGTCGTTCGGGGCTCCGCCGAATAGCCATACGTGCCCGATCTGTCTCGGGCATCCCGGTGTGCTGCCGGTGCTGAACCGGCAGGCTGTCGAATATGCGATGAAGGCGGCGATGGCGCTGAACTGCACCATTGCCGACGTCAGCAAGTTCGACCGCAAAAACTATTTTTATCCCGATTCTCCGAAAGCGTACCAGATTTCCCAGTATGATCAGCCGATCGGCGAGCATGGCTGGATCGACATCGAAGTGGGCGGGGAAACAAAGCGGATCGGCATTACCCGCCTTCATCTGGAGGAGGATGCGGGCAAGCTGACGCACGTGGACGGCGGCTTCGCTTCGCTGGTCGACTTTAACCGTGTCGGCACGCCGCTGGTGGAAATCGTCTCCGAGCCGGACATCCGCACGCCGGAGGAAGCGAAAGCTTATCTCGAGAAATTGAAAGCGATCATGCAATACTGCGATGTGTCCGACGTCAAAATGGAAGAAGGAAGCCTGCGCTGTGACGCTAACATCAGCCTTCGTCCATGGGGACAGGAAAAGTTCGGCACGCGCGCCGAGCTGAAGAACATGAACTCGTTCCGCGGCGTACAGCGCGGACTCGAATATGAGCAGTGGCGCCAGGCGGACATTTTGGAAGGCGGCGGTCAAGTTGTGCAGGAAACGCGGCGCTGGGACGATTCCCAGGGCAAGACATTTTCGATGCGCGGCAAGGAAGAATCGCATGACTACCGCTATTTTCCCGATCCGGATCTGGTCCGTCTCCATATCGACGCCGAATGGAAGGAGCGCGTCCGCGCTACCATTCCGGAGCTGCCGGATGCCCGTCAGGCGCGTTATGCAGCGGAATACGACCTTCCATCTTACGATGCGGGCGTTATTACGTCTTCCAAAAAACTGGCCGACTTCTTTGAAGAAAGCCTGCGCTACACGAAGGACGCCAAAGCGGTCGCCAACTGGATTATGGGCGATTTGCTCGGCTACTTGAACTCGAACAATCTAGACATTGACGGCGTTAAAGTGACCGGCCAAGGATTGGGCGAAATGATCGGTTTGCTCGAGAAGGGCACGATCAGCAGCAAAATCGCCAAGACGGTATTTAAATCGATGCTGGAGACGGGCAAGCTGCCGCAGCAGATCGTCGAAGAGCAAGGTTTGGTGCAGATCAGCGACGAAGGAGCGATTCTTGCCATCGTCGACCGCATTGTGGAAGCCAACCCGCAATCCGTGGAAGATTATAAAGCCGGCAAGCAAAAAGCGATCGGATTCCTCGTCGGCCAAGTGATGAAAGAATCAAAGGGCAAAGCGAACCCCGGACTTGTGAACAAGCTGCTCGCAGAGCGGCTGAACAAGTAACCCCGGCCGATCGACCATGCCGTCCCCATTACGCCATACGGCGCCGGGGGCGGCTTTTTTTGCGTTTACAGAAGCGGATAAGGTGTTACAATTACTCAAGGAGATGCTAGGTTCGCTGCAGTAAAAACATGCTCTGGCGTACGTATGCAGTATGCTATATAATCGTTATCCTTTTTGCGGATATGCACTTGGAAAGGTTGTGATGCGGAAAGTGGCCGTCAATACAGCAATTCAAGCAACAAGCCATAATCCATGGTTCATTAGCGAATGGGAGATTCTGCTGCGAATGGTGCTGGCATTGGTGCTTGGAGGATTAATCGGTTTTGAGAGGGAACAATCGAATCATGCGGCCGGACTGCGTACGAATGCGCTCGTCTGTCTCGGCTCGTGTCTGCTCATGCTTTTGTCCGAACACGGCTTTGCCGAATTTGTCAATGAACCGAACGTACGGCTGGACCCCGCCCGTCTGGCGGCTCAGGTTATAACAGGAATCGGTTTCTTAGGAGCGGGTACGATCCTTTTTACCGGCAAATCGATCACGGGTTTAACGACGGCGGCGTCGCTTTGGGTGGTCTCGGCGATCGGACTTGCGGTTGGGGCGGGCTTTCTGTTCGCTGCAGCATCCGCAACGATAATGGTGCTTCTTATTCTCTGGTTTTTGAACAAGCTGGAGAAAAAATATATCGCAGGAAAAAAAGAACATCACCTGTCCATCGTAGCCGACGAGCGTACAACGTTGTTCCAGGCGATCAGCGCGTTGATGCTGGAGCGAGAAATTACGATCCGGAAAATTACGCTCCAGGAATACGGCGACGTCGAGCTGGAAGAACCGAGGGTAATGTTGAAGCTGAATGTCTCATATCCAAATTCGGGTAATATCATCGTTCTTTTAGACGAAATTAAACGATTGGAAGGTGTACATGCCGTGAGTACGGAATGAAGGACCGCATCGAGAGAGAGAACTCGCCGATTTCACCGAAATCACCTAAGAAAAGATGGCTCGCGGGCTTGCTTGCCTTTATCGTTCCCGGAGCGGGACATATTTATGCCGGTTATTACACGCGGGGGCTGCTGCTGTTAGCAGCGGTTTTTCTCGATATTTCGGCGCTGATCCGGTTTTCCGACTCTACGGGAGGAAGCCGCGCTCTGCTGCTCGTCTATTTGGGGCTTGCGCTGCCCGTGCTTTATTTCGTCAGCGTATTTGATGCGCTGCAAAAAGCTTCCGCTCATCCGGCGGAACTGTCCCATTCGGAATCGGGGGCATCGGCCAAGAGCGCAATTACATTCGTTCAAGGCGCTGCGCTTATGGGCGCCGGCGCGCTGCTGCTGTTTTTGATCCGTCCCCTGCAGCCGTTCAACCGAGGCTCGACTGGATCGGCGACTATGCTTCCGGAGCGGGTCTGCTTGTCATCGGATTGCTGATGTTGATGTGGGGAAGCCGCAGCAGCGCCTTTCTTCTCGGCCGGTGGTCGGCGGCGGCTCTCGTCGTTTTTGTCGGAGCCGTTCTTCTATGGGATCAAGTGAAGGGCCGCAACGACATTTCGCTGCTGGGCGAATGGTGGCCGGCCCTTCTGATCATTATCGGGCTGGAAGTGACGGCATACAGCCTCATGACGCGCCGCCGCCATCGCCGGCTTCTATTCGATGTGGCCGGCGTGTTTGTCGCTTTTCTTATCGCTTCCACCGCATTTGTCATCACGCAATACGGTGGACTGCCATTCCGCTGGCTGGATCAGTGGAACACCGGCATTGCCGGAATCGGCAATCTTGGCGAAGAGAAGGGCTATGAATATACGAAGAACGACGTAACCGCGGTGCCCGAGCAAAAGGTTAAAACAGTGGTCATCGATAACCCGAACGGAGAAATAAAGGTGATGCGCGGAAGCGGCAGCTCGGTCGTTGTCAAAACGGTCGTTTGGATCGATCTCGAGAACAAGCAGGAAGCGGACAAAATCGCCGGCGAATCGGAAGTGAAGATTGCATCCGGCGAGCAGATGGTCATCGAGGCGAAGGGCAAGCCGTACGGAGCGAACGGAGAGCGTAAGCCGCGCATGAATATAACCGTTTTGCTGCCGGAAAATACCGCGGCGGTCGAAACGGTGTCCCTCGGAGAAGCTCCCGGCGGCGTATCGCCCGAAAGCGGTGTCCCGGACGGTGTCCCGGACCATCCAAGCGGAGGCAACCTTGGCGGCGGAGCGCTCCAAGGAGATAATGAGATCGAGGGGAGCGGCATCAGTGATGCCGGTAATGTCCTTAACGGCACCGGTTCATCCTCACCTTCCGGCAGCGGGCAGGAGAGGGACGACGTCGAGATGAAAGTGAACGCTGGCAACGGGCCCGTAACAATCAGCGGCTTTCGGCTGGCAGCCGGCCTGACGGTGAACAATGTGAACGGCCTCATAAATATTCGTGACATTACCGGATCTGTATCCGCACATACTATATATGGAGACATTACGGCGAATGCCATAACGGGCGATGCGAAGCTCTCGGCCAAGGACGGCAATGTGTATGCCAAAGGCATTGGAGGCAATCTGTCTGCGTCCACTTCCAACGGAAGTTTGGAACTGTCTCAGATTGACGGAAATACGGAGGCCGGAACGAAGAACGGGAAAATCTCGATCAATGAAGTGCGGGGCAACGTCCAAGCCGATACGTTAAACGGTGAAATTGATCTTGCCAGCGCGGTTGTGGAAGGCTCCTGGGATGTCGACAGTTCGATCGGCGATATTCATATCCGGCTTCCGGAGTCCGGCGATTACTCGGTTTACGGCTCCGTTACGTTCGGTTCGATTTCATCGGATCTTCCGCTCGCAAACGACAGCAAAACGATTGAGGGAACCATCGGTCTCGGAACGTACCGAATCAATGTCGATGCCAACAGCGATATTGCAATTAACCGTTACACGTCACCATCCGGGTAAATCGGGGCTAGACCGGCCTAAGATCGGCGTTTCTATTCCCATTTCATTGACAATATCGGAAGAAAGCGCGTAAAATAGTTTACAACAACTTAGGAAAGGCGTGAAGGGTATGGGAGCCAATGTTGAACAAGCTTTGGAACAGCTGAAGATGAATGGCGTCCGCATGACCCCGCAGCGTCACGCAATATTAAGTTATCTGATGAATTCCATGTCTCATCCTACCGCGGATGTGATTTATAAGGCTTTATCACCTAATTTTCCAAGTATGAGCGTGGCGACAATATATAATAATCTGCGGTTATTTGTGGAAGCCGGGCTCGTGAGGGAGCTGAAGTACGGCGACGATTCCAGCCGCTTTGATGCGGATTTATCCGACCATTACCATGCGATATGCAGAGTGTGCGGAGACATCGTCGATTTTGATCACCCTCCTCTGCTGTCGGTTGAACGGGCGGCGTCGCGTGAGACCGGATTTACAGTTGAAGGCCATCGGATGGAAATATACGGCGTTTGCACAAACTGCAACACCGGCAAACATTAATGAGGCAATTATTTGTTTTACAAAAGTGCAGTGATGGAAGGTGATTCTTCCAGCATTGCACTTTTTTTTATTGGTCGCTGAAGAGCAACTTTTTGCCCTAATCTTTCGTATTAACAAAGGATGGGAGCAGAAGGAGTGTCTACTAAATAATGGAAAACCTATCGGTAAGGGTAAGACGCCGCCGCGGCGGAGGATTTCGGCTGTTTGTACTGATTTGTTTTTTGCTTGCAGCGGTTGCCGGCGCATGGGCCGGTTATCTGCGGTTTATTCCGAACAATAAGCATATCGTTCCCGACTACGGGACAAAGCACCCTTTATTTTATAAAGGGGAGTTTTTGAAACAAGGCGCACTCGTGCGGGAAGATTCCGTGAAGCTGCCGCTTGAAGCGGTGCAGGATTTGGCGGGAGACGAGGAAATCAGATATGAACCGGACTCTGAATCGGTTATTTTGACGACTACCACTAAAGTGATGCGGATGCAGACAGATGCTCTTACGGCAAAAATGAACAGCAAGACGATCAAGCTTGCTTTTGCCCCGGAGAGCGTGGACGGCACGCTGTATATCCCTTTGACGCCGCTGCAGGAGCTTTACGGCATTCAAGCATCGGTGTCCGCTTCCACTGGCGCGGTAACGTTGTTCAAAGCCGGCGACGCCGTTCAGCAGGCGGCGGTAAAAAAGGACAACCTGTTGATCCGCGAAAAGGCTACGATCCGCGCTCCGATCGTCGATGAAGCGCCCAAGGATGCAGATGACAACATACGGGTATGGGGGAGCGGGACGGCTGGTATTACGTGCAGGGACCGGGCGGTTATGCGGGCTATGCACGCAAATCCGATCTCATCCTCGGCAAGGTGCGGCAGTTCGAGTCCCTTCCTGACGAGCCGCCTTTTATCGCTTGGAAAACAATCGGCAGTAAAATTAATTTAACATGGGAAGCCGTCTACAAAAAAGATCCCGATCCGTCCGGGTTTTCGGAGCTGACGGGAGTCAATGTAATCAGTCCGACCTGGTTTGAGCTTCTTGACGGAAGCGGCCAAATCCGCAGCAAGGCCGACAGTCATTATGTCAATTGGGCGCGAAACCGCGGCATTCAGCTGTGGGCGGTATTCAGCAACGGATTTGAGCCGAAACGGACGACCCAGGCGCTTTCTACGGTCGAAACGCGGTTTTATATGATCCAGCAGCTTCTCGCGTACGCGAAGATGTACCGGCTGCAAGGAATCAATATCGATTTTGAAAATGTAAGAACGGCCGACAAAGCAAATCTTGTCCAGTTTGTGCGCGAGCTGACTCCGATGCTGCACGAGCAAAATCTCGTCGTATCGATCGATGTCACGCCAAAATCCAACAGCGAGCTGTGGTCGCTGTTTCTCGACCGGCCGGCGCTCATCCAGAGCGTGGATTATATGATGCTCATGGCTTACGATGAACACTGGGCTTCGAGTCCGAATTCCGGATCGGTCGCTTCGATGCCGTGGGTGAAAAGAGCGGTGGACCGCCTTGTGGAGGAGGATGGAATACCGCCGGCGAAGCTTATTCTTGGCATGCCCCTCTACACAAGAATTTGGACCGAGACGATCGGGCAAAACGGAAAAAGGAAGGTCTCTTCCAAAGCGGTCGGAATGGACCGGGTCCGTGAAATCATCGCGGCTAAAAAGCTTGCTCCTGTTTATGATGCCGCAACCGGTCAAAATTATGTGGAATATTCCGAGAACGGGGCGCTTAACCGGATATGGATCGAAGACGCGCTTTCGATTAAAGCGCGGGTGGATCTGGCCAACCGGTACGGGCTCGCCGGCGTTGCCACCTGGAACCGGTCCTTTCAAAGCGACGATATTTGGAGCGTTATTGAAGGAGCGCTGAATAAAAGATCCTGAAGCAGCTTTGATCGCCGAACACTATGAAGAGCCGATCGACGGATTTACGCAGCGGGTGAATGCGCGAATTTGCCGTCGGTCGGCTTGTTTTACTTATCGCAAAGTTTAAGCTCTTTCTCACATTTTAGGAAGAGATTCATTTTTCAATTCTGTTGAAGCGTTTTCAGATTTAATGTCGTTGTCTGCGCCATCGGTTGCTTGGGATGGGTCGAACGTTAACATCGTTTTGCAAAACATGCACCGGTCCGTTTTCCCGAGTATTTTCGTCTGCCGGCCGCATTCGGGACAGGCAAGGATGACGGCGCTTGTGGACAGCATTCCTGCCCAGAAATAGATGCCTACGCTGAGCAATAACG